>CAKREC010000051.1 GCA_934316925.1 uncultured Eubacterium sp.
ATCGGCAAAACGGAAATTGCCATGCACAATGCCAAGAATATTGCGGTTATTTTTTTCGTCATTAAGGAACCTCCTTTTTGATTTTAATGATTATTCAGTCCAGACCCATTGTGCAGGGTAAATATCGGTCAGTTCGCCTGTTTTGATGTTTACTGCACTTCGGTAGTAGAGACCACAATTTGTTTGAATCCGGACCTCTTTGATTTTCAAAAGTTGTTCATCCCATTCGGTTCTGCATTTGGAACCAATGGGTATGTTTTCAAATCTAACCCGTCTTATGATTCTCAACTCCTTTTTAGTATCTGTGACTGTTATTGTCACTTTTTTCCCCGTCAACGAGGGACTCGTTGAACTTGTAGCCAAGTATTGGCATTTTTTTAGGCTATCGAGCTTATAGAATCTCTGAGTCGATGGCAAAGGATTCCGATGGCTCTACGCAAAGCGTATGGATGGTGTTTGACATCCGCATTACTTTTGAGAATCTTGTTCCATAGATGATTTTCATGTTGCGGTCCTCAAAAGTCTTGTTGTCTTTTGGGATGTACTCAATGATGTCATCCAGTGTGAACTTACGGTCGTTATGGTTGTATAACTTGTTGCCGTAAGTGGTGTTGCAAAAGGTCGTTGTCATGTTACGCAGGTAGGTGAGGATGTCGTCTCTGGTTGTTCCTCTCTTGGCAAGGATGGTGAGAGAGGATATTTCTGGCATACTCAATATATTAAGTGTATCAATTATAAGAATCATTGTCAATTTTACTAGAACGACAATGACGGCTTCCACTTGCAAACCACAAAAAAATAACAGCACCGTATGTCGTTTATATAACATACACTGCCGTTATTTTTACTTCCATCGATACACTAAACAAAATATATTCCTATATACGATAATATCGAACGGAGAGTTCGACTTGTTTAGCTTTAGTGGAGCAGACGCATTAAAAGGCGAACTCCGTTCACCGGCGTCTGCCTGCGTGATAAGGAATCCTCCCAACTTCGTTGGGTCCCTCCTTACCACAAATAGTGGACCTGGCGGGAGTCGAACCCGCGTCCAAACCGGAATCCCATGTTCTTCTACTATCATAGTCAGTTCTTCCATATTCCTTTATCCGGTTGGGAACTAACACCCTCCGGACTCAGTAGCTTCATGATTGCTCTTTTTCACGCAAAGCTTAATGAAAAAGGTTCCCTACAAAAGGATGATACTGATACTTAAGCTGTAGGCTTCTCAAGCACAGCAGCCACCATAATTAGGCAGCGTAAGCTAATTTATTATCAGCGTTTAAATTTAAATCTGCGTTTTAACGTGGTCACAGTCCACGGATAGCTTCACCATCTTCAGCCGGCCTGTCGAAACCAGTACAAGCCCGTACTGTCATTGTCATCGTAGCAAATATGATGGTGGTTGTCAATACTAATTTTACTGATCTTGTGACTCTTGTTCGAATAACAACTTCAGTCTTGTAGTTCCCTTTATATTGTTCATATCTTCCTCTCCGTCTCCCATAATACGCTCTTGAAGAGAAGCACTTGGATACTGAAACTTCAACGCATGATGTTCGTAGCAGATCGACGTCGTAATTTCATCACTGAAAAATCTTTCATCTTCTGGCAGTATATTTTTCTCTTGCAGCTGTTTCCACAAATCTCCCCACAACAGAGTATTCGCCTCCCAATTATAATTTTTTACTTCATATGAAACATACCCTCTTTGATTCACGGCACCTTTTGGCATAGAAAAACCGTATCGCACTTCACGCGTGAATAATAAAATGTCATCCAAAGAACGGTATAAATTTTCTCCGGCAAACATTTTGCTCCGGTACGTTATACCATCCCGATCACACAAAATATATCCCGACTTTTTCTCCCCATCGGAGTCACTATCAATTCCAATCCGGATGCTGTCAATCCCATCCACTGTCATTTTATCGCTAATAGAAAAATGTGTAATGACTTTCCATTCCGATCCTGCTTTATTTTTAGATACATACACACTTTTTGCACTCACATTTGACGCAAATGATCCAGCCTCTTTTTGTGGCTCAAAATCTGCCACGATCACACGTGCAGCATTTTTCATAGTCTCCAGATCCTTTTTCGTCAGATCGTAAACCCACTCTTTTGGGTATCCTATTTCTACAAGATGCGTACATATCTCCTTGTACTTTCCATTATCCTCCTGCTTAATCTGTTTCCATTCCATGGGGCGATTGTTTCCTATAACCTTGTAGCTTATCCCCGGCACAATGATAGCAGCAAGCACAATAAGCATACAGATTACCCACGACGGCACATGCACAACAGAACACTGCACTGAATACCCCGCCTGTTCCAGGTGTTCCCACTCTTTGTAAACCGAACGCAGGATTGCAAAATACGAGACAAGAATAACAGCAAAAATAATCCATCCATTCATCCCTGTCAACAAGAGTTCACTTGATCCAGACACCAGTATCAAAATAACAAGAACACTATACCAGACAGCTAACTTCAACGCACTATCTTCTGTATTCTGCATTCCGGCCTTCTGATATATCTTTTGGATCCCCTTCCATAGCAAAAACACCGTTGCGATCCGCAAAATTGTCTGCATTCCACCCAATCCATAAATCTGCAATCTGCTATGGATCTGGTTCAGATAGGTAACATCAATCGCATACCCTGCAATCTGCAAAACAATGGAAACCACTGTTATATCATAAGCAAGCCGGAACCATATATTTTCAGGCTTTAAAAATCGGAATCCCAGCAACATACCGATCATCCCAACTAACGAAATGAACGCCGGAACGATTTGCGAACCAATTCGGAAGGTCACTGTAGATAGAACCAACCCTGCCAGGATCAACTTCATTGCACGCATCCATGGATTAATTCTTTTTATGACATCTTCCGGTACTTCTCCATTTATATTTTGAGCCAATATATTATCCAAATTCAATTGATCCATCCTCACACCTCCATCTTTTTGCTTATAATATCTTTCAGCTTTTTTCGCACACGATATAGTTTTCCTTCTACGGCGCGTTCTGTCATTCCCATTTCTCCTGCAATCTGGGCAATGCTTTGTTCATAGAAAAATCTTCGATAAACCAACTCCTGTTCCTGACGTCTTAGCGAATTGTTCAAAATATGATTGATCTCTTTCTGCAATTCGATTTTCAACAAACTTTCCTCTGGCGTTGGTTCCTTCGACGGAATATTTTTCAACATTTCTTCCGATTCCTGCTCAATATGTTTGCCCCTTACTTTGTTAATTGCCACATTGCGGGTCAGGGTAGTCAGCCATCCCTTAAAACGAGCAGGAGATCCTGTAAATTGTTCTACCTTATCTAACACTCTTAATATCACATCCGAGTAGCATTCCTCCCGGTCTTGTGTGTTGACTACAATCGGATTGATGATGTAATGGATCATAGCACCATATTGGTTCATCAATGCCTCCGCAGCGCCCTCTTTTCCCTCTATGAGCATTTTTATTAACTCTTCATCTTTCATCGCGCTCCCCCTCTGGTTGTGTCCTCTATATTAATATACACATACATTTCATAATACCCCACGAAAAAAGGACCTGCAGGTTGCAACCACGGTGTAACCTGCAGGTCCTTTCATATGTACTTATTTGTCTTTTCCCTATATCAGATCAAACTCTTATACAGTTCTGTAATATCCTCTACACTGGTCTCTTTCGGATTGCCCGGACGGCATGCATCATCGTATGCGGACTGAGCAAGGAATGGAATATCTTCTTCCTTCACAATTTCCTTCAGATCCTGTGGAATTCCTACATCGATTGACAACTGACGAACAGCATCAATGGCAGCTTTGCGGTATTCCTCCTGGGTCATATTCTCCGTACCGGCAACACCCATTGCTTTTGCTATATCGCGGTATTTCTCACCGGTAGCTTCTGCATTGTACTCCATAACCGTCGGCAAAATGATCGCATTGGCAACACCATGTGGCGTATCATAAAGCGCGCCAAGCGGATGTGCCATGGAATGAACAATACCAAGTCCAACATTGGAGAATCCCATACCTGCTACATATTGACCGAGTGCCATATCTTCTCTGCCTTCCGGTGTGTTTTCTACAGCACCGCGAAGAGAACGAGCAATAATCTCAATCGCTTTCAGATGGAACATATCGGATAGCTCCCAGGCTCCTGCCGTGATATATCCTTCAATCGCATGTGTCAATGCATCCATACCGGTTGCTGCTGTCAATCCTTTCGGCATAGACGACATCATCTCAGAATCCACAAACGCAACGACCGGAATATCTTTTGGATCTACACACACCATCTTGCGGTTCTTCGCTGCATCCGTAATAACGTAATTGATCGTTACTTCTGCTGCAGTTCCTGCTGTCGTTGGTACTGCAAAGATCGGCACGGACTTATTCTTCGTATCCGCCACTCCTTCCAGGCTCACAACATCCGCAAAGTCCGGATTGTTGATAATAATTCCGATTGCCTTTGCGGTATCCATCGATGATCCACCACCGATCGCGATCAGATAATCTGCACCTGACTTTTTGTATGCTTCTACACCGGTCTGTACATTCTCGATCGTAGGATTTGGCTTGATGTTGGAATACAACTCATAAGCAAGACCTGCCCCATCCAATACATCCAGAACTTTTTTTGTCACTCCAAACTTCACAAGATCTGGGTCTGAGCATACAAATGCTTTCTGAAATGCTCTGCCCTTAGCCTCTGTAGCAATCTCCTGAATGGCACCTGCGCCATGATAAGAAGTTTCATTCAATACAAATCTGTTTACCATAAATACCCGTCTCCTTTTCTGTAAAATGATACTTTTATTATACTCCTATCACAAAGAAAAGTAAATATTTATTGTTGAAATTGTCTAATTATGCAGAATTTTGCAAGTATTATTTGTGCATAATCACAAGTTTTTGATCTTGAATTCTCTTTCTGCCGCACGTCTCTGATCTTTTTTGGCAATGTCCTGTCGTTTGTCATACAATTTCTTACCTTTTGCCAAAGCAATCTCTACCTTAATACGGCTCCCCTTGAAATACACACTGAGTGGAACTAAGGTGTATCCCTTTTGATCCATCTTTCCGATCAGCTTGCGGATCTCATATTTGTGCAGCAGCAATTTTCTCACCCGCAATGGATCCTTATTGAAAATGTTTCCTTTTTCATATGGGCTGATATGCATACCATATAGCTGCACTTCCCCATTTTTGTCAATGCGGATAAATGCCTCTTTGATGCTGCAATGCCCCTGACGAACGGACTTTACTTCCGTACCCACAAGCTCAATTCCCGCCTCATACTTATCTTCAATAAAATAGTCATGCCAGGCCTTTTTATTATTTGCAATTAATTTTTTCGATTCTTTACCCATAATTTCTCCAATCTACTCATCTAATACCATAGCAAAATCAATATTTCTTGTTGGCAGATCCACGTTTTCCACAACGACCTTTACTGCCTGTCCCATCTGGAAAATCCTTCCACTACGATGTCCGATCACTCGATATTTGTCCTCTTCAAATACATACCGGTCATCCTGCATATCCGCAAGGCGCACCATTCCCTCAACGGTATTTGGCAATTCCACATAAATGCCCCAGGAAGTCACACCGCTGATCACTCCCGAATAGATATTGCCGACCCGATCCAGCATATACTCGGTCTTTTTCATCTTTTCTACTTCCCGTTCCGCATCATCAGCTCTTCGCTCATAATCGCTGGCTTTCTTGGCAATTTCCGGCAGGATCTCTTCATAATGAGCATAACGTCTGCCTTTTATACCATATCGGATATTTTCTTTTATAATACGATGGATCTGAAGATCCGGATAGCGACGGATCGGAGAGGTAAAATGACAATAATACTGTGTCGCCAGTCCAAAATGCCCTTCATTTACCGTAGAATACTGTGCTCTTTTCATAGCACGCAGCGTCAGGCGGCTTAAAAAGGCTTCCTCTTTTGTTCCTTCCATCTTTTCGATCAGGCGCTGGATCTCTTTAGGATGTACTTCTTCCTTTCCCACTTTCATATGGTAGCCAAAACCGGCCGTCATTCTCGCAAGATCACGTATCTTTTCCAGGTCCGGATATTCATGCGTACGATATAAAAATGGAATCTCCAGCCAGAAGTATTCCTCTGCTACAACCTTGTTAGCGATCAGCATAAACTCTTCAATAATCTTGGTCGCAACATTGCGGTCATACGGCACAATTTCAATTGGTCTGCCTTTTTCATCGAGATGGATCTTGCATTCCGGAAAATCAAAGTCGATCGATCCCTGTTTCTTACGCTGCTTGCGTAAAATAGCTGCAAGTTCCTTCATCGTTTCAAACATCGGGATCAACGTTTCATACCGTTTACAAGTCTCTTCTTTCTGATATGTGAGAATATCATTTACATCGTTGTAACTCATGCGTTCCGTTACCCGGATCACAGTCTCTGCGATCCGATGAGAAACAACTTTTCCCTTTCGATCGATCGTCATCATACAACTTAACGCCAGACGATCCTCACCGGCATTCAAAGAACAGATTCCATTAGAAAGCTTATGCGGCAACATCGGAATAACACGATCCACCAGATATACACTGGTTCCCCGCTGGATTGCTTCTTTATCCAGCGCAGATCCCTCCGTGACATAATGCGATACATCAGCAATGTGAACTCCCAGTTCATACTCATTCTTCCCGTTTTTGTGAATAGTGATCGCATCGTCCAGATCTTTTGCATCTTCTCCATCGATCGTCACCGTATCGACGCCTCGCAGATCCACCCGGCCGGCGTAATCTTCGGAGCTGACTTCATCCGGGATCTGTTTTAGCTGATTCCAGACGTCTTCTGGGAACTCTTCCGGAATTCCAAATCCTTTGATCACGGACAAAATATCCACACCCGGATCCCCGGCATGACCAAGGATGCGCGTCACGATTCCCTCCGGACTCTTTCCCGAATCTCCATAGCTGGTCAGTTCAACCAGTACCTTATGACCCTGAACCGCATCCATCGTACCCCCTTTGGGAATATAGATATCTGGGAACTTTTCAAAGTCAGGAATAACAAATGTAACTTTTTTATTCTTAGTAAATGTACCAACCAGTGTCGTTGTAGCTCTCTCAAGCACTTTCACAACAACGGCTTCTTTTCGTTTTCCTGCTCCATGTTTTTTCTTTGTTACATGTATCTGTACCGTATCCCCATGAAACGCATTTCCACAAGACTTTTCCGAGATGAAATAATCATCATCTTCTCCCTCTACCCGGACAAAGCCGAATCCCCTGAGTGTCGCCATAAAACGGCCAACCAGCATATCTGTGCTGGCTACTCCGATCAGACCTTTTTTATCAAATTCAATTTTTCCCTGTGCTACGAGATAATCTAACACCTCATGAAAATCTCCCCGCTGCTTTTTGGGAACGCAGAACAAAGCAGCCATATCTCTCGCTCGCATCGGACGATATTCTTTGCTTTCGATAAATGCAAAAATCTCGTCACCACGCTGTCTTAATTCTTCTTCTTTCATAATCTACCTCTATCGTTGAAAAAAGCACTCCAACATAACGAGGGAGTGCTTTCCGTTTTTGTAAATGATTTATCCTAACCAAGTAGTACAAAGGACAAGTGAAAGGGCAACAAACAAAACTGCCAGAACTCTGGTAATGTTGATCAGAACACCTTCTGATGAACGACCTTTGTTTCTCTTCCAATAGGAATCCGCAGCACCTGTCACAGCACCAAGACCATTGGTCTTTCCTTCCTGCATCAAAATTACAATAACGAGCGCAACACATACAATTATGTAAAGAATTGTAGCAATTGTCTTAATTACGGTAGTTGTCATACGACTTAACCCTCCTGTTTTTTATTCTGAATAAATGTTGGTATCTTAATTCCTTCTCTTCCGTTGTCTCTGGAAGATGCAACCGAATTGCTGCGATTGTTGATCACAGGCATGTCCTCATCCAAAGAGGTGTTCACACTGGTACGGGCACCAGGAGTTGCCGGCTGAATACTGGAAACCGGATTTGTCTTCTTGCCTCCCATGCCATCCAAAAAGCTGAGACCACTTCTCTGTGGTTTGGGTGCTGTCGTCGTCTGACTGCCACCCATAAATCCAGATGTACTGCCTGTTCCATACTTGGCATTGAACGCAGCCATAGGATTGGCTGGTTTTGCTTCTCCATCCAGACCGGTCGCAATGATCGTAACCGTGATGCTGTCGGAATGTGTCTCATCATACATCGCACCAAAGATGATCGTAGCTTCATCACCTGCGAGTTCCTGAACATAGGAAGCTGCCTCGTTGGCATCCATCATACCTACTTCTCCGGAAATATTGATAATTACATGCGTAGCGCCATCGATCTGTGTCTCAAGCAATGGACTGGTAATTGCCTGTTTAACCGCCTCAATACACTTGTCCTCACCTTTTCCGACACCGATACCGATATGAGCGATACCCTTGTCTTTCATAACCGTAACAACATCGGCGAAGTCCAGATTGATCAGAGCCGGTGTATTGATCAAGTCAGTAATTCCCTGTACACCCTGCTGAAGAACTTCATCCGCTTTTGCCAGAGCTTCCGGCATCGTTGTGCGGCGGTCACAGATCGCAAGCAACTTGTCATTCGGGATCACGATCAATGTATCCACTGCTTCTTTTAACTTTTCAACACCGGAAATCGCATTGTTCATACGATTTTTACCTTCAAAACTAAATGGCTTTGTCACAATACCAATGGTAAGCTTGCCCATATCTTTGGCAATTCTGGCAACTACAGGAGCAGCTCCGGTTCCGGTTCCGCCTCCCATACCACAGGTAACAAATACCATATCTGCGTCTTTAACAATCTCTGCAATATCTTCCTGACTCTCTTCTGCTGCTTTCTCGCCTACTTCCGGACGTGCGCCGGCTCCTAATCCCTTTGTAAGTTTCTCACCAATCTGTAACGTGCGAGACTTGCAACGCTGAAGAATTTGTTTATCAGTGTTGATACATACAAACTCAACACCCTTAATCCCCTCATCTATCATTCGATTGACAGCATTGTTTCCGGCACCACCAACACCAATAACAAGCAGGTTAGCAGTATCCTTCTCTATATCGCTGGACTTAATCTCTATCACAACAGTTCCTCCTTCTATTTACATAGAAATCTTTATACATAGTCACATATATTATATAATACTGATTTTAGCAAAAATAATCAAGGTATTTTTTACATTTTTATAAGACTTTTTATTTCTGCTGTTTCAGGATCACATCGTCTTTTACATGATAATCTGTCATGTCGATCTCACCTTTGAGTTTTTTTTCTTTTGCGGTGGTAAGAATTCCATGGGAAAGTGCCGAAATTTCTTCATCGTAATTGTCCTGGCACCCCAGATCCACTTTAATGTCACCACTGTACAAAAAAGCTTCCCGGCTGTCATTGAACTGTACTTTATCCCAGGGAATCTCATAGTGCAGAAACAGCTTTGAAAGGTTCATGATCTGGTCTAACAGTTTCTCATCCTGCATCTGGACATGCGAATACAACGTAAACGTCGTAACGGTCTTTGTTTCAAATAACGGAATTCCTTCAATCGGTTCTCCTGTGCTTTTCATAACCATACCATCTTTGTCAAAATAAATGTACTGATTGGAGTATGCGATCCCTGCCAGCATTTTCTTCTCATACAGTTTAATATGGATTTCATTCGGCGAAGGGTATGACACCTGATATTCCCGGACAAATTCCGGCTGATGGATCAAGTTGCAGTGATGCAGGATCCAGAAGGAAATGATATTTTTTTCAAAAATATTCGTCTGAAACATAGCTGCTGTCTGATTTGCACTAAAATATTCATTTCCTTCCACTCTCACTTTTTTTACCCGGAAGAAAAAGGCCAAAAAAGTTAAAACAACCACCGTGCTCAATATAATGATTACAATTTTTCCCGCTTTCTTTTTCATGGTATTCTCCTGTCCAATCATAACTTATTTCTTCGAATGTGCCTGAATTCCCAGTTTTCTTAACTGTTCCGTGATTTTCTGATACCCTCTTGCCACATACTCTTCGCCATAAACTTCCGAGGTGCCTTCTGCCATTGCCCCGGCAATGATCAGTCCCGCGCCACCTCGCAGATCAAAGGCGTGGACTCTGGCACCATGCAGCCGTGTGACCCCAGATACTCTTGCCCGGTTTCCGGCAACATCGATTGCCGCTCCCATCTTTTTCAATTCCCGTATCACGCCAAACCGATTTTCAAAAACCCGTTCCTCGATCGTACTGATCCCTGTAGTTCTTGTAAGCGCTGCCATAACTAACGACTGGCCGTCCGTAGGAAATTCCGGATAGGGACCGGTAGCCAGAAACGGAACTGCCTTCGCCATATACTGCTGGCGGATAACCAATTCGTTCTTTTTTTTATATATACTGCAACCCATCTTTTCCAGTACATCGCGCTCGGCAGTAGAAAAATCAAGTTCTGAACGCAGTGACACTTCGCCTCCGCACCCCGCCGTCAACATTCCATAAGTAAGTAAAACAATGCGATCGGAACATAGCTGCCACCGGGTTCCTTTGAGGTGCGTCACTCCACGGATCGCAATCTCAGATGTGCCTGCTCCCGTGATCTTTGCCCCCATAGCATTTAAAAAGTCTGCCAAATGTTGTATCTCCGGTTCTTTCGCAGCTCCGCAGATCTTTGTATCTCCTTTTGCCAGCACAGCAGCCAGCAAAATATTTTCGGTTGCCCCAACGCTCGGATAAGAAAGGTCGATCCGGCACCCCTGTATCCCATTCTTCGCTTCACAGATCAATACATTTTCTTTTTCCTGCCAGGTCATCCCCATCTGTTTTAATGCAGACAAATGTATGTCGATCGGACGGCTGCCAATGGAGCATCCGCCAGGCATGTCAATTTCCACCTGTCCATGACGCCCGATCAAAGCTCCCATAAATAAAATCGAGGCCCTGATCTTCTCAGCTGGCCAGCCAATCTGCGTCTGATCCTTATGCGATGTCCCCGTTATCGTAATCGAATGACGTGCTTTTTCAATCTTCTTTCCATTTTTTTCAAGTAAAGACAGCATCGCATCGACATCTGTAAGTTCCGGACAATGAAATATCGTGACCGGCTCATCCGTAAGTGTCGTCGCTGCCAGCATAGGAAGCAGCGCATTTTTCGAACCCTGGATCTCCAGTGTTCCCTCTGCTTTTTTTCCGCCTTGAATTACAATTGCCATTCACTCACCATAGAATATTTATTCGTTATATTCTATGTAAAGGAAAAGACTATGTGCTTTTACAATACTTTGATATTCCAAGCACAAGCCCCATCTCCGCCAGCAGGATCATGATTGAAGTTCCGCCATAGCTGATAAAGGGCAGCGGAATTCCTGTCGACGGTATCGAATTGGTAACAACTGCTATGTTGATCACAACCTGTGAAGCAATATGTATCATAACGCCAACACAGATCAACGCAGAAAAAAGATCGGGGGCTGTCATCGCCGTCTTGAAAATACGCCATAATAAAAAAATAAACATAAGCACCACAAGTCCGGCACCAACCAGTCCAAGTTCCTCACAAATGATTGAAAAGATCATATCATTGTGGGATTCCGGGATAAAGCCAAGTTTCTGCATACTCTCTCCCAGTCCACTGCCAAAGATCCCTCCGGACGCGATCGCATACAGCCCCTGCAAAATCTGATATCCTTTTGGATGAGATTCTACATTCAGCCAGATCTCAATCCTTCCGGACCGAAAAGAATCGCCGAGTAAAATATAGCCTGCCATGGCAGCTCCTCCCACGGCAGCCAGTAATAGATATATTTTTCTTTTTTTCGCAGCCACAAAGCACATACCGGCGGCGATCAAAAACACAACAATGGCCGTGCTCAAATTCTCGGTTGCCACAAGTAAGATCAATAAGCCAACCGGCAAAAACACCCGCAGCACACCTTTCATATAACTCATATCCTCCGGGCGCTGTTGTATAAAATAGGCCGTGATCAGAACCACAACGATCTTCGTGATCTCCGACGGCTGAAACGACAACGGGCCAAGCACAAGCCAGCGCTTGGCTCCATTCACTTCTGATCCTACAAACAACACTGCCACCTGCAGAGCCGCTGCTATTATGTACATTACCGTAATGATCCGCATCTGTAAAACAGGCAATTTAGCCAGATAATTGCTATATTTAAACCGAGAAACCATAAACATGACCACAAGCCCGACAAGTACTCCTACTCCCTGTTTTTTCAGAAAAAAAGCAGAGTCTCCATATTTTACCTGAGAAGTATACGAGCTCGCACTGTAGATCATCAGCATGCCAAACGCTACCAGACATAGTGTGATCAGCAGCAGACTGTAATCCACCGTTCCCTGTCTGGGTTCTCTTTTCTGATATTCAGATGCCACCAATGCGCCTCCAAATTTTTATAAATTTCGAACCAGATCTTTAAAAATACATCCTCGCTCTTCATATGATTTAAAACAATCCCAGCTGGCACATGCAGGAGAAAGCAGCACCGCATCTCCATCCTGCGCGATCTGAGCTCCACGTTTGACAGCATCTTCTAAGGAATCTACAAACTCATAATCGTGAAAGCCCAGACGATCTGCTGTCTTTGCAATACGTTCTTTCGTCGCTCCCATCAAAAGCAGTTTTTTCACTTTTCCTTCAAAACTGAGGATCCAGTCATCAAACTCTCCGCCTTTATCATATCCACCACCGATCAATACCGTCGGTTTGCTCATGGATTGAATTCCCTTGATCGCAGCATCCGGATTGGTTCCCTTGGAATCATTGTAGTAATCTACTCCGCGCACGGTTTTGACAAATTCAACACGATGCTCTACCGCCTGGAAAGATTTGACCGTCTGTATAATAAGTTCCATCGGAACTCCCATCGCTCTGGTCATAAGGATCGCAGCCATGATATTCTCACAATTGTGGTCACCCGGAATATGACTTTCCGACATGTTCATCAAGATCTCCCCTGTGGCTCCATCCACAATATCTTTATTTTCATTCTGGTATAAGCCCTGATCGAGTTTCTGCTTACTGCTGAAAAATGCAACCGGGCATGACACCTGATCTGCCCGTTCCCGGATGATCGGATCCTCATAATTGAGAACACACAGCTGACCAGCACCTTGATTTTTCGTGATCGCAAATTTCATATCTGTATAACATTCCATCGTTTTGTGACGATTCAGATGATCCGGTGTGATATTCAGGATCGCGCTTACCTGTGGTTTAAAATCCTGTATGGTCTCCAGCTGAAAACTGCTGATCTCTGCTACTGTAACAGAGTCCGGGGAGCTTTTCTCTACCTCTTTGGTGTATGGATTTCCAATATTTCCAACAACAAACGTTTTGTCGTTGTATGCTTTCATGATCTGTCCGACCAGGGTCGTCG
>CAKREC010000052.1 GCA_934316925.1 uncultured Eubacterium sp.
GTTGGTAGAAATCCAGGCGCTCGTGGACAGATCATGTCAACGATGTTGTTAGGACAGGCCGTAGCCGAGACATCTGCTTTGTATGGTCTGGCTGTAGCTATGATCTTGTTGTTCGCAAATCCACTTCTTAAATAATGATCCCACTAGAGAAATTGGAAAGGAGGGATTCTGAGTGGATAATAGAATATTTGGATTAGATCCCCAGCTGTTATTAGATGCAGGATTTACACTGCTGGCTGTTTTCATTCTTTTCCTGGCATTGTCATACCTTTTGTTTAATCCGGCAAGAGAAATGCTGGAAAAGAGAAAGAAGTATATTGCCAGCCAGTTAGAAGAGGCGGCAGATGCGAAGAAAGACGCTTTGGGTCTGAAGGAAGAGTACGACGGTAAGCTGGCTCATGTAGAAGAAGAATCAGCAGAACTTATGGTTCAGGCGAGAAAGCATGCCCAGGCGAGAGAAAATGAAATTATTGCCGAAGCCGGAGTAGAGGCTCAGCGGATCAAAGACCGTGCAGAAAAAGAAGTTGCACTGGAGAAAGATAAGGTTCGTGATGAGATGCGCCAGGAGATGGTGCAGGTGGCAACACTGATGGCAGGCAAGTTTGTATCTGAGTCGATGGATGAGAAGACACAGGCTGATTTGATTGACGCAACATTGAAAGAGATGGGTGATGATACATGGCAAAACTAGTTTCCACAGTATACGGAGACGCATTATTTTCACTTGCTCTGGAAAAAGATGAACTGGATGTTATCTGGGAAGAAGTCAAGACGATCCGACAGGCAGTAGAAGAAAATCAGGAGTTTTTGAAACTGTTGGGTCATCCGGATATGACCGAAGACAAGAAATGGTCTTTGCTCAAGGAAGTTTTTGGCGATGCTTTATCCCAGGATACTATGGGGCTCTTGCATGTTATGGTTCGTAAAGGACGGATCGGAGAGCTGCTTTCTGTGTTGGATTATTTTGATGAGCAGGCAAAGGCTTACAAAAAGATCGGTGTTGTGTTTGTGACGACTCCGATCGCGATGACGGACAGTCAAAAACAGCAGGTGGAAGAAAGACTTCGCAAAACGACTCCATACGAAACATTGGAGATGAACTACCAGGTGGACAAAAGTATTCTTGGAGGGATCATCATCCGTATTGGAGATCAAATTCTTGACAACAGCATTCGCTCCCAGATGGAGTCCATGTCAAGAAAGTTGATGAATGTGAAACTACCCGTTTGATAAGGGTATAGAAAGAAGGTGTGCTTTTACATGAATTTAAATCCTGAAGAGATTAGTTCTGTGATTAAAGACGAAATAAAAAAATACAGTACAGAATTTGAAGTAGACAATGTAGGTACTGTTATTCAGGTGGCGGATGGTATTGCTCGTATTCATGGTTTGGAAAAAGCAATGCAGGGTGAACTGTTAGAGTTCCCTCATGAAGTATATGGAATGGTTATGAACCTCGAAGAGGACAATGTAGCCGCTGTACTTCTTGGTGATGCTGCCAATATCAACGAAGGTGACATTGTAAAGACCACAGGTCGTGTAGCTACGGTTCCTGTTGGTGATGCGATGAGTGGCCGAGTTGTCAATGCGTTAGGACAGCCGATCGATGGAAAAGGACCGATCAATACCGATAAGATCCGTCCGATCGAGCGAGTTGCCTCTGGTGTTATCTCCCGTAAATCGGTAGACACACCACTGCAGACAGGTATTAAGGCGATTGATGCTATGGTGCCGATCGGAAGAGGTCAGCGTGAGTTGATCATTGGTGACCGTCAGACCGGTAAAACGGCGATTGCGATCGATACCATTCTGAATCAGAAAGATCAGGATGTTCTGTGTATCTATGTAGCGATCGGACAGAAAGCGTCGACCGTTGCCAACATTGTAAAAACATTAGAAGAACATGGCGCAATGGACTATACAACTGTCGTAGCAGCGACTGCCAGTGAATTGGCTCCATTGCAGTATATTGCACCGTATGCCGGATGTGCGATCGGTGAAGAATGGATGGAAAATGGTAAGGATGTACTTATCGTGTATGATGATCTGACCAAACATGCGGCGGCTTATCGTACACTTTCCTTGCTCCTTCGCAGACCACCAGGCCGTGAGGCGTTCCCTGGTGATGTATTCTATCTGCATTCCCGTTTGTTGGAGCGTGCAGCTCGTTTGTCTGACAAACTGGGTGGCGGTTCGATCACCGCACTGCCAATCATCGAGACACAGGCAGGAGATGTTTCGGCATATATTCCTACCAATGTTATTTCGATCACCGATGGACAGATTTATCTGGAGACAGAGATGTTCAATTCCGGTTTCCGCCCTGCGGTAAACCCTGGATTGTCCGTATCCCGAGTTGGTGGATCCGCACAGATCAAAGCGATGAAGAAGATTGCCGGTCCAATTCGTACGGAGTTAGCACAGTATCGAGAGCTGGCTGCTTTTTCACAGTTTGGTTCCGATCTGGATGCAGATACAAAACGTCAGTTGAATCAGGGTGAAAGAATCCGTGAGATTCTGAAACAGGATCAGTATGCACCAATGCCGGTATGGTATCAGGTTATTATCATTTACGCAGTTACCAAACAGTATCTGCTTGATATTCCGGTTGAGTATGTACTGAAATTCGAGAAAGATCTCTTTAAATATCTGGACGAAAAGCATCCGGAAATTCCGGCAGCGATCCGTGATGAAAAAGTGATCAGCGAAGAAACTGAGAAAAAACTGGATGAGGCAATTGAAGCATTCAAGAAAGAATTTATTATTGAAAAATAAGAGAGGTGTTAGAATATGGCCTCAATGAGAGACATTAAACGGCGCAGAGCTAGTATACAAAGCACTTCTCAGATAACAAACGCTATGAAATTGGTTTCCACGGTAAAGTTCCAGCAGGCAAAGGGACGCGCCGAGGGAACTAAGGCATACTTCGACAAAATGTATGAAACAGTCACCAGCCTGCTTGCACAATCTAAAAATTCGGACAATCCGTTTTTGAAGACAAAAGAAGGCACAAAGAAAAAAGGTGTTATTGTCATTACATCGAATCGTGGTCTGGCAGGAGGATACAACTCCAACATTGTAAAACTCATCACAAATGGAGACTTTTCCCAAGAGGATACCGTGATCTATCCGGTAGGAACAAAAGGTCTTGAGGCGCTGCGGCGTCAGGGGTATGAGTGCCAGGGAGACTTTTCGGAGGTTATCAATCACCCATTGTTCGGGGATGCTGTTGCGATTGGTAAGACGGTTACCAGCGCATTGCAAAACGGCGAAATCGATGAAGTATACTTAGCATATACCGTATTTAAGAACACAGTGACGCAGATTCCTACACTGATCAAACTTCTTCCATTCAGTGAAGATGAATTTTCTTCAGAGGAGAAGGAAGAAAAGCAGGAAGCGCAGGCACTGATGAATTATGAACCGGGGGAGGATACCGCGCTTGGCTATATCATTCCTCTGTATATTAACAGTTTGATCTTTGGTGCGTTGGTAGAATCGGCAGCCAGTGAAAATGGCGCCCGCATGCAGGCGATGGATTCTGCAACAAGCAATGCGCAGGAAATGATCGACAGCCTGGGATTGCAGTACAATCGTGCCCGTCAGGCAGCGATTACCCAGGAGTTGACAGAGATCGTAGCTGGTGCTTCAGCAATCAGCTAGCAAAAAGGAACACGACAGGTAACTGTGTTCCGGAATGGAGAGTAAAATGGCAGAGAATAATAAAAAAAATCTCGGCGTTATTACCCAGATTGTCGGAGCTGTATTGGATATTAAATTCCAGGCAGGCAATCTTCCGGAGATCAACGAAGCGATCCATATTCAGACCAATGAAGGTGGACGCCTGGTTGTGGAAGTTGCACAGCATTTGGGCGACGATGTAGTACGCTGTATCGCCATGGGTCCAACCGATGGTTTGATCCGCGGCATGGAAGCAGTTGCTACCGGCGCACCAATTTCTGTACCGGTAGGAGAGGAAACGCTGGGACGTATGTTTAATGTATTAGGTGAGCCGATTGACGATAAAGAGCCACCTGCAGTAAAAGAATATGACCCAATTCACAGAAAGGCACCTGCATTTGCAGAGCAGTCTACAGAATCGGAAATCCTGGAAACTGGTATTAAGGTTATCGATCTTCTTTGTCCTTATCAGAAGGGTGGTAAGATCGGTCTGTTTGGTGGAGCCGGTGTAGGTAAGACCGTACTGATCCAGGAGCTGATCACCAACATTGCGACAGAGCATGGTGGATATTCTGTATTTACCGGTGTTGGAGAGCGAACCCGTGAAGGAAATGACTTGTACTATGAAATGATCGAATCCGGAGTAATCGACAAGACTACCATGGTATTTGGGCAGATGAATGAGCCACCTGGAGCTCGTATGAGAGTAGGTCTTACCGGTCTTACGATGGCAGAGTATTTCCGTGATAAAGGTGGAAAGGATGTATTGTTGTTCATCGACAACATTTTCCGTTTCACACAGGCCGGATCTGAGGTATCTGCGCTGCTTGGACGTATGCCAAGTGCGGTAGGTTACCAGCCGACTTTGCAGACGGAGATGGGTGCTTTGCAGGAGCGTATCACTTCGACAAAGAATGGTTCGATCACTTCCGTTCAGGCAGTATATGTGCCAGCGGATGACTTGACTGACCCGGCACCTGCTACCACATTCGCACATTTGGATGCGACTACGGTACTTGACCGTTCCATCGTAGAACTTGGTATTTATCCTGCGGTTGATCCGCTGGCATCTACATCCCGTATGCTGGATCCTAGAATCCTGGGCGAGGATCATTATCAGGTTGCCCGTGGTGTGCAGGAAATTTTGCAGAAATATAAAGAGTTACAGGATATTATCGCTATTCTGGGTATGGACGAGTTGTCAGAAGATGACAAGCTGGTTGTAAACCGCGCAAGAAAGGTTCAGCGTTTCTTGTCCCAGCCGTTTAACGTAGCAGAACAGTTTACTGGTATTCCTGGAAAATATGTACAGCTTTCTGATACAATTCAGGGATTTAAAGAAATTTTGGAAGGTCAGCATGATGATATTCCGGAAAGTTATTTCCTGAATGCCGGAAGTATTGATGATGTAGTAGCACGTTATAAGGAAAGCAAGTAGGGGTGCGTCTATGGCAGATATGAAAATTTTTCAGTTGGAAGTAGTATCACCCGAACGAATTTTTTATACCGGACAGGCAGAGATGGTGGAACTGAATACGATTGAGGGAGAGATTGGTATTTATGCCGATCATATCCCACTTACTACGATCGTAGCTCCGGGAATCCTGTCGATCACAGAGCCGGGCGGACAGGTGAAGATGGCTTCTTTGTTGGAAGGATTCATGGAAATTACGCCGGAAAAGGTGACGATTCTGGCACAATCCTGTGAATGGCCGGAAGAGATTGATGTCAATCGTGCCAAAGAAGCAAAACTGCGAGCAGAACGTCGACTGAAAGCCAAGGAAGAGGGTATCAATATGTCCAGGGCAGAACTTGCCCTGCGTAAGTCTATGATCCGTCTGGAATTGGCAAAAAAATAGTTTGATAAAATGATGGAAGAATATAAATTTTGACAGGCTGAGAGATCAGTCTGCTGAAATTTATATTTTTTTGTATAGATGCAACATTTTGCGTTGGCTGATCGTTGCATAAGTAGAGAGGGGGATGATCATGTTAGATGTCAGGTCGAATCCATCGGACGCGGTGGAATCTGCCTTGAATCAATTTGGCAATGATATATTACGACTGGCATTTTCTTATCTGAAAACAAAAGAGGATGCAGAGGATGTTGTTCAGGAAACATTGATTCGTTTTATGCAGTGCGGTATCGCGTTTGAAAGTGAACAAAAAGTAAAAGCGTGGCTTTTGCATGTGGCGGCAAATCGCTGTAAAGATATTTTGAAATCAGCTGCATGGAAAAAGCAGGTGGCAATGCCGGAAGGATATGATATAGCGGCAGAGGAAGAGAGAGAGAGTCATGATGAAATTGTGGAAAAAGTATTGGCGTTGCCGGAAAAGTACCGCAGTGTGATCCATTTATTTTACTATGAAGAGTATTCCACAAAAGAGATCGCGGAGATCTTAGAGAAAAAAGAATCAACGGTTCGTTCGCTGTTAAGACGAGCCAGGGGAATGATAGGAGAACAGTTGGGAGACGGGTATCAAAAAGAAAGGAGAGATCGATCATGAAGAATGAATACAAAGATGCTATGGAACAATTGACATTGTCCGAAGAAGCAAAATCCCGCATTCTTTCTAATGTACTTGCCGCTGGTGCCAATGCCGATCCGCAGGAGCCGGAACCGGTAACAAAAGTCAGTAAATTCTCTCCGAAAGAATATGGAATAATAGCTGCCGCTTGTCTGGTGATCGTGGCAAGTGCGCTTTTTATACGAACCCAGTTTTTGGGCAACTTGCAGACAGGAGGCAAGGATCCGGGAACGACAGCCGGAACCGGTGAACCGGTTGAGTGGGTGACTCTTGCGTCGGTAGATGACATTGCGAAAGAGACCGATTGCAAGACCTATACGCTGGATAATCTTCCTGAAAAATATGAGGTAGATCAGATCGAGGTGGCGAATGAACAGCGCCATGTACGCATCACTTACAAAGAAGAAAAGAGTGAAAAAAATGATAAAGCCAAAGAAAGCGAGTCATCTGCCAACACAGAAGATGTGCAGAATACATTGGACAATACGGTAGTATTCGAGTACAAAGAGCAGGACGACGATCAGGTGATCAAAGCAAAATTTGACAGCGAAAAAGAGATCACCACAGAGAGTATGGATGAAAAAGAGATCACTTTGTACGGAGATGATAAGTGCGATGGCATTACCTGGGAGGAAGATTCGATTTCCTTTGGTGTGACAATGAGTGAACCGATCACAAAGGCAAAGGCGAGAAAACTGGTTACCGGAACGACCGAGAAGAAGAAATCTGTAAAATCCAGCAAGAAAACGTCAAAGAAGACGACCAAAGTAAATAAAAATGCAGTAGGTTGGGACAAAGCAGAAAAAGGAATGACCGAGCAGGAGAAAGACAAGATCCTCGCACAGATCATGGATACGCTTGGATTTAAGGTGGTCGTAAAGTCTCCGGCAGAAAAAGTTACTTACAAATTTGTCGATGACTACGAGTCTTTTGCATTTACGTTTCCGAAGGATTATGTGCTGGAGGGACTGAATGTCATTGGTTATGCGGGAAGAGAGGAAGGCCCGGAACAGGCAATGGACGGATATCGTGAAAAACATGATATTACGGTAAATGATATTGATGTTACCGTGTATGAGCGAAAACATCATGAGAAATTGTTTTCCTGCCAGTATAAGGAAATTTTCTTCATCTTTTTTGTCGATGATTGCGACACGGCTACAGAAGGAGCAGCGATGGAGGATATTCTTAATGTCCTTTCTGTGAAGCAAAATTCGGATACTGCTGACGATGATACCGACAGCGACAATACATC
Organism: uncultured Eubacterium sp.; assembly: GCA_934316925.1. Lineage (GTDB taxonomy): Bacteria > Bacillota > Clostridia > Lachnospirales > Lachnospiraceae > Eubacterium_F. The sequence continues at coordinate 7,466 of CAKREC010000052.1, forward strand.
GAGCAAGGATAACGAGAAAGCAAACACCACTAAGGAAGAAACAAAAAAGGCGCTGACCTCACAGATAAAAGAAATCCAGTCCGCTGTCAAGGCGTATGATATGGATTCTCTCTGTGACTACATGGATTTTCCGGTATTTATTAAAGACCAGGGTTATGTGAAGAGCAAAGAGGAACTGCTGGCAATTCCAAAGGAAGGGATCATGACGGTAAACTGGGTGGAAACGATCAACACATATGATCCGGACGCGCTAAACGTGTCAGCAAAAAGTATTTATCTTGGAGATTCTTCGATGTATTTGAAATGCAAGATCAAGGGAGAAAAGATCAGCATTGTAGAGATTGGATTAGATTCGGATAATGAATATGAGGACTCCAATTTACTGGAGCCCTCAACAGAAGAGTAGTTATATCATGAGATTCGTAAAATAAACTATTTGAATTCGGCAACGGTTACACCGTATCCCCCCTCGCCGTATTCACCCATACGATAACTTTTGATATATTTGCATTTTTTCAAATGATTCTGAACGGCATTTCGCAATGCCCCTGTACCCATACCGTGGATAATGGTAACCTGGTGCAACTTGGCAAGATAGGCATCGTCCAAATATTTGTCAAGTAAAGCCAGTGCCTGATCCACGGTATTTCCAATTAGATTGATCTCAGGCGAGATATTCATCGCTTTTGACATTTTCAAATTTCGGGAATGTGTAATGTTTGCTTCTTTTTTGGCTGCTTTTGTTTCCTGCTCCAGCAGTTCCAGATCTTTCACGTTCACTTCGGAACGTAAAATACCCATTTGTACAAAACATTTTCCTTTGCTATTGGGTTCTGTGCTGACAGTTCCTTTTACTCCCATGGAGTGTACCATGACAATATCGCCTACCTGCAATTTGTCAGGAGCTTTTTTCGGCTTCTTTGTACCGGCGTCAAACGTCAGCTTGCTTCCGGTGTTGTTCAGTTCTTCGCGAAGCGTCGCGCGCTGTTTTTCCATTTCTTTTGTCATGCCGGCGCCCTGCATCCATTTATTGTATTTGCGGATGGAGTCGTCTGCCATGTCTTTTGCTTTCTGAAGGATTTCATTTGCTTCTTCGTTGGCACGGCGTAAGATTTTGTCTTTTGCGTCATCGATCCTTTGATTTTTGGCTTGCAGTTTTTCTTTGTAATGCTCTGCCTCTTTTCGGATCTGTTTTGCCTTTTCGCGTTCTTTTTCTGCTTCGACTCTTGCATTTTCAAGTCCGCTTACAACATCCTCAAAGTTTCTGGCGTCACTCTCGACCAGTTTGCCAGCCTCTTCGATGATCTCCTTTGGAAGTCCGAGTTTGCCGGATATGGCAAAAGCGTTACTTTTGCCGGGAACACCGACTAAGAGCCGGTAGGTTGGCTGAAGACTTTCGACATCAAATTCACAGGACGCATTTTCGACGCCATCCGTAGAAAGTGCATATACTTTTAACTCACTATAATGAGTGGTTGCCATAGCGGTTACATGATTTTTATGCAGATGATCTAAGATCGCAATGGCGAGCGCCGCACCCTCCGTCGGGTCTGTGCCGGCTCCCAACTCGTCGAATAACGCCAGCGTGTTTCGATCGGCGCGTTTTAAAATGTCGACAGTGTTTACCATATGGGAGGAAAAGGTGCTGAGGCTTTGTTCGATGCTCTGCTCGTCACCAATATCTGCGTACACTTCGTTGTATACACGAAGATGTGAGTGGTCATAAGCGGGGATATGCAACCCTGCCTGACCCATAAGGGTAAATAATCCAACCGTTTTCAGAGAAACGGTCTTACCACCGGTATTTGGGCCGGTAATGATCAACAGATCATAAGTTTTTCCAAGAGAAACATCGATTGGAACTACTTTTTCTTTTGGGATCAGCGGGTGACGCCCCCTTTTAATGTGGATATATGGTTGATCAAACAATGGTTCGCTGCCCTGCATGTTTTTGGACAGGGAAGCTTTTGCAAAAATAAAGTCAAGTTCACTCAAAAGGATCACATTGCGCTCCAGACTTTCGGCGTATGGCGCTGCCAGGGCGCTGAGCGACGCAAGGACTTTCTCGATTTCCTCCTGCTCTTTCATAGCAAGTTCTGCTAATTCATTGTTCAGTTTTACAATTGCCATAGGTTCAATGAAAAACGTGGAACCGGTAGCACTCTGGTCGTGGATCATGCCGGGAAATGTAGATTTGTACTCCTGTTTTACAGGAAGACAGTAACGTCCGTTTCGCATGGTGACGATATTGTCCCGCAGCATGGAAGCGGAGGATGCCATAGTGGCATTGATCTGTTCGCGGATACGGTCGTTAGCTCCTTTCATTGCACGGCGGATGCGTTTGAGTTCTGCACTGGCGTCGTCCGCCATTTCTTCAGGACTGAGGATACAGCGGTTGATCTCCCTGCGAAGATCCGGCACATCGGTCAGACTTAAGAAACGTCCGGACAAAGCGTCTGACAGCTCCGGATCTTTGTCGTGATACTCGATCGCACTTTTGGCAATTTCAAGACAGCGGGCAATACTGAGAAGTTCCCCCATGCCAAGAATACCGCCTTTTTCCAAAGGACGGAGACTTGGGCGGATGTCCTGTAGACCGTGAAAGGAAAGCTTTCCCCATTTTAAACGGCGCATAAGAGCGTGAGACGTCTCCGCCTGCCAGCTGATGATCTCACTTTTGTCGGACGACGGCAGCAGATGACGGCAGCGGTCTTTTCCCAGGGTGGAATCCGCTTCTTCGACCAGACGATCTATGATCTTGAAATATTCGAGTGTGTGTAATACTTTTTTATTCATAAAATCCATTCTTTCTTTTTATATTTAATCAGGGCGTCTGACGACCCCGTATCAACTGTTGTTATTGTACATGAAAAACAACGGATTTTCAAACATAACCTTGATTTTAAGGGTATTTGTAGGTACAATAAGTATGAATTTATTAGGAGGCAGATTATGAATTACTTAAAGGATTACCGCGAAGGTCAAAAGTTTGTAGGAGTATACCTTTGCAAACAGAAGCAGGTATTGAAGACAAAGGCAGGAAAGACTTATTATTCGTTGACGCTGCAGGATAAAACGGGGACTGCAGACGGCAAGATCTGGGAATTGAACAACGGCATTGATGATTTCGATGCGATGGATTATATTTTTTGTGAAGGCATGGTTACAAGCTTTCAGGGGAATTTGCAGATGAACATTTCACGTGTTCGCAAGAGTCAGGAGGGCGAATACGATCCGGCGGATTATGTTCCGTGCAGTGACAAGGATATTGCGACGATGTATGGTGAGATCCTCAAATATGTTGCCAGTGTGAAAAACCGCTATCTGCGTGCGATCCTGGAAAAATATTTTGTAGAGGATAAGGAGTTTATCGACGCTTTTAAGAAGCACTCTGCTGCAAAAAGTGTTCACCATGGATTCATGGGCGGACTGTTGGAACATACGCTGAGCGTGACCAATATGTGCCAGTATTTTGCAGAACATTATCCGTTGATCAACCGCGATCTTTTGATCACGGCAGCCCTTTTTCATGACATGGGAAAGATCCAGGAGATTTCGGATTTTCCGCAGAACGATTATACCGATGACGGCCAGATGTTAGGTCATATCTATATCGGTGCCAGAGCGATGGAAGATGCGGCACAGGCAATTCCGGGATTTCCGGCGAAACTGAAGAATGAACTGGTTCACTGCATCCTGGCGCACCACGGCAAGATGGAGTACGGTTCACCGAAAGTTCCGGCAATCATGGAGGCAATGGCGTTACATATGGCAGATAATGCCGACGCAAAGTTGCAGACACTGACAGAAGTGTTTAAGGCTGCCGGCGATGACATGGGCTGGCTTGGTTACAACCGCATGTTTGAGAGCAATTTACGTAGAACATCTTTACCGGAATAACATCCGGGGATGAGTTGACAGGAGAATTGTGATATATGAAAAATATTTCCTTAAAGAAAAATGACGAATTGACAATTACCATTGATGATTTGGGGAATAACGGAGAGGGCATAGGCCATGTGGATGGTTATGCCCTTTTTGTGAAAGGAGCCCTGCCAGGGGAAGTTGTCAAAGTTTCGATGATGAAATGCAATAAAAATTATGGATTTGCCCGGCTGCTTGAGATTGTAGAGCCATCGCCAGAGCGGGTGACGCCGGTGTGTCCCGCTGCTGGAAAATGTGGAGGCTGTACGTTGCAGCACCTCTCTTATGAGGGGCAGCTTGCGTATAAAGAAAAGAAAGTAAAAGACTGTCTGACAAGAATTGGTGGCGTAGATCTGTCGCAGGTTGAGTGGCAGCCGATACAGGGAATGACAGGAGAGCATGAGACGCCATGGCATTATCGCAATAAGGCGCAGTTCCCGATCCGACGGGATGATTATGGAAAAGCCGTTATGGGATTTTTTGCCGGACGCAGCCATCGGTTGATCCCGATGGACTGCTGTGAGATCCAGGACGAGCGGATCAATCAGACGGCGGAAGTCGTCCTTGACTTTTTGAATGAGTGGCGCGTGCCGGCATACGACGAGACGTCACACACCGGCTTGGTACGCCATTTATTTATCCGGGTTGGCAAACACACCGGACAGATCATGGTCTGCCTGGTGTTAAATGGAAGCAGTTTGCCGGAAGCGGACAAGTTGGTGGAAAAATTGTTGATAATTCCAGGAATGACCAGCATCTTTGTGAATATCAATACAGAAAAGACCAATGTGATCCTGGGGAAAAAGATGAAACTACTTTGGGGCAAAGAATTTATTGAGGATCAGATCGGAGACATTTCTTATGAAATCTCGCCGCAGTCTTTTTATCAGGTAAATCCGATTCAGACAGAGAAACTGTATCAGTCGGCTCTTGATTTTGCAGAACTGACAGGGGAGGAATCAGTGTGGGATCTGTATTGTGGTATTGGAACGATCTCGCTTTTCCTTGCCAGAAAAGCAAAGGAAGTATACGGTGTAGAGATTGTGCCGCAGGCAATTGACAACGCCCGGATCAACGCTGGAAAAAACGGGATTCAAAATGTTCATTTTTCCTGCGGGGCAGCCGAAGATGTTGTACAGGAGCAGGGCGTTGATGTGATCGTTGTGGATCCGCCACGCAAAGGCTGCGACAGCAAGTTGCTGGATACAATGGTAACAATGGCACCGAAAAAGATTGTTTATGTCAGTTGCGATCCGGCGACACTCGCCAGAGATGTGAAGATATTGTCGGACAAGGGGTATCAGGTGAAGAAGGTGCGGGTGACGGATATGTTTCCGATGGGGGGACATGTGGAGACGGTAGTACTGCTTTCCCACAAAAAGCCAGACGGACATATCAACGTAAAAGTTGAGTTTGGCGAGGGTGAGGGAAAAGTTCCGCTTGATAATATCGCTAAAAGAGCCGAAGAATATAAGCCCAAAGAACGAGTGACCTACAAAATGATAAAGGAGTACATAGAAGCTAAATACGGCTTCAAGGTACATACCGCATATATCGCAGAGGTAAAGAGAGATTTAGGCTTGCCAATGTACGATGCTCCTAATGCGGTAGAGGAATTGAAACAGCCGAGGAAGCATCCGACAGCAGAGAAAGTGGAAGCCATAAAGGATGCGTTGAAGCATTTTGAAGTGATTTAATGAGGATAGGCGTATCATTAGAAATAGTGGTACGCTTATTT
>CAKREC010000053.1 GCA_934316925.1 uncultured Eubacterium sp.
TTCCATCTTCTTGTCTGATGTCCAAAATGAACACCTGCTTCCAGTAACTGTTTCATTGAAATAACACTCATTATTTCATACCTCCATTTGGTTTTTTCTTCCACCGACATCTTCTTTCTGCTACATCCAGAACGGACACCATAGCAAAAATCTGTCAGTGTGATTTTTCTCAATCTCTCATACTTTATCACATTTTGGCATAAAGCGCAAGTGTTTTTTATTCATCATAGGTGTCCAGAAAGTGATGTTTTACACCATTCTCCTTATATGCGATCACGGTGCTCAGATTGACGTTTTCCACACTTTTAAAAATATTACCTTCCACATATGGATTCTTCTGTTTTAACTGCCGGATCAATTTCTTGACTTCCATCCGTTTGGATTTAGTTTCTTCATTGTTGCAGGTCGTACACGTATCCGTAAATTTGCAGGCACACTGTATAAAATGCAGATTGTTGTAGTCACGCCAGGCCTTGATATCATCTTCACGGATCAGATACAATGGGCGGATCAGTTCCATTCCCTCAAAATTGGTGCTGTGAAGTTTTGGCATCATAGTCTGCATCTGTGCTCCATATAACATTCCCATCAGGATCGTCTCGATCACGTCATCATAATGATGTCCCAGTGCAATCTTATTGCAGCCCATGCTCTTTGCATAACTGTACAAATGTCCCCGCCTCATTCTAGCGCACAGATAGCATGGTGATTTTTCAATATGATATACAGATTCAAAAATATCGGATTCAAAAACCGTGATCGGCACTCCCAGTTTTTTTGAATTTTCCTCGATGACCTGTCGGTTTGCAGGGCTATACCCCGGATCCATTACCAGAAACTTCACATCAAAATCCACCTGATTATGACGTTTTAATTCCTGAAACAATTTTGCCATCAGCATAGAATCTTTTCCACCCGAAATGCAAACCGCAATGCAATCGCCCTCTTTTACCAGTTCATAAGTATTGATTGCTTTGGTAAACTTACACCAGATAGTCTTTCTGAATTTTTTTCTCAGGCTTTGTTCTACATCTTTTTGATAAGTATCCTGCGGTTCTTCCTGCATCGCATCTAAAAGCCACGAAATATAGCCTCCAGCCAGACTCTCTGCCTGATATCCTTTTTCCTGCAGCTGTTCTGCCACCGAGACACTCATCTTTCCCCGCGAACAACAAATAACACAGCACTTGTCACGATTTACAAGTTCACTGTCTTCAATCTCTTCCGGCTTCATAGCAATCGCTCCCGGAATCGCACCATGCGAAATCTCTACTTCATCACGTATGTCAATGATCTGATAGCTGTCAACCGGCAGTTTTTTTAATTCCTGTACCGTAATACTCATCGATAATCCTCCCTGTATCGGTCAATTTCATCTGGTTTTAATGCCTTTCTTCCATGAATAGCAAATACATTCATCATTTCTCTTGTTAGTGAAAAATCTTCCTGTACCACTTCCATATCCTGTCTGCGAACCCATTTTCCAACCGACAACTCTGATGTATCCAGACAAATCTGCTCGTCACCTTCCAGTTCTGCAAAAAAGCCTACCAGCAGGTTGCACGCCATACCCCATGGCTGATTTTTGTAATATACAATATTTTTTACCGAAAGACCGACCTCTTCCATCACTTCCCGCTTTACGGTCTGCTCAAGCGTTTCTCCGATTTCGGTAAATCCGGCGATCAATGCGTCTTTTTTATAATTTCTTCCCGCATACTGCGTCACCAGTATTTTGTCCTCATGAATCACTCCTACGATGATGGCCGGTGCGATCGTTGGATAGTGCATCTGTCCACAAGACGGGCAATAGAGCATACGCTCTGTCTTGCTGTGACACAATCGTTCTCCACAACCTCCGCAAAACCGGTGTTCTTCATACCAACGGAACAAATGGTACCCGGTCATGATCGCAAATACAACTTCTTTCGGTCTTCTCCCGCGTATCTCCCGTAAGGTCATACGCTGATATGAAGAATCCGCTTTTACTTTTTTAGCGAGAAAATACTTCTTTTCATCTAAGGTAAACAAAAATTGTACTTCTTTTTCCCCCTGATATTCCGGCACTTCCAGAGTTCCATCCTCATTTTCTCTGATCAAGATCCCCTGTTCGTTAAAATCCAGCAGGTAATCTCCGGTTTGAGGTTCCGACGGAACATATTCGTTGTGAAATTCATGCGGTTCTATATCTTGAATCATTTTTACTCTTTTCTACTTCTTTCCGGTAATAATTTCTGCAATCGTTTCATACGATGCGCCAACTGGTATCTTATACTTTCCGGCGATCACTTGTTTTCCATAACCACTTTTCTCCAAATATTCATCAAAAGCCTGCGCATCTTTTATAATTCCTGCTTCTTTTAACTCTCTGGCAACGGAACTGGACAACAGACCGCTTCGTACGGTAAATGTGACAATCTTGCCATGACTTTTTTTTCTCTCCGGCTGTTTGGTAACTTCCGGAGTCGTTGTCGGAGTGCTTTCCGGTTTTGCAGTCGCCGATACTCCCTGCCCCGATATCGCCGGTGTTTCTGTCTGCAATGAGCCACCGGAAACAACAAGTGGTGCATCCGTTGGCATCTCAGCCGGTATCGTATCACTTTTTCTGTCCCGTTGCTGTACGCTGAACAGTAATGCCGTGACGATAATTCCGATTCCAAGTCCACGCAAAAAATACTTTAGCTTCATGACTCTTTCCTCCCATGTAAGGCAAGAATCAATTTTGCCTCTCCTTGTCCTATGTTTAGTTTCCTCGAAATATCAAGAACTGACATGCCTTCATCATACATCTTGCAGATCGTTGCATTCAGGTTGTCCTCTGTACCTGCCAGTGCCGGTATTGCAGAAGATTTTTTTTCTGCAGGCTGGCTTTCTTTTGTATTGTTTTTGCTGGCAGAAGTCTCCTTAGAAACCAGTATCTTTTTCTGAACGATCTGTGAAACATCCTTTTCTTTTTCGTTCAGCATATTGTACATAAATACAACTTCCTGATGATTCTTTTCAATTTTTTCCAGAATCTGTTCAGAAAATTCATCAATCGCCATAATCTTGTCATTACATAAGTGGCTCATCTGTTCCTTCGCCTGTTCCAGCGCCGTATCTTGCTGCTGATCCAGCAATTCTTTCACACGATTGGCAATGAGTTCCTCTTCTTTCTCAGTCCAGACTAGTGAACCTTTGTCACCGAAATCGGTCTCGTCTCCCTGCTTTTTATTTGAAACAAAAAAACTGATGCACAAGCAGGCGAAGCCAGCTATGAGCATCAAGATTTCCAATATCGTCATACTTTCCTCCAAATCAAATCGTAATATCCAAAGTCCGATGAGTATCTTTTTCGGATGATTTTATGTCTTTCTTCTGATCGTCAACAATTTTTTTATTTTTCTGTCCATGCGAATAACCCGCGCCATGACCAGAGCCTTCTTTTTTTGTGCAATCTTCTGTTTCTGCTTTTTTCGTTTCTACCGTTCTTCTTGCATTTTCCTGTGTTTTATGTTGAAATTGTACACCTGGCTGACTGGCCGCGTGCTGCAGCTGGCTCATTTCTCTTCCCTGAATATCAGCTGCCTCTGCCGTTCTCGGTAACATGGTAACAAAATCTACGGAGTTCAACATATAACCACATCCTTTCTAGAAAATCTTCATACAAACATCTGCTCCCTCGCGCACAAACTTACATCGGGAGATATTATCATGGACATTTTTCATTACATCTTTGATCGTCAAACGAACGCCGGAATACACAACATCCTCAACCATCACACATGCATTTTTATGTTTATCAATGCGAGTCTGCAAATCTTCCCTCTCTATGCGCATTTCACGCAGCGACCGGGACAATGCCGGTTTGCTCGCCACCGCCTGTTTCACATAATTGATCTGGTTTTCTGTAGGTTCTTTTCCCGCTTCTAAGGCCTGCTTTATATTTGCTGCAACCTGATCAATTTTTTCCAGTGCTTCTTCGGTTTCCGATATTTTATCTCGAAGTTCTACAACACGTTTTTGCAATTCCATATCCGAAATGATCACAATCTTTGTGGACGCCCCCATCGTAGAACCCAGTGTAGTAGCATGTATCGTTCCATAGGTGTGAATATATCCACCGTTGATCAATCCTTTTCTGCCACGCACAGAAACATTATCCCAGCATTCAATCTTGCTGTGAAGAATTGCATCTGCTTTCACTCCGCCCTTGCAGTTCACTTCACAATTTTCAAGGAACTTAGCGGTAACATTTCCTTCTGCCTGCAGCAGTCCCCGATCCATTCCCTGCATGCCTCGTTTTAATACAATATTTCCACCGGAAATCAAAGTTGCTCCTTCTGTAACACCATGAACGATAATATCGCCGTCTGCTTCAATCTTGAAGCCGGTATTTACATTTCCAGTCACTTCAACCGTCCCCTTGTACTGTATATCCCCTGTAGAAGCATCCACATTTGCTGGAACATGATAGATGTCCGATACCATAACCATATCATCTACCAGTGTAACATGTCCGGATACTTCCGAATACAATTCACAACGATCTTCCGATATCGTTATGTTTCTTCCATATCGCAAATGACGATTTTTTACTTTTACCGGCTTTAGCGGAGTTCCTAAAACGGAAATTCCGGGACGTCCTTTGTCCATCGGCGTTAATACCGCCAATTTATCTCCTTTGTTTACCGTTTTGATATTTCCTAATTGATGAAAATCCACACTTCCATCTTCATTTAATTTCGGCTTGGCCGTCACATTTACATCAAACAGATATGTAACAACCGCATCATGTCCCTGGATCGGAGGTGTGCATTCCGCAATAATATAATCTCTGTTATACTCACGGTGCGCCAAAAAATGTTCAATTGCTTTTCTTTTTACACCATGTTTGATTCCCGCCATGCACAGATCACTTATAATATTTTCTTCTGTTAAGAGAGCACCGCCCTCATCCGGAGGATAAAATCTTGCCAGCGCACGTTCTCCTTTCGGCAATACCGTAACTTCGCATCGTTCACTTTCCGGAATATAATCTTGCGCCATAAGTCCTCCTTTCCAGCCTAATGTGACTGATCAAAACAGATTTAAAAGTTCTACTGAATCTCCCAATACTTTCTTTATCTTTTGTAATGCTTTGGTATGAAGCTGAGAAACTCTGGATTCCGAAACTGATAAAATCTGACTGATCTCTTTAAGAGTCAGCTCTTCATAATAATAAAATGTGATCACTTTTTGCTCTTTTTCGGTCAATGTCTGCAAAGCCTCTACCAGCATGGCTTTCAGTTCCTGCTTCTGAATCGCCTTTTCCGGTTGTTGAAACTTGGTTCCCAGCGTATCCATGCGACCTTCACTTCCCTGTTCCAGATAATCATCCAGAGATACCATATTGGAAAGTTCCGCTTCGGAACGCCAGCCTAAATATTCCTCTTCTGATATACCAAGTTCATTCGCAATTTCTTTTGCTTCTGCTGGTCTTCCTAAAGTTTCTTCCAACTTAGCTGCCGCAGCATCCATGCGCTTTTGTTTCTGTCTGAGCGTTCTAGGAACCCAATCCATTTTACGAATCTGATCCAGGATCGCACCACGAATTCGAAGACTGGCATATGTCTCGAACTTTACCTCTTTTTTGGTGTCAAACTTATCAATCGCATCAATCAGTCCGAATATGCCATACCCCACAAGGTCGTCATATTCTACTGTATACCCTAGATACATACTAAGCCGACCAGCTACCAGATTTACCACATTCGCATATTCTAATATTAACTTTTCCCGAATCTCGGGAGATCTGTCTTTTTGGTACTGATCCCATAGTTTTTTTCTATCTGCTTCCTTCATAGGCTAAAGGTTCCCCCTGTTCCTATACTTCTTCCTGAGTCTGTTGCTCATCTTCTCCAGATTCCGCTTCCTCTACCTGCTGTGCAGCCAGTTGCTCCTGTTTAAGCTTTTCTTCTTCCTGACGTTTTTTCTCTGCTTCCACCATCGCAATATGTTCTGCCTGAACTTTTCCCACAATCTGTGCAGCAATCTGTCCGATGATATAAAATAAAATCAAAACAATGATCAGCGCTGTCATAGCCATTTGTACCGGCCAACACTGCACAATGCTGAGAATACAACAGATCAGTCCGGCAAATAGCATAACAAATGCTGGAATATAACGATACTTCATGTTACACCTACCTCAAATATCTGCTTTCATATGTCCACTCTTATATAACATACTTTTCAACGCCTTTTTCTTTTACAGCCTTGATCAGCAGTTCCTGATTTTCTGAATTATAGATGATCGTCCGGCTGAAATTTCCACCAACGTCCTCACTTACGATCGGAATGTGGTATCCCGCCAGCACACAACACACAGCAACATAATTCAAAGCACCAATATTTAAAAATTCCTGATTGGAAGAATGGTTGAACATCTTAGCTCCGCCTGCAACTTTTGCAAAAAAAGTTGCATTTTTGCCCGCTTGTTTTTGCAACTGCTCGATCATCTCCTGCAAGCAGGTATCTGCAAATTTATACGGATTATCACTGGATGCCATCTTTTTACTGTCCGGCAGCATAATATGCGCCAGACCACAGATTCCAGTTTCTTTATTATAAATTACAACTCCAACACAAGACCCCAGCCCCAAAGTAGAAATTTCTTCCGGGACTTTACAGATCTTGTATTCTGCTATACCTACTCGAATAATATCCCTCACGCTTCTTTCTTGTCATCTAACACAGCCTGAATGTCCAGCAAAGAGATTAATTGATCCCCTTTCTTACCAATTCCTGCCAGATAAGCAGCATTTTTTTCATCCAATTTAAATGCCGGCTTTTCAATTTCTGCCGGATCAATATTTACTACTTCTTTGACCTCATCAACGATCACACCGATCTTAGACTGATCCTCAAGGCGAACGATAATGATCCTGGTAGCATTGTCATACATATCATCTTCTAATTCAAATTTTTTCCGAATACTCATGATCGGTACAACTTCACCACGCAAATTGATCACACCTACATAATAGGGCTGAGATTTTGGCACCCGGGTAATCTGCTGGATCCGAACAATATTGTCTACAAACCGGATATCGATTCCATATTGTTCATTGCCAAGGGTAATATCAATATACTGCAGGATCTCACCTGCATTTGTTGTAGTAGTCATTTCCTCACTCATACGTCGCCCCTCCTAAACTAATGAATTTGTGTCAAGAATCAGTGCAACTTCACCATCACCAAGAATCGTTGCTCCACTGAACAATTTATCATAAGTAATATGATGTCCCAAAGATTTGATAACCGTTTCCTGCTGTCCGATCAGAGAATCTACGATCAAGCCTGCTCTCTGATCTCCCTTCTTGATGATAACAATAACATAGGAGTCGCTCTCTCCACGCTCTTCTTCTACACCGAGAAGTTCGTCCATATGTATGATCGGGATCACACTGCCGCGAAGGTTGATCACTTCTTTGGACTGAACCAGACAAATATCATCTTTCGCAACATCTTCAATGCTATTGATGCTGCCAAGTGGAATCGCATATTTTTCTTTTCCCACTTCTACCATCAATGCCTGTATGATCGCCAGGGTAAGTGGCAGCTGGATTGTAAATGTACTTCCTTCTCCGGCTACTGTCTTGGCACTGATACTTCCTCCCAGTGCTTCGATCTTCGTTTTTACAACATCCAGGCCTACACCACGGCCGGAAACATCCGTGATCTTATCTGCTGTCGAAAAGCTCGGCTGGAATAACAGATCAATATAATCCTTATCCGTCATCGTTTCTGCCTGTTTTTCCGTGATCGATCCTTTTTCCAGTGCTTTTCTGCGGACTTTATCTACATCGATTCCGGCACCGTCATCACGAACTTCAATAACAACATTGTTACCGTCCTGATAAGCATCCAAAAAGATCGAGCCTACTTCCGGTTTTCCAAGTCGAACACGTTCTGCATTGTCTTCCAGACCATGATCCGCTGAATTACGAAGTAAGTGCATCAAAGGATCTCCGATTTCATCAATAACGGTTCGGTCCAGTTCGGTCTCTTCACCGGTCATATACAGTTCCATTTTCTTATCTAATTTACGATTCAAGTCGCGGATCATACGAGGGAATCGATTTACAACACTGTCAATCGGAACCATTCGAACTTTCATGACGGATTCATGAAGGTTGGTTGTAACACGTTCCAGATACTCGATCTGTTCATTAAATGTCTGGTTTTTGCTTCGGATATCACCAGCACTGGCAGACACCAGCCCATTTTTCGCTATGATCAACTCACTCACCAAATTCATGAGATTGTCTAATTTATCGATATCTACACGAACTGAGCGATTGCCAACTTTGGCTTTTGATTTCTTTGGTTTTTCTTTCTTTTCTTCCGGTTTCTGCTTCTCAGCCGTCTCTGTTTTTTCAACCACTTTTTCCGGTTCCTGTCCCTGTGGAATTGGGAAGTCACCAATGCTTACATCCTTGATCTCCGAAACATTGCTGATCAGCTTTTTGATCGTTTCTTTTGATTCTGTCGTTGCTAAGATCCAGCTGAAATCGAAATCAAACTCTTCATCTTCAATCTGTTCTGTTGTCGGAACGGATTTGATCAGTTCTCCTTTGTTTTCTACCGATTTAAATACAAGGAATGCGCGCGCTGCTTTGAGTATACAGCTTTCCTGCAGATATACCGTGATGCCGTAAATATTTTTGCCTTCTTCCAGCGCAGACTTCATCGCTGTGATCTCATATTCCGAAATTTCAATCTGACTATATTTTTCTTCTCCATTACCAGATGCCTGTGGTTCAACCGGTGTCGCCGGCGCAGAAGCTTCTTTCTTTTCCGGCTTCTTGTCTTCTGCCGGTGCGCCTCCTTTTTCTTCCTCCAGCAAAGCATTCAGATCGTTGATAATATCCTCATTATCTTCTGTACCTTCATTTCCCTCACTGGCGATCACATCCGAATACGACTCCAAAGCATCCAGTCCACGAAACAGAACATCAATCAATTTGGCACTTACCTTCATATTGCCATTACGAATTTCTGAAAAAACATTTTCCAGATCATGAGTAAGCCTTTGCATTCTTGTAAATCCCATCGTTCCGGACATACCTTTCAATGTATGCGCAGCACGAAAGATCTCATTGATCGTGTCGGCATTTTCCGGTTCTTTTTCCAACACAAGAATATGCTCATTTAAATTTTGTAAATGTTCCTTCGTCTCATCAATAAATAAATCCAAGTACTGACTCGTATCCATAGCTTCACACTCCTGTTTGTTCTATAATAGCATTTGCTAATTCTTCCAATGGCGCAACCCGATCAACCATGCCGGCATTAAACACCGCGCGTGGCATACCATATACCACACTGGTTGCTTCATCCTGCGCCACAACGGTTACATCTTTCACTTCTTTCAAAGCGATCACACCGTTGGTACCATCGCTTCCCATTCCGGTCATGATCCCGCAGATAATCTCCGGATACTGGCTTTCGGCCAGTGACTCCAGCAAAATGTCTCCACATGGTTTCAGACCACCTCTGGCCGGCTTGTCGTTCTCCCAGAAATAATGAGATCCGTTTTTGTAATAAATCTCACACTGCTTGCCCCCCATCGCAATATAAACGTTGCCTTTTTGTATGCTTTCACCATCTTCGGCTTCCTTTACATGCAATGGACTAAGTTCATTCAGACGCTGTGCCAGTGACTCGGTAAATCCTTCCGGCATATGCTGTAAAACAACGATCGGATACGGAAATTCTTCCGGGAACTTAGGAATGACCGACTGTAATGACCTTGGTCCACCGGTAGAGGACACGATCACAACAAGTTTATCTGCTGTCGTTCTTTTTTTTGCTGCCGGGGTCTTCTTTGGTGTTAAAACCGGAATATTTATCGGTGTCTTTATTTCCTCGAATTCTTCTCCAAAAGCAGCATAGCATCTGCTAAGGATCTGCTTTCTGAAAAACTCCATACCGTCCTTCTGAGAACTGTCCGGTTTTTTCACAAAATCAAAGGCTCCCAGTTCCAAAGCTTCCATCGTTTCTTTTGCACTTTTACTCGCTATGGAACTGATAACGATCACCGGAATATCCAAATGATAGTTTTTTAATTGATGCAATAATTCTACACCATTCATCACAGGCATCTGAATATCAACTAATATAAGCTGATATAACGACCGGTCAATAAGAATTTTTTCCAATGCCAGCTTACCATTCGGTGCCGTGGTAACAACTTCAAAATTCTCATCTGCATTTATTATATCAGATACAACCCTTCTCATAAGTGCAGAGTCATCAACTACTAATACTTTTTTTCCCATATGCCCTACTCCTTTTTCATTCTTCTACGTTGTTCTTCAAAAACAAATTGAACGATCTTCTCCTGCATCTCCCTTTGTATGTCGACAAATCTCCCCCGGATATCATAATTATGATAACTGCCCTGCATCTGACTGCATCCCAGTACCGTCACCAAAAAGTCACACCATTCAGTTCCGCCGTCGAGCAAAAGCGGCATCCGGACTTCAACAATCTGTTTTTTTTCTAAGGCATTCTCGCAGTGAAACCGAAGACCTCCTCCACTAATATCCGAAAGGCCTCCTTTTTTCCACTCTTTTTCTACACGCTTGAGCGCTTCCTTCAAGTGTTCCTTATTCTCCTCAGACGCCATCTTATCGGATTCCAGAATTCTTCGGATCTTATGTTCAAATTCACTGATCTCCCGGTATTCAATATCCAGCATACAGTCTAGGCGAAAGAACTCGCGGCGCTGAAATTTTTTCATTTCAGTCAGAAGCAGCATCTCAATAATGTGAATTCGATCCACAACATATCTTTTTTCCACACGGCCCAGACATTGATACAACCCTTTTTTTGTAAAAAAGCACATCTGATACTGATCCCCTACTTCCAGAGGAACAACTCGTCCTTCCAGAATGGGCGTAGCAATCTTTGCAGTCCGCACACCATCAAAATCCAAAATCTGACTGCTGTATTTATTTTCAGACAATGAGTAGCCCAATTTACTTTTTTCATGGGTCAGTTCCAACCGATCCCCGATTTCAAATTTAACATCCATGTTGTCGCTTCTCCTCTAAAACTTTACCGGCTGAATTTCATCTGGATCACACTGGCAAATAGTTTCATGATCCCGATACCTTTTCTTTCATCCTCTTGTCTGTCCTCTAAAATATTGGCAATCTTCATGATCGATCGTGAAGCAGACGAACCCGGCTCTGTCACCGTCAAAGGCTGCTGACGCATGACTGCCTTTTGCATATTCGGATCGTACGGAATTGGTCCAAGATACTCCACTTCAATATCCAGAAATTTATTGACAACAATCCCAATATTTTCAAACAATTCATCCGCATCTATATTGTTTCTGACCTGATTTGCGATCATTTTTACAACGGTATTTCCATGGCGGTAAGACTCATTCCGATTCAACGATTTTAGCAGTGCATACGCATCGGTGATGGATGTCGGCTCTGGCGTTGCCACCAGAAGAACCTCCGTACTTGCAGCAACAAATTCAAGCACAGCATCTCCGATCCCAGCACCCGTATCTACAATGATAACATCTGCCAACTGATCCAGTTCGCGCATCTTCTGTATCAAATGAAAAATCTGTTCCCTGGTAAGGTTCGCCATCTCATTGATGCCGGAACCACCGGAAATAAAGCCAATATTCTCCGGACCATATGTAATGATGTCCTGAATGCTTTTACCACGGAACATCAAATCTGCCAGATTATATTTGGGACGGATTCCCAGCATGATCTCAATATTGGCAAGTCCAAAATCAGCATCCAGCAGTACCACTTTTTTGCCCAGCCGGCTGAGTGCAATCGCCAAATTTACCGAAACGCTTGTCTTTCCTACGCCTCCTTTGCCCGAAGTGATCGTGATAACTCTAGCCTCCTGGCTTTCTGGCGTAACAGATTGTTTTTTAATTATATTACGTAGTCCTTGTGCCTGATCCATTGGACACCTTCTTTCTGGATCACTTTTACAAGCAATCTCTATTTGTTATTTCCTCCGAGCAATTCTTTTGCTACTTTCTGTGCATTTACTTCTCCGATGTCATCCGGTACATTTTGCCCCCATGTAACATAGGATAACGGACATTTTGTTTTTACACGCATATTTAACATGGCACCTGCAGAAGACGTTTCATCCAGTTTTGTAAAGATCAGACTAAAGTCTGTCATATCACCATACACTTTCGCAATTTCCTGAAGATCCGAATACTTAATTCCTGCATTTAACACCAGATAAACCTGTCTTTGTGAAATTGGCACCTGTTCGATCAGATTCCGGATATCCGCAATCTGTTCTGCATTTTTGTGAGAACGACCTGCCGTATCAATCAGGCAGATGTCAAACTGCTGCAATTGCTCCTGCATTTTATCTAATTCATCCGGGCTGTAGATTACATGAAGCGGAACCGACAAAATGTTAGCATATGTTTTTAACTGTTCTACCGCAGCGATTCGATACGTGTCCGCTGTAACCAGTGCAATATTTGCTTTTTTCTCTAATTTCAGGGCAGATGCAATCTTGGCGATCGTTGTTGTCTTTCCTACACCAGTCGATCCTAAAAAGAATACATATTTCGTCTTTCCGTCTTCCGGAACCTGGATCGA
>CAKREC010000054.1 GCA_934316925.1 uncultured Eubacterium sp.
CCGAATGGCATTTCCGGGCTGGCAGAAAAGGTCCGGGAAAATGGAATTGAATTTGGATTGTGGATGGAACCGGAGATGATCTCGGAAAACAGCCGGTTGTATCAGGAACATAAAGACTGGTGTCTTCAGGTAAAGGGAAGAGAGCGTTCCCAGTGCCGTCATCAGCTTACTTTGGACCTGAGCAGAAAAGATGTGTGTGCATACCTTATCAATGTGTTGGCAAATCTGCTCAATTCAGCACCGATTTCTTATGTGAAGTGGGATATGAACCGGCACATGAGCAATGTTGGATCGCTGGCACTTCCACCCGAACAACAGGGCGAGGTAGCGCATCGTTATATGCTGGGACTGTATCAGATCATAGATTCGCTCACGCTGGCATTTCCGGATGTGTTGTTTGAAAGCTGCTCCGGTGGTGGCGGAAGATTTGACCCTGGTATGTTGTATTATATGCCTCAGACCTGGACGAGTGATGACACGGATCCGATCGAACGGCTGAAGATCCAATACGGAACCAGTATGGTTTATCCGATCAGCACGATGGGAGCGCATGTTTCTGCGGTTCCGAATCATCAGTCTGGCAGAGTGACTCCGTTAAAGACCAGAGGCGATGTAGCAATGAGCGGAAACTTTGGTTATGAGCTGGATCTTTCACAGTTTACGGATGTCGAAAAGGACGAAGTAAAACAGCAGATCGAACAGTATAAAGAGATCCGGGGATGGCTTATGAAGGCGGATATGTATCGTTTGCGGAATCCGTTTGAGGACAATATATGCTCATGGATGTATTTGTCGGAGCAAAAAGATCAATTCTTTTTGGTTGCTGTACAGATCATGGCACAGGTCAATTATGGCCCGGTTCGTTTAAAATGTCAGGGGCTGGAACCAGAGGCAATATATAAAAATACAGAAACCGGAATTTCTTATTCGGGTGGAGAACTGATGGAGATTGGTATTGCAACATGGTTCCATGGAGATTATCAGAGCCAGACATGGATCTTTGAACGACAGGGTTGAAGATAAAATACAGAAAGGCTATCGATTATGGATACGTGGAAAGACATACAAGTTGAAAAGACAATAGATTTTATGGCAGGCGCAGGAGATGGACTTGGTGTTTTGGTAAAGAGTCCGGATCGAATACAGATTTCTACTTGGAAAAAGGATGCTGAAAAGTGCCAGTTGTGTCTTTACGGAGAAACGGCTGTCGGTGGAAGAAAGACGAAAAAGATACCGATGGCGTCTTTTTGCGAGATTGGAGCGGAAGATGTGTTTTCGGTAACACTGTGTGCGCCGGGATTATGCCAGAGCCTGCAAGGTGTTTCGTATGATTTTTGTATTGATGGCAGTCATGTTGTGGATCCCTATGCCAAGAGAATCCGAGGCAGAGAAAAGTTTGGACGACATCAGGACCGTATTCTGGGAGTTTTTGATTTTCAGCAATTTTCCTGGGACGGAGACAAGAAAGAAAAGCTTCCGGTACAGGATATGATCCTGTATCAATGTCATGTGCGGGGCTTCACAAAGCATGTCAGCTCCGGAGTGGAGACAAAAGAACGGGGGACTTTTGCCGGACTGCAACGCAAGATTCCCTATTTAAAAAATCTGGGCATCAATGCGATCCTTCTGATGCCAGTTTATGACTTTGATGAGCTGATGAAAGATGAAAAGGGAACACCCACCGGCAAGATAAACTATTGGGGCTATGCAGCAGATGCTTTTTATTTTGCCCCGAAAGCATCCTATGGATCGGGAGATGAATCTACAAGCGTAGAACTGAAAAAGATGATAAAAGAACTTCATCGGGAAGGGATTCAGATCATTCTGGATATGTACTTTACAAAGCAACGTCCAGAATTTATTGTCCGCTGTCTGCGGTATTATGTTACAGAGTTTCATGTGGATGGATTCCGGATCAATCAGGATTCGATCGATCTTTGCTGGATTATGGAAGATCCGATCCTTTCCCATATTAAATTGATCGGCAGTCATTGGGATGAGCAGCCGGTGGAAGCTGGGAAAGAACGTCTGCTGGAGATGAATGATGGATTTTTAGTAGATGCCAGAAGGTATCTGAAAAGTGATGAGGGACAGACGCAGAGATTTGCGTACCGCATGAGGGAACAGAAAAAAGGCGTGGGTGTTATTCACTATATCGCCCAGAACAATGGGTTTACGCTCCGGGATCTGATTTCCTATGATGTGAAACACAATGAGGAAAATGGCGAAAAAAACCAGGACGGCACAGATCTCAATTACAGCTGGAATTGTGGCGCCGAAGGACCGTCCAGAAAGAAAATAGTCAGAACAACCAGAGAGAAGCAGGAGAGAAATGCACTGGTTATGAATTTTCTTGGAATGGCAAGTCCGATGCTTTTAGCAGGAGACGAATTTGGCAATACGCAGAAGGGAAACAACAACGCCTATTGTCAGGACAACAATACCACATGGCTGGACTGGAGATTGACAGAGAAAAACCGGGACACCTTTGAATTTGTCAGACAATTGATCACGTTCCGGAAAAAACAGCCGTTGTATCATCAGGATCATCTGCTTACCGGAATGGACGGAAAAGGACTGGGCATGCCGGATGTCTCATTCCATGGGACAAAGCCGTGGAAGACGGATTTTTCCTATTACAGCAGAGAACTTGGAATTTTGTTTTATGGGGGTTACTATCAGGGAGAAAGCTTATATTTTGCATTCAATTTTCATTGGGATGAAAGAGAATTCTTTTTGCCGGATGTGGAGATAAAAGGACACTGGGAAGTTCTTTTTGACACCAGCATAATGTATGGCAGTACACCAAAAAAGGTTGTCATCGCGGATCATCGATGTACGGTTGCACCGCGTTCTATATTGGTTTTGAAAAGTGTAAAAGAACAAAGGGATGCCGGCAAATGACATCCCTTTTGCACTAGAATTTGTGATTTTCTACAATTGGGTCAAACAGATCCAGAGCACAATAACTTTCAGGAGTAAAATGTTTACAGGTAGTACAGGATACATCGGTGTCTCCGGTCGAATTGGCACACTGGCAACTTGGTTTTACCGCATAGGCGCTGCAGTGTTTTGCAACATTGCGGTATGTTTGTTCATCTGCACGCATAGAAAGCCTCCATTCTACCGCGTTTGCGGTGGCTTGATTTTTAGGAACGATACTAGTATGGCTTTGATAGGAGAAAATTATTCGTTATGATTACAGGAAATATTGAGAGTGTGAAAGAATTTATGCAGGGACTTTTTAATGGAGATATGTTCGACCGGTTTCATGTTTCTTCCTGCATGATTACTACTTTTGTAGAATACAGTATTGATGGCAAATATAACAAAAATTGGTTTGAAAATGGCGAAAAAGATCAGGAAGCATCCGGTCTCATTACATGGCTGGAAATTAAGCCGATGGTTTATCAGATGATCCGCGGTCACAGGACTCCGGAAAAAATGAAGATCGATTTCTGTCACTATATGCCGGACGGCGATGTGGCATCGATCCGTATTGAATATCAGGATGACCAGCTTCGGTTTTATACCGGATATATGCAAAAGGAATTTACATTGAACAAAGAAAAGCAGCAGGAATGGGATGAAAATTGTCTCTTATTTTTCAAGAAAAATCAAATTATTAGCAATCTGGCTTAATGAGTGCTAAATTTTCCTTGACATTGAATATTTCTAGTATTATTATACTTTTTAAAGATAATAATTCGTAAATAGGAGGCAGATAATCATGCAGCAAGAACAAGGAAATTTAGCAATTGATTCAGAAAATATTTTTCCGATTATAAAAAAATGGATGTATTCCGATCATGATATTTTTATTCGTGAAGTGATCAGCAATGGCTGCGATGCCATTACAAAATTAAAGAAATTAGACCTGATGAGTGAAACCTCTTTACCTGAGGATTACAAAGGTAAGATTGAGGTTACGGTAAATCCGGAGGAAAAGACGATTACATTTACCGATAATGGCCTTGGTATGACGGATGCGGAAGTCAAGGAGTATATCAATCAGATCGCATTCTCCGGAGCCGCAGATTTTCTGGAGAAATATAAAGATAAAGCCAACGATGAGCAGATCATTGGTCATTTTGGCTTAGGCTTTTATTCTGTATTTATGGTAGCAGATACTGCTGAGATCCACACACTTTCCTATAAAGAAGGGGCGCAGGCTGTTCATTGGGAGTCCGATGGTGGTCTGACTTATGAGATGGGACCAAGTGAAAAGGATACCGTGGGAACGCAGATCATTCTTCATTTGAATGAGGACAGTTACGAATTTGCCAATGAATATCGTGTTCGCGAAGTGATTGAAAAATACTGTTCTTTCATGCCGGTAGAGATTTTCTTGTCAAAAGAAAATGAAGAGCCGGAATATGAGACGATTCCAAGTGAGGAAGTTTTGGACACCGATACAGTTGTAGAAGAGATCGTTGAGGAGCCAAAAGAGGACGAAAAAGACAAGGAACCGGTTAAAAAGACAAAGATCGTAAAACGTCCGGTTTCACTTAGCGATACGACACCACTCTGGACCAAGCATCCAAATGAATGTACGGAAGAAGAGTACAAGACATTTTACCGCAAAGTATTTAATGATTATAGAGAGCCGTTGTTCTGGATCCATCTGAACATGGATTATCCATTTAACTTAAAGGGTATCCTGTATTTCCCAAAAGTAAATATGGAATATGAAAATGTAGAAGGAATGATCAAGCTTTATAATAATCAGGTGTTCATTGCGGACAATATCAAAGAAGTGATCCCTGAATTCCTTATGCTTTTAAAAGGTGTGATCGATTGTCCGGATCTGCCATTGAATGTAAGCCGTAGTGCATTGCAGAATGATGGATTTGTGAAAAAAATCTCCGATTACATCACGAAGAAAGTTTCAGACAAACTGGCTGGCATGTGCAAGACAGACCGGGAGAATTATGAAAAATATTGGGATGATATCAGCCCATTTATCAAATTCGGATGCTTGAAGGATGAGAAGTTCAAAGAAAAGATTAAGGACTATGTATTGTTTAAGGATTTGGATGACAAGTATAGTACATTGAGTGAGTATCTGGAGACACTTCCGGAGCCGGAACCGGTTGCTGAAGTGGTTGAAGAAGGAAAAGAAGAAGATTCAGCACCACAAGAGCCACCAAAGAAAATTGTGTATTATGTGACTGATCTGCAGCAGCAGAGCCAGTATATCAACATGTTCCGTCAGCAGAATATGAATGCCGTTGTTTTGCTTCATAATATTGATCAGCCATTTGTATCTGCACTTGAAGCGGGAGAGGATGTCAAATTCCAGCGCATTGATGCGGATCTGACCGATGCGTTCAAAGAAGAAGGCGACAAAGAAAAACTGGAAAAAGAGACCGAAACACTGAAAAAGTTGTTCCAGAAAGCTACCGGAAAGGACTCATTGGAAGTCAAAGTAGAACGCCTGAAAGATGAGAAGGTTTCTTCTATGATCACAATGTCGGAGGAATCCAGACGTATGCAGGATATGATGAAGATGTATGCAGCCAACGGCATGGGCGGTATGGATTTAGGTGATATGGGACAGACCCTGATCTTAAATGAAGGAAATGCTTTGGTACAGTATGTTCTGAATCATGAGGATGGAGAACACACCGACTTGTTCTGCAAACAGCTTTATGATCTGGCATTGCTCAGTCATCAGCCATTGGCAGCAGACAAGATGACAGAATTTATCGAGAGAAGTAATCAGATCATGATGTTATTGGCCAAATAAAAGGAGACGATTATGGGTAAAACCGGTTTGGATATAAAAACATTTCACGAAGGCATCGTGATGAAAAATGCCGTTGCCAATATGAACTGTTGTGTGCCACACACGGAAGATGAGATCGTGTTTCGGTATCTTGCGATCACCTGTGAAGACGGGGAAGCGCTGATGGCTTACTCTGACAGGAAGGGTTTTGCTGAGTTTGAGCGTAATTTCCATAGCATGCGTTTTACAGCATATCATGAATTTTTCACGACGACACAGCGACTGACCGAATACCGGGGAAATCTGAAGTTGGACTATTATGAGAGACGGCCGGATTCTTGTTACCGGGTGGCAGAAAATCTGGATGAGGCAATGAAGTCATTCGGAGAAGAAAAGCGGGGAGAAACCCATATTACCATCCTTGGACAGTATGCAAAAAGTCCGGAAGAGGATAGAATGAACGGTTAACGATAAACACACATGGTATTCAAGGAATGTTGTATGACTTATTTTGACTATCATGTGTGTTTTGCTGTTATAAAGTATGCTATAATATAGAAGAAAAAGAGGTCAAGAGAGGAAGTATGAAAAATGTGGATATTATATGCAATAGGTTCCTCTTTTTTCGCAGGAATTACGGCAATTCTGGCAAAATGCGGGATTAAAAAGACCGATTCGGATGTGGCTACGGCCATTCGAACGGTTATTGTACTGTTGTTTTCGTGGATCATGGTATGGATCACAGGATCCGGACGGGGGATTACCTCGATCACTGCAAAGACGTTATGCTTTCTGATCTTATCTGGATTAGCAACCGGGGCATCCTGGCTGTGCTATTTCCATGCGCTGCAAAAAGGGGATATAAATAAAGTTGTTCCGATCGACAAATCCAGCACAGTACTGACGATTTTACTGGCGCTGATTTTTTTAGGAGAAGGTCTGACGGTTGGAAAAGCAGTTTCGGTCGTATTGATCGGTGCCGGAACGATGCTTATGATCACAAAGAAAGAAGAAACACGGAAAGTGGATACGAAAAAGGACTGGCTGCTTTATGCGGTACTGTCGGCGGTATTTGCCAGCCTTACCGCAATCCTTGGAAAGATTGGCATTGAAGGAGTGGATTCTAACCTTGGTACGGCGATCCGGACTACGGTTGTTTTATTGATGGCATGGTTGATGGTGATTTTCAAGAGAAAAGTGCAGCAGGTCAATCAGACGGAAAAGAAAGAACTGGGATTTATTGTGTTGTCGGGACTGGCAACCGGAGGTTCCTGGATGTGTTATTACCGCGCATTGCAGGAGGGACCGGCGAGTGTCGTTGTGCCGATTGACAAACTGAGTATTCTGGTTACGATCCTGTTCTCTTTTCTGGTATTTCATGAGAAACTTACCAAAAAGGCAGCGATTGGTCTTTGCTGCATTGTAGCAGGAACATTGTGGATGGTTATGCAATAAAGAACAGGTGCAGGGAGAAAAAAAGGATGCAAGTTCAGACAGCAAAAAAATGCAATATTTCATATATCATTGTGCCTCTTAGCATTTTACTTGTGATGGTGTGTGTGATGATGTTTACCGGTCTTTGGCCGTGGAAAGCGAATGTATATAATTCGTATTCCCTGCAGGCAAAAGCATGGTTGGAGGGGCGCCTGGATCTTGGGCAGAATTATGAATGGCTGGAGCTGGCGATACGAAATGGGAGATATTACGTGAGTTTTCCGCCGTTTCCATCGTATATGCTTCTTCCGTTTGTATGGATCTTTGGCGTGAATACACCCGATCATATCATTGTGATGTTTGTTACGGTTGTCGGAGCCATTTATGCGATGAAGTTGTATCGTCATACGATGCGGACAAAAAAGCATATGGAATTTTTCGTTCTTTTGTTATATCTGGCGTCGGGGTATCTGTTTTTGGGAATGACAGGATATGTCTGGTTTATTGCTCAGAGTATGTGTTTTACGTTGTCTTTGATGTCGTTGTACTATGCGGAGTGTGGAAAAGGCGGATGGGCATTGGGACTTTGGGCCTGTGCCGTGGGATGCCGTCCGATGGTTGCTGTTTATGGTCTGCTGATCGCACGGATCTTGTGGAAACAATGGAAAAAACAGGATACCGGCAACACATTGAAAAACCTTGTTCAAAAGAAATGGTACTGGTGTATCGGAACTGGTCTTATTGCGATTTCTTACATGGTGCTCAATTATATGAGATTTGGCAGCGTGATCGAATTTGGACACAATTATTTACCGGAATTCACAAGAACATCAACCGGACAATTTCATATTAGCTACTTTTGGAACAATCTAAAAAATTATCTCAGGCTGCCCAAGGCAGCATCGGATGGGGGGATGCTGCAGTTCTTTAATGCCGATGGAATGGCATTCTGGTTTATTGCACCGATCTTTATTACGTTTTTGGGGGCCTTTTGTTATCGTATTGTAGTCTCCGTAAAAGAAAAAGACAGGCGCTGTCTGGACACGCTGGTGCTGATCCCGATTCTGGCTGCAGTACATGTGTTTATTCTGTGCTGTCATCGGACGCTGGGCGGCTGGCAGTTTGGCAACCGCTATCTGGTAGACCTTATGCCGTATTTATTTTATGGATATTTACAGTGGAAAGCAAAGACCGGCGATACGGTCAAATGGAACATTCCGATCATGGTGTGGGGATTTTCGATCAACTTATTGGGAACCGTACTGACTTATAATTATTGGATATAAAAAAACAGGGTGTCAAAACCCTGTTTTTTAAGTACAAGCTTCGAATGGGACTCGAACCCACGACCTACGCATTACGAATGCGCCGCTCTACCAACTGAGCCATCGAAGCATGTTACCGTTAAAGATTATATAGTAGTTTTTTTGATTTGTCAAGAAAAGTCTGACACTTCCCGGGAGTTTGACACATTGAAATCAAAAAAAGTACTGCAAAGCCTTGAAACAGGCTTATTTTTTTGTCAAATTTTTATTTTTAGTATATAGTAATATTTAGTGATATGTGTTATAATAGTGACAGAGGTGATTATTATGCGTATTACAACATCAAAATCAAAAAATTCCGAGTCATTTTATATTACTCAGTCCTATACAAATGCCGAGGGGAAAAGTACTTCAAAAACTATCCGAAAATTAGGTACATTAGCCGAATTATCGGAGCAGCTCCATACGGATCGTGACGGAGTTGTTGAATGGGCAAATGAACAGGCTCGTCTTGAAACACTGAAATATAAAAGTGAAAAAGAGGATGCTGCTGTCATAGTTCCATTTCATTCCAACAGACTCATGGACTATAATAAGCAGAAACTTTTTTCTGGCGGATATCTTTTTCTTCAGTCCATTTACTATGGACTGAAACTTGATTCTGTCTGTCGAAAAATCAAAAGCAGGTATAAATTCGAGTATGATCTTAATGCGATTTTATCTGATTTAATTTATACAAGGGTTTTGGAACCTTCCAGCAAAAGTTCTTCCTTCCGTGCTGCCAAACAGTTCCTTGAGCCTCCAACTTATGAACTTCATGACGTGTACCGGGCTCTTTCTGTTCTTTCTTCTGAAATGGATTTTATTCAATCAGAAGTTTACAAAAATAGCTTTTTCCTCGGTGACAGAATGGATCGAATCCTTTATTATGATTGCACAAACTACTACTTTGAAATTGAGCAGGAGGATAGCGATAGAAAATACGGAAAAAGCAAGGAACACCGTCCGAATCCTATTATTCAAATGGGACTTTTTACAGACGGAGACGGAATTCCGCTGGCTTTCTCGCTTTTCCCTGGAAACCAAAATGAACAGAAATCCTTAAAACCTTTAGAGACAAAGATTCTCCAGCAATTCGGATGCGACAGGTTTATCTATTGCAGTGACGCCGGGCTTGCTTCTGAAGATAACCGCGTCCTGAATCACATGGGACAACGGGCTTTCATCGTCACCCAGTCCATTAAAAAACTGCCTGCCGAAGACCGGGCATGGGCTTTAAACAAAACAGGTTTCAAACGTCTCTCAGATGATAAACCTGTTGATCTCACAAAGCTGACAGATGATGATAAGAACCAGCTTTATTATAAAGACGAACCATTTACAACAAAACAACTGGATCAAAGACTAATCATAACCTACTCTCCTAAATATGCCGCTTACCAGAAAGCCATTCGTGCGGAGCAGATTTGTCGGGCAGAAAAGATGGTTGCAAATGGGTCGCTAAAAAAACAGCGTAAAAATCCAAACGATCCTGCAAGATTTGTAAATAAAGTAGCCGTAACCAAGGAAGGTGAAAAAGCTAAGATTCACTATTATCTCGATACGGATAAGATTATGGAAGAAGAAATGTATGATGGTCTTTATGCTGTATGTACAGACCTGCTCGATGATAACGTTGCTGATATATTAAAAGTCAGCGAAGGCAGGTGGCAGATTGAAGACTGTTTCAGAACTATGAAAACAGACTTTGAAGCCAGACCTATGTACTTAAACCGCGAAGACCGAATTAAGGCTCATTTCCTAACCTGTTTTCTTGCCCTGTTACATTTCAGGTTATTAAACCGCTCTCTGAAAGGAACTTATACTACGGAACAACTACTTCATACTTTAAAGAGCATAAAATTTGCGGATGTAGAAGAGCAGGGTTTCATGCCGGTATATGAACGTCAAAAAATCACTGATGATCTCCATGAAACCTGTGGATTCAGAACAGACTATCAATTCATAACAAAACGAAAAATGAAAGGAATTCAGAAAAAAAGTAAACGAAGATAAAACATTACTATATTTCGTGTATGCAGAAAAAAGTGCCACACCCCTTGTGTTTACAGGGATTGGGGCACTTTTTTAACTAACCAACTGTCAAAGATGAGATTATATAGTAGTTTTTTTGATTTGTCAAGAAAAGTCTGACACTTCCTTTTTGAAATTTAAAGTGGTATACTGATAACAGATTATTAATAGAACGGAGGCTCATACTATGCAGAAGGAAATTTTTAATAATAGTCAGGTGATCGCCTGGCTGCAGTATTTTTCAGAGAATACACAGGTGGATCTGGAACATGTGAAGATATTGGATATCACGAAAAAAAACAAGAATATTATTCCGGCTGTAGAATCTCATCAAAGTGTGCTGGTTTTTACTGAGGCAGGACATGCTGACATTTTTTACCGTATGTACAATGCCGGACTGGGTCAGTGCGAGGTGATCTATAACGAGGGAAGTGAGCCAAGCGGTCCGATCAAGACAGATAAAGTAGCGGATATGATCGATCGTGGCATCAATGCTTCAGCGGGCATGATCATCGTGAATCCACATGCCAGAAGTACCGTGAAATTCGGCATGGATAACAGTGCTTTTGCACATGGAACGGTGCGTTATGTGGGATCTGAGATCCGGTCGATCATATTGTCCAAGATGCAGCTGGAAGTAGGGAAAAATGTGTGCGTGATTTCCGGAGAGTCTATTGCTGTGGAAACAGCGATTCATGATGGCGAGGGAATGGTGATTGCCGTTGAATACAATCAGAATGATCGCAGTGCCCTGGAAGACAATGTCGACAAATTTGGTCTGAACAATGTTACGATCATTGATCATGTGGATGAAGAATCGCTGAAGGGACTTCCCGTTCCAGATGTAACGATGCTGGTGGCTTCTGCCAGTATGGAACAGGAGATCCAATGTCTGCGCCGATTGAATCCGAAGATGGAATTTGTTGTTTACACACTGGATTTTGTAGTGGCAGCCTCGATGCCGGAGATGTGTAAGCAGATGGGTATGGGAGAACCGGAGATCGTGCAGATCGCAGTTTCCAAGCTGACCAGTAAGAATACATATGCGACAGAGCCTGCACCATGGATCATTTCTTTTGGTGGAGAACGATAGTCCGAAAATGATAAAACAGATGAAATCCCCTGCAAGAAGGATAGTACCCGTATTTTTGCAGGGGATTTTTATGTGTTAACGTTCATGTCTGA
>CAKREC010000055.1 GCA_934316925.1 uncultured Eubacterium sp.
CCCTGGCATATGCTCTTTTGCCATATGGACAATGCCGTCTGCTGCTACATACTGCTCCAGACATCCGCGATTTCCACAACCGCAGACTCTTGTTTCTTCATTTTCCACTTTGATATGACCGATCTCTCCGCCGGCACCATGCGTACCATTCAGTACCTTGCCTTTGTAGATGATTCCTCCACCACAGCCGGTTCCCAGAGTAACCATAACGATCGAATCATATCCTTTGCCGCCGCCCTGCCACATCTCACCAAGGGCAGCCACATTGGCATCATTTCCAACGGCGACCTTGCTGACTCCGATAAGCTCTGTCATTTTGTCTTTTACCGAAAAAACATCCCAGCCCAGATTGGCGCACTTGAGCACCACACCATCTTCGGTGATCGGGCCCGGAATTCCAATTCCGATCCCCGCGATATTACCTTTGCGTGCTGCTCTTTTTTCCTCAATGCTGGCAGCAATATCCGGCAGGATCCGGCTTCCGTGATCGCCTATGTCGGTAGGGATCTCCCACTTTTCCAGCAGCTCTCCGGCACTGGAAAAGATCCCCATCTTCACTGTGGTTCCTCCCACGTCTACTCCTATGTAATAGGATGCCATACGCACCTTCCTTTCCAACAGTCACTGTTAGGAATTTGTCAAATTACTTGTTACTCGATTGTACAACTCTCTGGCTGCATTGTATCCCATCTTCTTCTGACGGTAATTGACTGCAGCAGATTCGCAGATGATCGCTACATTTCGCCCCGGACGGATCGGAATGGAATGACATACTACTTTGTTTCCTAAATACTCAATATAATTTTCTTCCAGTCCCATGCGGTCGTATTCCTGGTCTTTGTTCCATTCTTCGAGTTTGATCACCAGATCGATCGCCTGCGTGTCTTTCACACTCTCTACACCAAATAAAGTCTTGGCATCAATGATACCAATACCACGAAGCTCAATGAAATGTCTCGTAATATCCGGTGCGGAACCGATCAATGTAGCGTCACTGACCTTTTTGATCTCCACCACATCATCCGAAACCAGACGATGTCCACGATGGATCAGTTCCAGTGCGACCTCACTCTTTCCAATACCGCTCTCGCCCGTGATCAGAACACCTTCTCCGTAAATATCTACCAAAACACCATGTATACTGATGCGTGGTGCCAGTTCCACTTTGAGCCAGCGGGTCACTTCCGATGAAAATGAGGAAGTGTCCACAGCCGTCTTCATGATCGGGATCTGATGTTTTACCGCCATCGCCAACAGTTCATCCGTCACCGGCAGATCCCGGCAGAAAACAATTCCCGGCACTTTGTAGGACATGATCTTTTCCATCATGGCCATACTCTTCTCTTCGCCCTGTTTCTCCATATAAGTATACTCAACCTGACCGATGATCTGTATTCTATGATGATCAAAATAATCAAAAAAGCCTGCCAGCTGAAGAGCCGGACGATTGATGTCTGTCTGTGTGATCACAACATCTTCCAGATCGATCTCTGGTGTAAGATTCTCAAGCTTCATTTGTTTCATAAATTTTTTCATTGAAACGGTATACACAAAACCCCTCACTTTCTGTCTTCAAAGTTATTTCCATACTTTTTTTATGATAGCATAGGCACCTTTCTTTTGCAACCAAATCTCCCCCTTGACAAACCACATTCTTTCGTACTAGAGTTATCTTAATATGGTAAAAATAACAGGGACATTTCCCACTAAGATCAATAGATTGGAGAATATAATATGAGTAAATCATGTACCCATAACTGCTCAACCTGTACCAGCAACTGTGCCTCAAGAGAGAGCGATTGTTTATTAAAAGCACCTCATCCGGACAGCCGTGTGAAAAAGATCATCGGTGTCGTCAGTGGAAAAGGCGGCGTCGGCAAATCCACAGTCACAGAGTTACTGGCCATCGCCCTCGCAAAAAAAGGATTTCACTGCGGTATTTTGGATGCCGATATTACCGGTCCTTCCATCCCTAAAGCTTTTGGTGTTACCGAAAAGGCGGATGGGGACGAGAACGCGATCTACCCGGTTGCCACAAAAGAACTGGGAATCGATCTGATGTCGATCAATCTGCTCTTAGACAACCCATCTGATCCTGTCGTTTGGCGCGGTCCGGTGATCGCCGGCACCGTAACCCAATTCTGGACGGATGTGATCTGGAAAGACGTTGACTATCTTCTGATCGATATGCCACCGGGAACCGGCGATGTAGCTCTTACGGTTTTCCAGAGTATTCCACTGGACGGTATTGTGATCGTTTCCACCCCACAGAATCTGGTTTCCATGATCGTAGAAAAAGCGCTGAAAATGGCGCAGATCATGAACATTCCGATCCTGGGGCTGATTGAAAATATGAGTTATCTTCCTTGCCCGGACTGCGGCAAAAAGATCTCTGTATTTGGCGAAAGCCATGTGGATGAGATTGCCGCTGCGTTTGATCTGCCGGTTCTTGCCAAAATGCCGATCGATCCACACATCGCCTCTCTCATTGACGAGGGCTGCATTGAATCTGCAGATGTCGATTATCTTGACTCTGCAGTGAAAGGAATTCTTGCATGACATCAACAAAAAAATCATGTTATATTTTTGCCGCCGGAGAGCCGACCCCGATCCATGGGGCGGTCTCTGACGATGCTCTTGTGATCGCTGCTGACGGAGGATTTGACTATGCCCGTTCTCATGGGGTCACACCTCACTTTGTCCTTGGCGATTTTGATTCTTTACCAGCCTCATCCAGAGAACTTTTACCCGATTCTGCAATCCGCTATCCAAAAGAAAAGGATGACACCGACATGATGCTGGCTCTCAAGCTGGGACTTCAAAAAGGCTGTCGCGAATTTCATATATACGGCGGCCTTGGTGGGCGCCTCGATCACACACTTGCTAACCTGCAGTCCCTAACTTATCTGACCGAACAGGGCGCCCAGGGATACTTGTACGGAGAAAATTTTACACTTACCGTTCTGCCCGCAGCAAAGGCGGTCCACTTTGCCGCCTCAGAACCATACAACCGCGCAGAGTGCCTCTGTTCTGTCTTTTCTCTCAGCGACCGGTGCGAAGGAGTGACGATCCAGGGACTTGCCTACGAACTGGCAGACACCACACTGGCCAACGGATTCCCATTAGGGGTAAGCAACCATTTCACCGGCAAAGACGCTTTCATCTCCACCAAAAAAGGCACCCTAGCAGTGCTATGGTACCTTTCCTGATATTTATAATATAATCTTTAATGAGATCAGTTTGTCGATCGGACTCATGCTGTTTCCAGCACCATCTGTACCTTCCAGATAAGTCGTCGCTGCCGACTCAAACAGCATGTACAATTCTCTCGACTGTGAATCATAGTTGATCTGCTCTACCATCGGTGGCACCTCGATCACACGCTCCGGTTTCGTCCGGTCAAATTTTTTCCAATCATATACAACCAGTTCGGATATATAACTTGCCTTTGTCGTGTTTCGTCCTACTGACCGGCTCAGGAACAGTTTCGAGCCATCGCCATTGAAGCACAATCCCTGAACACGGTTTGGTATCTCAATCTCATCGACATATACTTTTTCTCCATACTCTCCGAGTTTGATCTTTCCCGTGATCGTTACATAGGTGTCTTTTTCGGTGACTTTTTTTGCCT
Source organism: uncultured Eubacterium sp. (assembly GCA_934316925.1). Taxonomy (GTDB): domain Bacteria; phylum Bacillota; class Clostridia; order Lachnospirales; family Lachnospiraceae; genus Eubacterium_F. The sequence goes on from CAKREC010000055.1 coordinate 3,632, forward strand.
CAACTTTACGTATGATCGTAATCGCAACATTCTGACCACCCTGATCGCCAAAATCTTTCAGTGCATCTTTCAGCGATTCTCTTCCGGTGATCGGATCCCCATTGATCTCCGTGATCAGGTCTCCTGCTTCCAAACGGTAATCCTTATCCTCATTTGTCTGGATCTCTTTCTCCTCTGCGACCGTCTGAATCGCAGCACCGGATACTACCGTCTGATCGGCATCATCCATCGTGATCGCACCATCTGCCGTCGTAATACTCAGATAATCCTCTTCCGGCTCTTTGTCGTATGTCATATCATATGCCGGCACAAGTTCACCGTCTTCATACTGATATGCTGCCATATGAGGCACAACTCCCTTTTTATAATTAGGAAGACTGACATATTCCGCTACCCAGAGACGTCCATCTGCTTCATTGTATGTAACAGCGGACGGTTTGGTATTGATTGCTTTCAACGTCACGGTATTGCGTGCAACCATGCCCTGTTTGCCTGACGCATAATTTTTTAATTCCTTGTAGGAAATGCACTCCAGCGCGTTGTCACCGGCATGACAGATCCATACATTCTCTCCGTCATAAGCAACTCCACCTACATGACTTTTCTGATCCAGAACAATGGTTCGTAAATATGCACCACTGTTTTTGTTGTAGATGAAAATGCAGCTATTGTGGATATCATCCATACAATATGCCGTTGTCAGCAAATAATCTCCCGCAAAATAAAATCCCTGTGGACACAGATTGTTGCACTGAATGTAGCCTTTGGTAAGATCGTCATCTGCGGTAGGTGCCAATCCTGGGATCGCATACTTGGTAATGATCGTATATCTGTAATCGGTCAGCTTTTCGATCACCGTTGACGAACTGCTTGCGTATTCTTTTTGAGCAGCTTTGACCTGCGTTGCATAATCAAAATTCTTAATACTGCTTGCAGAATCCACCGTGATCTTCTTTTTGCTTACAGTAACTTTGACACTTGCGGACGCACCATAATAATTGGCAGTCTCCGCCAACGTCATATTTACCGTAGCAGTTCCCTGCTTCACTACCGTAACCTGTCCTGCGGATGTTACTTTGATCACATTCGTCGTCGCACAGGAATAGGTGATCTTTCCTGCTCCCTTTGTAGGCTTTGCTACAATATTGAATGCGCCATCGCCTTCCACCGCCGTATACTCCGAGCGGTCCAGTGCAATGCCGGAGGCAGCTTTTTTGATCTTGTACTTCGCTGTCTTCCTGCCTTTATACAATTTTTTCTTACCGGATTTGGCGGTAACCGTCACTTTTGCTGTACCGGCTTTTTTGTTGGATGTATACTTGACCGTGTAGTCTTTGTTCTTTTTTAATTTCTTTTTTCCATACTTTACGGTAACAGAAGGCTTTTTCGCCTTTCCGGTATACGTATATGTCTTCTTGGACAAGGTGATTTTCGCTTTTGTAAGTGATTTTTTCTTAACTGTCTTTTTCTTTTTGGATGTCTTTTTGGCTGCCTGTGCAGGTACACTCTGCATCTGGCTTACACCAAAACCAAGACAACATGCAAGCACCAGAAAAAGAAGTCCCTTTTTCATCGTATTTCTTTTCATATTTGCCTCCCAATTTCTTATTCGCTTTTTATTTAAACAGATCTTTTTGACAAAACATCGTCATTCTCTTGACAGAATCAAGTTATTTTGCCTGTGTATCCACCCAGATCACCGGACGATTGTAGATTCCGGTCTGATCGATCGGATATCCATAATAGACAATTTCATTTTCATTGTTGATATATTCTGTCGCAGACGCATCTTTTCCTTCTGTGCGAAGGCGGATACTTTTTGCTTTTTCTTTCAAAAGATCTTTGTATGTCTCTGCCTGTGTCTCATCAAAAATAAACACTTTATCGGCCGTTGTTTCCTGATCTTTTTCACCGTATTTGCTGTTTGCCTTATTCTCCAGCGCCGTGTCCAACACAACCGCTTTTTCATTTTGGGTAAATGACTGGTTGTAAAATTCGCCATTCAGATATATTCTCAGATCACTGTCTTTCCAGGATGCTGTCTTGCTGCTGGCATGAAATACTTCTGTATTGAATCCGTTATCCTTCTCTTCATCAAAACGGAGTACCTTATCTCTGGCGAGCAACACACGGCCATCCTCTTTATCAATCACGATCCACCGGCAGTCGCCAAAAGTAGCTTTGTGACCGATCTCTGTTTTTGCCAATAACTGCTGTTCCAAAACGAGTTCTTTGGCAGCCGCTTCGTCATTTCCAAGATCCGCAAGATGACTGTAAACACGTCTCGCCGTTCCCAGTTCCTGCTTTTCTACCAGATCGGCAGCATACAGCATACCTTCTGTGTGAACCTTTTCTTTGCTGCTCTTGTAATCGCCTAACACGGCGTAAGATTCCATGGCGTAGCGGTGCAGACCTGCTTTTGCCTCCAATCCCGCAATTCCATAACGCGTCGGTGTCACCTTGTAACAGATGCCAGCCACTACAACAAGAACTGCCAGAATCGCTACCACCAGTTTATCCTTGCTTTTTTTCTTTGGCTGATTTCCCTGACGCTCTTTTGCTGATGTCATAACGGTTCGTGACTGATTGGCATCGGCCGGCAGTTTCTGTTTCAGTTCTTCTGCCTTTGCCTTGCATTCTGCTGCCAGTTCTTCACAGCGTTCCCATCCTTCAAACGGCTCTTCCTGTCCCATCTTCGCCATCTTTTCAAACCGTGGCACCAGAGAAACATATAATTTGTATTCTTCGGTAATGTCTACAATACATGCGGTTGCTTTTTTTAAATTAACTAATTTGTCAAATTGTTCTTTGGGAGTCAGTACAACTACTTCCTTTTTTTTCTTCTCTTTTTTTGGCATATACTCTCCATTCCGGAACCAGTAAAGCTCCTATCCTCTTTACACAAATATTTTGTCAGTATAACACATTTTTGCCCAATTTTCAATCCAGATCAAATATATCTTTGTTCAAGGCCCCCTGCTGCTTTGATACAATCGTCGTGCAGACCGCATCTCCAGTAATATTTACTGCAGTTCGAAGCATGTCCAAAATACGGTCGATTCCCATGATAAGGGTGATTCCCTCTGTCGGCAGTCCCGCAGAAGTAAGCACCATCGTCAGTGTAACAAGTCCCACACTCGGAACTCCCGCGGTTCCGATCGACGCAATCGTCGCTGTTGCAATTACGGCACCAATGGCTCCTGCTGACAGCGGAATGCCATACGCCTGTGCGATAAAAATAACCGCCACGCCCTGCATGATCGAGGTTCCATCCATATTGATCGTAGCACCAAGCGGGATTGTAAAGGATGAAATCTTCCGGCTGACACCGATCTTCTTCTGTAACGTCTCAATCGACAACGGAATCGTTGCATTCGATGTCGATGTCGAAAACGCAAATGCCATGACCGGGAAAAATTTCTTAATAAATCGGATCGGATTCAGTCTTGTAAACGCAAAGAGCAGAATCTGATACACTCCAAAACACTGTACTGCCAACGCCAGAATGACACACAGCATATATTTTGCCATTGGTAAAAAGGCGTCAAACCCAATACTCGAAAATGTTCTTGCAATCATGCAGAACACACCGATCGGTGCGACTTTCATAATTGCCATCGTCATTTCCATCATAATATCATTAAACTGTCCAAAGAAATTCGCCACAACCGATGCCTTGCTTCCCAATTTTGCCAGCATAACACCAACAAACAGTGCAAAAACAATAATCGGCAGCATATCTCCATCGGACAAGGATGTAAAGATATTCTTTGGGATAATGTTCAGCAGTGTGTCTGCAAAATTCACTTTTTCTGTTTGTTCGGTTGCTGCTGTAGCCGAAACGGTCATGTTCATGCCAACACCAGGATTTATCAAAGACGCAATCCCCAGTGCAACGCAGATTGCCAATGCCGTTGTAAACAAATAGAATACGACTGTTTTAACGCCAACGCTTCCCAGCGTCTTGGTATCTCCGATCGCCATACTGCCACATACCAGCGAGCAGAATACCAATGGCACAACCAGCATCTGCATCAGACGGATAAAACCGTTTCCCGCAATGTAAAGAATACCGTCAACGACGATCGTATCTCTTATATAACTCGCCGGGATTACATAATGGATCAGTACCCCGCACAGCGCTCCGGCAAACAGCGCAACAAAAATCTTTGTGGATAATCCCATTTTTTTCTTTTGTTTTTGTTCCATTATTCCTGTCCTCCTGTGCGCGCCAGATAATCAGCCAGCGTTTCTCTCCAATCTGCCGGAACTTCCAGTCCTGTGATCCGAAGCATCATGTTGTCCAGTACCGAGTATGGCTGTGGTGCCTGATCTCTTACCACAACCTCAAGCTGATCTTCTTTTCCGATCAGGCGCAGAATCTCCTTCGCATACTCCTGTCTGGTGCATGGGGTGCCCGCACATACGGCATGGTAGATGCCATAATGTTCCCCGTCGATCAACTGTACGATCACTTTCGCCAATTCTTCCGCTGAGGTCGGCACCGCAATCGCATTATTATCCAGTGTCAGCGTGTGCTGTCCCTCATCTTCTGCTGCCACGATCACAAGATCAAGAAAATCTTTGCCAATACCATAGATCCACGAACTTCTCACGATCACATGCCGGGTCATCAGTTGTGTGACCAGTTTTTCCCCTGCATACTTCGATTTTGCAAAGACGCCAACCGGACTGACTGCATCAAATTCATTATATGGATGATCGCTTTTCTCAGAGAATACATCATCCGTAGACAAATAGATCAGCTTTGCCTCAATCGCGTCTGCTGCCTGCGCCAGATTCCTTGCTCCCACCGTATTCACACGATATGCCTCATCAACATCCAGTGGTTCTTTCTTTGCATATACATTGTAGCCCGCGCAATTCACGATCACATCCGGGCGGTTGCACATAGCAAAACGACTGACCTCCACCTCGTCCGTGATGTCTACATCAATCTTGTCTGTTTCAAACAATTCATATTCTGTTATATCTAAAAGGTTACTCAACGCACGGCCAATATGCCCCATTGAACCAACGATCCAGATTTTTTTCATGCTTGTTCTTCTCTCCTTCTTCTATCTAGTATTGACATTATTTTAACATATTCTGCATAAAAAACAAGAAAAGAAGCCACACCAGCTGTTCTCACAGTGGAATGGCCTCTTTATCAGAGAAAAAACATTTTATGAACTACTTATGTTTGGCATAAGTTGTTGCTTTTGAAGTGTGTTTGCCTTTTCCGGACATCAGATACCACAATGGGGATGCAACACATACGGATGAATAGCATCCGGAAATGATACCTACCATCATAGGGATTGCAAACTGACGAACACTGTTTACACCAAGCAGTGCAAGTACGAATACCATGATGAATGTAGTAACGGATGTGTTGATCGAACGAGACAATGTCTCTGTGATACTCTTGTTGATAATATCTGCCAATTCGGTACGAGCAGAAGCTTTTTTCTTGTTCTCACGGATACGGTCAAATACTACGATCGTATCATTGATGGAGTAACCAACGATCGTCAACATACATGCAATAAATGTGCTTCCTACCTGAATCAGGGAGCTTCCTACTACATATACGGTAAATACTACAATAATATCATGAACCAGTGCGAGTACGGCACTCATACCGGTTGCAAACTTGCGGAAACGGATCCAGATATAGATCAACATACATACGGCTGCGATCAAGGTTGCAACGATCGCATCTTTCTGCATCTCATTACTTACCGATGCACTGATCGTCTCAGACTCAACTTTGGACTGATCTTCGATGTTGAATTTGGATGCCAGCTGTGTACGTACCTGATCTGCCTGATCTTCTGTAAGCGCTGTTGTACGCACCGTAATCTTCTTAACGCCTTTATCATCGGATGTAGAAATCTCACCCTCTAATCCGGTTGCCGACTTAACAACATCAAGAGCATCTTTCTTTAAGGCATCGGTAATCTCTGTATTTTCCGGTAATGATACGGATGTTGAAGTACCACCAACAAAGTCAAGACTGTAATTCAAAACGGATCCCTTGGTAGCTTTGTTTACAATGATTCCTGCAACAAGAATCACCAGAACTGCACCAGAGATGATCACATATTTCTTCCAGTTTCCAACAAAGTCGATCACTTTGCGTTCTTTCTGAATACCATACAGTTTCAGATTTGTTCCGCCCAGTGCTGCAAATGCGTCCAGCAACAGACGTGTAACAACAATGGCTGTGAACATGGATAAGATAATACCAATTGCCAATGTCGTAGCAAATCCTTTGACGGTACCGGATCCTTTCAGGAACAATACGAATGCAGCGATCAAAGTTGTAATATTTCCATCGATGATCGCAGATAAAGCCTTGGAAAAACCAATCTTGATCGAAGAAGATACCGTCTTGCCGGTAGCCAGCTCTTCACGAACACGCGTAAAGATAATACAGTTGGCATCTACCGCCATACCGATACTCAGGATAATACCGGCAATACCCGGTAATGTCAAAGTAACATTTAAACCATTTAAAATAAGTAATTCTGCTGTCACGTAGAAAAGCAATGCGATAGAAGCAGCAACACCCTGAATGCGATACATCGCGATCATGAAGATGATAACAAGTACCAGACCGATAGCTCCGGCGATCAAGCTGCTCTTCAATGCCTCGCTACCAAGTGTAGCACCTACAACATTGTCATGAATGTTTTCAAGTTCCAGTGGCAATGCACCGATACGAAGTGTGGATGCCAGTGACTCAACATTGGAGAAATCTTTAAAATCATTTCCACCGCTGATCACACAGTTTCCGTCACTGATCTGTGACTGGATCACAGGAGCGGATACCAGTTTGTTGTCGTAAACAATAGCCATCTGCTCTTTTACATGGTTTCCTGTGATCTTGGAAAACTTCTTAGCACCTTTTCCTGTAAATTTAACATTAACTACGTTTTCAGAAGCACCGGTCGTAGAGCTCTGCTGTGTTGTAGCAGTAGCGGTATCGATCATCGAACCGTCCATCTCTACGTCTTTCTCATCAAAAACGACTTCGTCACCCTCGTTTGGATTGGCATTGCCATCTTTGTCCTTGAGGTTGGAATACATAACGAACTGAAGAGAACCTGCGCGGCCTAACTTGTCAAGAATCTCAGCTGCATTGCTTACACCCGGAATATCAATATTGATACGGTTGGCTCCCTCTTTGTATACGGAAGCTTCTGTACTGAAATCCTCAACACGCTTCTGCATCTTGTAGATCGTGTCGCTCATTTCCTGATCCGTCGGATCTGCCTTCTTGGCCTGGTATGTAACACTCACACCGCCCTTGAGGTCTAAGCCCAGACGAATATTTTTTGCGCTACCCTTGTGTGCACTGCCAATACCTGCCAAAGCAACATAACTGAATGCTGCGATCAGAACAACTACCAGCAG
>CAKREC010000056.1 GCA_934316925.1 uncultured Eubacterium sp.
GTACACAGTCGTTGCCTTGCTGCTTGTTATGGCAATGGTATTGACAGGATGTTCATGGAAAGACGTGAAATCTAAATTTTTTGGAAAGAGCGAGGATACCGCTACCGGTGGTGCCGTTCAGATTGAGGATTACGACGCTACGAAGTGCGTGACACTCGGTGAGTATAGAGGTATTGAAGTTGACTGCAGCGTTACCGATGATGAAGTTCAGACTCAGATCGATACCGAGCTCAAGCAGAATGCGACAACCAAGAAGATCAAAAAAGGTAAATGCAAAGATGGCCAGACTGTAAACATCAATTACACAGGAAAGGTTGATGGCAAAGAATTTGAAGGCGGTACTGCTGAAGACACCGATCTTGAATTGGGATCCAATTCTTTCGTTAAAGGTTTTGAAGATGGTGTTGTAGGCATGAAAGTAGGCGAGACCAAAGAACTTAAGCTGAAATTCCCGGATGACTACAAAGACAGCAGTGTAGCAGGAAAAGACGTTATATTTACCGTTAAATTAAACTATATCTCCAAGACGATCACACCAAAACTCACAGAGAAATATGTAAAAGAGTATACCGGTCAGAAGACCATTGCTGCTTACAAGAAGAGTGTAAAAGAAAGTCTTGCGACAGAGAAGCAGAACAATGCAGCTACCACAGCATTTAACACATTGGTAAGCAACTCCAAAGTAAATGATATGCCAGCTACATTAAAAGAAGCAGAGAGACAGCAGATCGACACTTACAACCGTAAGACGATCGAATCCTATTACGGTGAGTCCACGGACTTTGATACGATTCTTGGCTCAATGGGAATGACAACAGAAAGTTACAATACCCAGCTGGATTCTTCTGCGGAAAGCAGTACGACCGTTGTGCTGATCGTTGAAGCGATTTCTGCCAAAGAGGGATTTGAGCCTTCCGATGCAGACATGCAGGCTTATAAGGATGAAGTAGCATCCTCAGCAGGTGTTACACTGGATGAGTACAAGACACAGTATGAAAGCTACTATGGAACTTCGATTCCATTTGAAGATTTCCTGCGCACATCATACTTGTACGACAAAGTTATGACTTTGATTCAGGATACTTTGGTTATCAAATAAACCAGCAGGATCCTTGAATACAATAGATATAGGGGGACACATATGAAACAGGGGCGTGAAATGATCAATCGAATTGAGAATAAAAATTATGAACGCGAACTGGAACTATGTCTAAAATTAGGCGGCGATGTTGATAAATATCGCCGCCTTTCTTTTGATGCGCTCCAGTTAGAGCAGATTCGCCGGGGGTTGGAAAAAGGCATTTCAGTAGAAAGCTATCTGGATCCGGAACTGTCCTGGATGGAAATGGAAAACAGACGACTGGAGCTGGAAACGGGAGTCAGCATCGCCCGTTATGAAAAAGAGGGCTTTTCTGTTTTACAGTGCAACGAGATCCGGGAAGGGTTACTACATAAGATTGATGTGTCAAAGTATGCACAGCTGCAGTACATGCCAACACAGATGCAGCAGATCCGGAAAGGCCTGGAAAAGGGACTGGATGTAAGCCGATACCGTGATCCGGATTGGAACTGGATGCAGATGCGGGAGATCCGACGGGGAATGGAAGAAAAAGTTGACGTATCCAAGTACATGTCAAAGGATTATTCGTACTTTACGATGCGCGCGATCCGAAAAGCGTTGATCAATGGACAGGACATTGTACAGTATGCAAAAGAAGGATATTCGGGCAAGCAGTTGATGGAACTGACCAGGGGACTTGCTGCCGGTATCGATCTGAGTTCTTTTTTGCAGAAAGGATTCAACGCAGAGCAATTGGAGGAGATCAACAATGCGTTTGAAGCCAGAGTAAATATTTTGCCGTATGTTTCCGAGGAGTTTCATGGTGTCCAGTTGCAGGAGATTGTAAAGGGACTGAAGCAGAATATCGATGTTTCGCGGTATGCAAAACCTTGTTATAACTGGCTTCAGATGCGGCAGCTGCGATTTGGGCTGGAAGATCATCTGGATATTTCTTTTTATGAAGATGAGAAGTTTACACCAGAACAGATGGCAGAGATCCGTAAGGGACTTTTAGCTGGTGATGATGTAGAAGGCTATGCTAAATTTTATCTGGAACCGCAGGAGATGGCAGAGAAACGTGGCGAGCTTGAAGAAAGTTCTGTTGCGGTTACGAAGTATGTAGAAGATGCGATCAAACAAAAGGGCGATTTTGAAGAACAGATCCTGCCGCAGGAGTTAGAAGAAGAGATGGAAGATACACAGTCGGATGAATTCCTGTTGGATTCCTGTGTAAAAGTGTCACCCGACTATATGGAAGCCAGTCTTTGTCTGGAATCTGTCGAGGGGATGTATGAGGATCTGAAAGTTCCTGATATTATGAGGGCTTTGAATCACCATGATATCAAACAGGGGATTATGCGGGATGCGATCCATGATCTGTTAGAAAGAAAAGATTTTCACGATACGGTTATAGTTGCCAAGGGGCGTGAACCGGTAGATGGCGATGATGGACATTTCATATTTTATTTTCGAAAAGAATTAAAGAGAAAGCCGAAAGTACTGGAAAACGGTACCGTGGACTATAAGAGCATGGAATTGTTTGAATCGGTTAAAAACGGACAGCTTGTAGTCGAATATGTTCCTGCGACCAATGGGGTGTTCGGTTATGATATTACCGGTAAATTGTTGCCACCAAAGAGAGGCAAAGAACTGCCACCGTTGCGTGGAAAAGGTTTCATGCTGACCGAAGATAAAAAGCAGTATTATTCTCTGCTGGACGGCATCATTGAGATGGAAAATGACAAGCGTCTGGATATCTGCAATATTTATACGTTACCGGGCAATGTAGACGCATCCACCGGAAATGTCAATTTTAATGGGGATGTCAATGTTATGGGAAGTATTGAGCCGGGGTATTCAGTGATTGCTACCGGCAATGTTGTTGTAGATGGTGGCTGTGAAGGTGGTTCCATTTTTGCTGGAAAAGATATTGTTTTATATAAAGGATGCCAGGGACAGGGAACCAGTGTGCTTCATGCCGATGGCAATATTGTTGGTCAGTTTTTTGAGTCGGTAAAAGTAGAAGCCGGTGGTGATGTGATGGCAAGTTATCTTCTAAATTCTGTGGTCGAAGCCAATGGAACCCTTACCGTAGAAGGCAAAAAAGGAGTTATTATCGGCGGTCATATTATTGCAAAAGAAGGAATTAAATGCTTTGCGATTGGCAATGTCGCAGAAGTTCCGACCAAAGTAGAAGTTGGCATTAATAAAGATGATCTTGGAAAATATCAGCAAAAGATCAAGGATCTGGAAAAGATCCAGCAGGAATTGACGACATACCAGCAGGCACTGGACAAACTTATGATGCAGCCGGATCCGACCGAAAAGATCACCCATATGTGTGAGAGACTATCGAAGGGTATATATATAGAAAAGAAACGGCAAAAGGAACTTTTAGAAGAGAGAGATGAGATGATCCGGATCATGAACCGGCAAAAACTGGCACGTATTGTCATCCGGGGATCGGTATATCCGGGTACTAAGATCATTATGAATTCCGACCTTTTCTTAGTACAGGAAAACTACTCCAATGTTCAGTTCGTCAAGAAAGAGAACACGATTGATATTGTAAACAGTTAGGGGGGATTTTTATGGACAAGACAGCAAAACTACTGCTACAGCACATATGCAATATAGCAGAAGATGAAGGACAGGCGGGGTACGATCATGAAGGACATATCCGCAAATTCAGTCTGATCTTACTGGAACAGCTGCAAAAATACTGTCCGGCATACCAATTGACAAAGGAAAGCTGTTATATGATAGCGGAAGCATCGGCATATCATGATATTGGGAAGATCAGTATGCGTGATGAGATTTTGATGAAAGCCAGCCGTTTGACAAAAGACGAGTATGAATATATGAAAAAACATACGCAAAAAGGTATGCAGCTCTTTGATGCGATCTTGAAAGAACTGTCGCCAGAGGATGAGGATTATCCGTTGATTCAATATTGCAAAGAGATCTGTCTGTATCATCATGAGCGGTTTGATGGAAATGGATATCCGTATGGTCTGAAAGGAGATGACATTCCGATATCTGCACAGGTGGTTGGCCTGGCAAATGCGTATGATTCCCTTTTGATGGAAAAGATTTATAAAAGAGCGTATACAAAAGAAGAAGCGTTCAACCGCATTATGGAAGGCGAATGTGGTGTGTTCTCAGATATGCTGCTTACGATTTTTTCCATGAAACGGATGGAACTGGAAGAAGCTTTGGAAAAAGAATAAAAATATATCATATGTGAAATCCCTTTTGCATATAGTTGTTAGCAGTAAAGAACTGCCAGTTGACAATTATGGTATGCAAGGGGGATTTTTTTTGAAGCAGTATAATTTGTATCAGGATATGAGCCGGCGGACGGGAGGAGAAATATATTTCGGGGTGGTTGGTCCGGTTCGCACAGGAAAATCAACGATCATTAAACGTTTTATGGAGCTTATGGTCATACCGGCGATTCAGGATGAAAATGAACGGAAAAGAACAATTGATGAACTGCCACAATCGGCAAATGGAAAAACGATCATGACAACAGAGCCGAAGTTTGTACCAAAGGAAGCGGTCACGATTTCTCTTTCCAATCAGGAAAATGGACGGATCCGCATGATTGATTGTGTTGGCTTTGTTGTGGATGGTGCCATGGGGCAGATCGAAGAAAATGTAGAACGTATGATAAAAACTCCGTGGGCAGAGAAGGAAATACCTTTTTCCCAGGCGGCAGAGATGGGAACCGAAAAAGTAATCCGTGATCATGCAACCGTAGGGCTGATCGTCACAACAGACGGAAGCTTTGGAGAACTGACAAGAGAAGACTTTTTAGAAGCAGAAGAAAAAACCGTTGAAACATGTAAACAGGCAGGAAAACCATTTGTTATTATATTGAATACAACCGATCCTTTGTCGGAACAGACAAAAGATCGTGTGGAAAAAATGAAAAAAAAATATCAGAAACCGGTTGTTGCTGTCAATGGGATTGATCTTAGCAGGGAGGATGCGCTGGCGATTATGGAACAGATTTTGTATGATTTTCCAGTTTTAAGGATGAACTTTATTGTGCCCAAATGGGTGGAGTTTTTGCAGGAGGATCACTGGCTGAAACAGGAATTTATTGAAAAATGTCTTGCTGTTTTGCCGGGGATCAAGAGCATGAATGATGCTAAAGAAGAAAATATAATGATGGAGGCGCCTTATATTAAAGATATTTACATAAAAGATAAACAGTTAGAAAATGGTATTGTCAATGTTGTCGTGCAATTTGAAGAAGAGTATTACTATGAAATATTAAGTGACATGGTTGGCACAAGTATTGAAGGAGAGTACGATCTGATCTCGACGCTCAGGGAACTGGCAGAGAAGAAAGAGGAGTATGAATCGATGGCGGTTGCCTGCGATCAGGTAAAGGGAACCGGCTATGGGATCGTGCCGCCGGGAGAAGCGCAGATCCGTATTGAAGAGCCGGAGCTGATCCGCCACGGAAATAAATTTGGTGTAAAGATAAAGGCGAGCTGCCCGTCCATTCATTTGATCCAGGCAAATATTGAAACGGAGATTGCGCCAATTGTGGGAGATGAGGAACAGGCAAGGGATCTAATCCAGTATATTACAGAAAACGGACGCGATAATCCGGATGGCATTTTTGACACCAATATTTTTGGAAAAACAATCCGCCAATTGGTGGAAGAGGGCATTGATTCAAAAGTGAACCGTCTGACGGAAGAAAGTCAGATCAAGCTGCAAGATACGATCCAGAAAGTCGTGAATGATTCGAATGGTGGATTAGTTTGCATCATTATTTGACATTTTAACAATATGTTGCTATAATACTTCTTGGTTGTAACAATTTCGTAACAAATTATTAAAGTGTGAAATAAAAGAAGGTATAGCATAATGAACAAGAAGAAAAGAATTTTGGGAGTTGCAGGACTCAGTATTTTTATGTGTGCGACACTGGTCGTTCCGAATCTTGCAGCTTCACTAGCTTCCGAGGAACATATGGAAGGCGCCAATGTTGTGATCGACGAGTATTGTGAAGAAGTAGCGGCAGGTACCGTGGCAGCTCAGAACTCATCCGTATTGACAGCGACAGAGGCTGCTGTTCAGGCAGAAGAGCAGGCAGAAGAACAGCCGCAGGACATTGAAGATGAGGAAGAAGATGTTCATGTTGAGTTGAACTTGAATTATAGCCGTCTTGGTATTGCGAGCAAGGTTGATACTTATTTGAATGTCCGCAAGAAACCATCGGAGAGTTCTTCCATTGTTGGTAAATTGACGAAAAATGCCGGCTGTCATATTTACAAGATCAAAAAAGGCTGGGCAAAGATTGTTTCCGGTCAGGTAAAGGGCTGGGTAAAAGCATCTTATCTGGTCACCGATGAAAAGGCGGAAGAACTTGCTACGAAAGTCGGCAAGAATGTAGCGCTGATCGAGACAAATTCTCTTCGCGTACGTGCGCTTCCAACGACCGATGCACCGATCTATTCTGTCGTATCGGAGGGAGAAGAGTTTACGATCAAAAAACAGAATCTTACACTGGATTTTGTGAAAAAAGTGATTGCAAAAGAAAAGATTTCCAAGAGTGCATTGAAAAAAGCAGGTGGCTATGAAAAGATCGAAGAATCTTTGAGTGATTTTGTTTGTATTTATGTCGACGACGAATATGCGTTTGTTGCCAAAGAATATGTGAAACAGCAGTATTCTTTGAAGAGAGCCGTAAAAGCCAAAACCGTAAAGGCAAGCAAGTCTTCCGGTGTTTCTTCCGGTCAGGCATCCATTGTTGAATTTGCCAAGAAATTCCTTGGCAACCGATATGTCTGGGGAGGATCCAGTCTTACCGGTGGTACAGATTGCTCCGGCTTTACGATGAGCCTGTATGCACATTACGGATACTCTCTGCCACATAATGCGGCAGCTCAGGCTGGTGTTACCCGTAAGGTAAGCTCGCCAAAACCGGGAGATCTGTTCTTCTACAGCAACGGAAGCCGTATCAACCATGTAGCGATGTACATTGGTGGTGGAATGGTGATTCATGCAAGTAATCCAACCGATGGTATCAAGATTTCCAATGCGTATTATCGTCAGCCGGTCAAAATTGGTCGTGTGATGAATTAAAATTTTTGTAAAACAAATGGTATTTCAAAAGAAGGGTGTTTGTAACCCTTCTTTTTGTATGAAAATTCCTTTCTTTGTCAACAATGATAAAAAAACAATGGAGGGAATTATGAAAGCTTCATATTGGATTACAACGTGTTTTTCAATCGGCTGTCTGATCTTGGGTATTTTTTGCTATGCGTCAATGAAACAGTCGGAAAATGGGAAAGTGCGAAACGAATCGATACAAAAGGGTGCGGACTCAAGCTCGACCGGAGCTGCCGTCGAGAAAGAAGAAGAAGAAGAGACGGCGCAAACAAGTGTCGAGGGAGAAAGTGGTTTTTGCCTGAAATTGGAAAAAGGACAGGTTATGATCTATGATTCATCAGGGAAATATCTATATCAGGAAACCGGGATCATGGAGGATCAATTGTCGAAGGAAGATAAACAATTATTTGAGAGAACTTATCAGGTCAGGAATGAAAAAGAGCTTTATTCACTGCTTGAAAACTTGTCCAGTTAATGGTATCGTATAAGTAATTGTGGACAGTTAGGAGATACGGATGAAACAGGATTGGGATGTACTGATCGTTGGTGCAGGAGCAGCGGGACTGATGTGTGGAATTCAGTTGGGACGTGCTGGATTTTCTGTACTGATTCTGGATAAAAATAATAAGATTGGAAAAAAACTGGCAGCAACCGGAAATGGTCGATGCAACTTTACAAATTTAAATATGAATGCAGACTGCTATTATGGTGAGCCGGCGCTGATCCATGCGGCACTGGAGTTTTGCCCACCGGAAAAACTGATTGCCGAGATGGAACGACTGGGGATCTATTACCGTCAAAAAGAGGGCTATGTGTATCCGTATACCAATCAGGCGGCAACTGTGGTCGAGCAGATGCAAAAGGCTGCCGGTGCCTGGAATGTCACGGTAGTACCGGAGTGTCTGGTTAAAAAGATTCAAAAGACAGATAAGCGGTTTACCATATCAACAGACAAGGGACAGTATTACAGCCGGTATGTTGTTCTGGCGACGGGAGGAGCAGCGTCCAGAGAGCTTGGAGGAGATTTGTGCGGCTATGCGCTGGCAAAGAAATTCGGGCATTCCGTGACTGCGTTATATCCGGGGCTGACGGGACTTATCGCGGCCGGAGATTTTTGGAACCGGGTGGCAGGAACGAGGATCCAGGGACGCTTTTCCCTGCAGATCGATGATGAAGTGATCGCGGGGGAAGAGGGAGAGATTCAGATCACCAAAAGCGGTGTGTCCGGTATCCCGGTATTTCAAATGTGTCGTCTGGCAGCTGAGGGATTGCAGAAAGGGAAAAAAGTTCGGGGGATGATTGATTTTATTCCGCCGATGGACCCTATGCAAGTGGAACACTGGGTAAAGCAGTATGGTTTTGATGGCCTTGTTCCGGCTAAATGGATTCCGATCATTCACAGAGCAAAAAGACCGGAAAAGATATTGAAAAGCTTTTCCTTTGAGATAAAAGATACCATGGGACTGGAGCGTGCACAGGTTACAGCCGGAGGAATTCCGGCAGAGGAAGTTCAGGCAAAAACATGTGAATCGAAGTTTGTTCCCGGATTGTATCTGCTCGGCGAATTGTTGGATGTAGACGGTAAATGCGGAGGTTACAATCTGCATTTTGCATTTGCAACGGCAATGATGGCGGCGACAGCGCTGATAGAGAAAAAGGAGACTTGAAATGCTTCAATTAGCACAATTGAAAATTCCGTATCAGAAAGATAACACAGAGTATATCAAGAAAAAAATTGCCAGACAGCTTCACCTGGATGTTTTAAAGATCCATGATCTGAAGATCAGCAAGAAGAGTATCGACGCAAGAAAAAAACCAGATATTTTTTACATATATACGGTGCAGTTTTCCCTTCCTAACGAAAAACATGTACTGGAACAATATCAAAAAAAATGCCATCTGACAAAAGTTTCATGGAAACCGTTATTGCCGGAGGTCGTCATACAGGATTCGAAGAATACCGCAAAAAAGCCGGAAGTAACTGTCATAGGAGCCGGACCTGCCGGCTTGTTTTCTGCTTATTTTCTCTGCCTGTGCGGGGCGAAGGTCACTTTGGTAGAGCGGGGGAAAAAAGTAGAAGAACGACAAAAAGACATTGAACGGTTTTGGCAGGAAGGCGTATTAAATCCTGACAGTAATGTATCCTTTGGCGAAGGTGGTGCCGGTACTTTTTCAGATGGAAAACTCAATACCGGTGTGAAGGACCGGTCCGGAAGAAAACAGTTTGTTCTGGACACGTTTGTTCGCTTTGGAGCGAGAGAAAATATTTTATATGATGCAAAGCCACATATTGGTACGGATGTTTTACAAAAAGTTTTGATCAATATGCGAAAAGAGATGGAAGAACTTGGCTGTGAATTTTTATTTCAAACCAGACTTGAGGATGTGATCATTGAGCTCGATGCACTTCGTGGTGTCAGACTGTTTTCTGCGGAAAAAGGTCATTATACAAAAGCATGCGACAACTGCATTCTTGCGATCGGTCACAGCGCCAGAGATACGTTCTCTATGCTCTATGAAAAAGGCGTTGCAATGACGCCAAAAGCGTTCGCCATGGGAGTGCGCGTCCAACATGAACAAAAGGACATTAACCGGGCGCAATACGGAGCTGCCTTTGATAAGTTTCCTGCAGCACCTTATAAGTGTACTGCCAAAGCGAAAGATGGACGTGGTGTATATACATTTTGCATGTGCCCGGGAGGGTATGTAGTGAATGCTTCTTCTGAAGAAAACGGACTTGTTGTAAATGGGATGAGCAATGTTGACCGGGACAGTGGTTATGCGAACAGTGCCGTGATCGTTTCGGTCACACCGGAAGACTTTCCGTCCGATCACCCATTGGCTGGCGTTGAATTCCAGCGTACATGGGAGAAAAAGGCATATCAGTTGTGCCGGGGGAAAATTCCGGTTCAGCGGTTTGGCGATTTTTTGAATGACCGGTGTTCGGATCATCTGGGAAAAGTAAAACCATGTACAAAGGGCACCTGGGATTTTGGCAACTTGCAGAAAGCATTGCCAACTTACGTGAAAAATGGTATTATAGATGGGTTAAAGAAGTTTTCGGATCAGATTGAAAATTATGATGATGAAGACACATTATTATTAGGAGTAGAAACGCGAACTTCTTCTCCGGTAAGAATAGAGAGAGATGCAGACTTTGTAAGTGTAAGCGTCAAAGGATTGTATCCATGCGGCGAGGGAGCCGGATATGCGGGCGGCATTATGTCGGCAGCGATGGACGGCTTGCGCGTTGCGATGAAAATTGTGGAAGATGGAGGGAAACATGCGTAGCGCATTACAGGATAAAAAACGGATCGTATTTAAGATTGGTTCGTCAACATTGACACATAAAGAGACAGGAGCATTGGATCTGGTCAAGATGGAAAAATTTGTCAGGATCCTTACCAGCCTTCATAATCAGGGAAAAGAAGTCATCTTAGTTTCGTCGGGAGCGATCGCAGTAGGTCGAAAAGTTCTCCGGTTAGATCAGAAACCGACAGAG
>CAKREC010000057.1 GCA_934316925.1 uncultured Eubacterium sp.
TATCCTAATTTGAATGGAGGAATATTGCTTGTGATAAGTGATATTTTTGACATATTAGGAAGAATAGCTTTCCCGATCTTTATATTTTTATTGATAGAAGGCTATTTCAGAACGACAAACAGATGGAAATATTTAGGAATGCTTCTTTTGTTTGGGGTAATTTCAGAAATTCCATTTGATATGTTTACAACGGCATCCTGTTTTGAGCCGAATTGGAATAATATTATGTTCACATTGGCTTTAGTACTCGTTATCATTTGGATCATAGATACATTAAAAGAAAAAATGGCGGTACGCTGGCGCATATTATGGTATTTCATTTCCGCCGTAATCGTGGGAGCCGGATGCCTGGGTGCGATGATACTGGGATTGGATTATGAGTATCATGCAGTCTTAATTGGGTATTTTTTATATATTTTTCATGAAAAACCTGTTTTGGCAATTCCATTTTGCTTTTTGGCTATGTTTAAAGAACCGTGGGCGTTATTGGGATTTGGATTAACTCTTACATATAATGGAGAACGGGGAAGGCAGAATAAGATTGTAAATTATTTGTTTTATCCAGTGCATCTTTTCGCTCTGGGTATGATAAGAATGTACTTTGGATTTTAATATTATTAAAAAATTAGAATGACGACGAATAGAAGAAATTGGCACAATACCGGAAGAAATAAGGATGAAGATTAGTGAAGATTTGGTATAAGGCGAGGGGGAGCATAGGAATGAATCATTAAATGAAGCTTTAAAAAATATTCTTGCAGCCACTTATTTCTTACAAATTAATAGTTCATCTAACTGGCGTTGGAGATCAGAAACAGATTCTGTAGAAGAGTTTGCGGATGATTCCAATGCCTTTGCTATTTTGAATGGCAACGGTGGACTTCATGTTGCAACGAAATGTGGTGTGTTCAAGGGCAAAACGAAAGCGGTATATGTTGACCGTATATTGAAATGGTACATACGTAAATACTGCATAATCAATAATAATTAATACGGATTCTGTTATACAATTCCGTTTATTTTATACGATTCTAAGTCCTGGCAGATTGAAATATAGGATTTTACATTTCCCCCCTTTTATGCTATGATTAAATTTGAGTTTTGCAGGTTATTTATAAAGAAATCGACCAAACTGCAAGGCTCATAAAATCAAGGCTTACAAGAAAGGAAAGATAGAGCTATGAAACTCGGAATCGTTGGGTTACCCAATGTTGGAAAAAGTACATTATTCAATTCATTAACAAAGGCAGGAGCAGCAGAGGCTGCGAACTATCCATTCTGCACGATCGAGCCAAATGTTGGTGTCGTTGCTGTGCCGGATGAGAGACTGGATGTGTTGACCAAGATGCACAACTCCAAGAAGACCGTGCCTGCAGTGATCGAATTTGTAGATATTGCCGGACTGGTAAAAGGAGCCTCCAAAGGAGAAGGACTGGGAAATCAGTTTTTAGCTAATATTCGTGAAGTCGATGCGATCGTGCATGTGGTCCGTTGTTTTGAGGATACCAATATTGTGCATGTAGACGGTTCGATCGATCCGCTCAGAGATATTGAGACGATCAACCTGGAACTGATCTTCTCGGATGTAGAGATTTTAGATCGCCGTATTGCCAAATCGGCAAGAGGTGCGAACAATGATAAGAAGCTTGCAAAAGAAGTTGAGATGCTGAAACGGCTGAAGGCATTTTTGGAAGATGGCAACATGGCAAAGAATTTTGAACTGGAAGATGAAGATGAAGAAGGCTGGTTCAATGAGTACAATCTGCTGACTGCCAAACCAGTGATCTATGCTGCCAATGTAGCAGAAGATGATTTGGCGGATGATGGTGCAACCAATGAACAGGTAGCAAAAGTCCGTGAATTTGCAAAGCAGGAAAATTCTGAAGTGTTTGTTATTTGTGCTCAGATCGAGCAGGAGATTGCAGAACTGGATGATGATGAGAAAAAGATGTTTTTAGAGGATCTTGGTCTGAAAGAATCCGGACTGGAAAAACTGATCCGTGCAAGTTATCGTTTGCTGGGTCTTATCAGTTATCTGACAACCGGACCGGATGAAACCAGAGCATGGACGATCACGAAAGGCACGAAGGCACCACAGGCAGCAGGAAAGATCCATACGGATTTTGAACGTGGATTTATCCGTGCAGAAGTTGTCAGCTATGACAACCTTGTGGAGCAGGGAAGCGAAAATGCGGCGAAAGAAAAAGGCCTGGTTCGCTCGGAAGGAAAAGAATATGTTGTGCAGGATGGCGATGTGATCTTATTCCGTTTTAATGTATAAGGACGAGTGTTCAGGAGGTACGATATGAGTGGAGCAGATATAGCATTTCCGCATATTGGGGTGTATATTTCCTCGCTATCCAAGGGAATTACGATCGGTGGTTTTACGATTGCATTTTACGGGATCATTATTGCCTGTGGCATGCTGGCGGGACTTTTGCTGGTGAAATATCTGGCAAAGAAAAGCGGGCAGTCACCGGAACTGTATATGGATTTTGCGATCTGGGCGATCATTTTTTCATTACTTGGAGCGCGGTTGTATTATGTAGCATTCAGCTGGGACTACTACAAAGACCATTTGACGGAGATCTTTAATACGCGCGGTGGCGGTATGGCGATCTTTGGCGGAGTGATCGTGGCGGTGATCACAGCGATTGTATTTTGTAAAAAGAGGAAGTACAGCTTTGCTTTATTTGCGGATACTGCTGTTCCGGGATTGCTGATCGGACAGATCATTGGACGATATGGCAATTTTGTAAACCGGGAGGCATTTGGCGAGTACACGGACTCTTTCTTTGCGATGAGACTGAAAGTGAGTCAGGTAAATCCGGACAACATCACGGATGCCATGAGGTCACATATGACTACCGCAGATGGGATTCAGTACATACAGGTTCATCCCACATTTTTCTATGAATCCATGTGGAATATTGGTGTGCTGATCGTGGCACTGATCTATTGGAAACATAAAAAACAGGATGGACAGATCATTTTGATCTATTTGATCGGATATGGGATTGGAAGATGTCTGATCGAAGGACTCCGCACGGATCAGCTGCAGATTGGAAACACGGGAATTGCTGTGTCACAGGTTCTTGCCGGTGTGATCGCAGTGGCTGGCGTGGTGATCTGGATCGTGCGTGCCAGGATGCAAAAACGTGTCAGTCAACCGGAAAATTAAATAAAAGACTTGAAAAAAGATAAGAAACTATTGTTTGGATAAAGGCAATAGTTTCTTTTTATTTTATATTTTTTTATGAAATAGGCTCTTTTTTTGTGAAATCTGGACTTTTTTTCTTGCATATTCCCAATATATCATGTAATATAGAGATAAAAGTGGAGGAAAGTGGAGTAAAAGTGTCACAAAGTGGTGCAAAATTTCCTTTTCTCTATTACGGAAGTTGGTGAGAATTATGTTTATGGGCACATATGAGCACGGACTTGACACCAAGGGACGAGTGATCATCCCGGCCAAGCTTCGTGACGAATTAGGGGAATCTTTTGTAGTCACATTAGGTTTAGACGGCTGCCTGTTTGCATACCCTCAGGATGAGTGGCAGGTTTTCATCAATAAGTTAAACGAACTTCCGGGCAACAAGGAAGGGCGTAAGTTACTGAGACACTTTTCAGCCAATGCGGCAGCGTGTGAAGTGGACAAGCAGGGAAGAGTTTTGATCCCGGCTAAGCTTCGCCAGTATGCAGGGCTGGAAAAAGATGTAGTTTTTGTGGGCGTATTATCTAAAATTGAGATCTGGAGCAAGAATCGTTGGGAAGACTGTGACGGATATGATGATATTGAGGATATCGCAGAGCATATGTCAGAGTTTGGCTTGAATTTCTAAGACTCAAAAAGAACTCGATAGGTATGGAGGCTTTTATGGAATTTAAACATGTATCGGTTTTGCTGGAGGAAACAGTGGAATCACTGAATATCAAACCGGATGGCATCTACGTAGACGGTACATTGGGAGGAGCCGGACATTCCTATGAGATCTGTTCCCATCTCGGTGAGAATGGACGACTGATTGGATTCGATCAGGACAAGGACGCGATAGCGACAGCTTCTAAGAGGCTGGAGCCATTTGGCGAACGGGTTCAGATCGTAAAAAGCAATTATGTCAACATGAAGTCAGTATTGCAGGAACTGGGTGTTACAGGAGTTGACGGTATTGTATTGGATCTCGGGGTTTCGTCTTATCAGTTGGACAATGCAGAACGGGGATTTTCCTATATGAGTGATGCCCCGCTTGATATGCGTATGGACCAGGAACAGGTATTATCGGCAAGAGATATTGTCAACGAATATTCCGAAGAGGACTTATATCGTATCATCAAAGATTATGGAGAAGAGAGATTTGCCCGCAATATTGCAAGAAATATTGTAAAAGAGCGTCAGACAAAGCCGGTGGAGACGACCTTTGAATTGGTAGATATCATTCGAAGATCAATGCCTGCAAAAGCAAGAAATGGGAAAGGTCATCCGGCAAAACGCACATTTCAGGCGATCCGTATTGAGTGCAATCAGGAGTTGACGGTATTGCAGGAAGCATTGAATGACATGGTGGATCTTTTGAACGATGGAGGAAGACTGAGTATTATTACCTTCCATTCATTAGAAGACCGTATGGTGAAAAATGCGTTCCGCAAACAGGAGAATCCATGCACCTGCCCACCTGATTTTCCAATCTGTACATGTGGGAAAAAATCAAAGGGGAAAGTGATCACCAGAAAACCGATTTTGCCGTCAGAAGAAGAGTTGGCGGTGAATTCCAGATCAAAGAGTGCTAAATTGAGAGTTTTTGAACGAAGGGGGATTGAAAAATAATGGAGAAAGAAGGAACTTCATACATATATGGGAGTGCAGCCAGAGAGTTAGAACGACCGATCGAGAGACCATATTACAATGATGCGGAAGAGTTCCGAAGAAGACAGCAGCAACGCAAACAGATCCAGAGACGTCCGAAGAGAAAACAAAAGTTAGATAAGGTGTCTTTACTGATCACAATGATCACATTTGCTGCCGTTATGGTAGTCGGAGTTTCGTATATTCATTTGCAATTTCAGTCTACCTATCTGAGCAAAAATGTGGTAAAATTGAAAAAAGAAGTTGTGAATATGGAAAAAGAGAATCGGGCTGCTCTTGTTGATGTTGAAAGTTCTGTAAATTTAGAACAGATCTATGAGAAAGCAACAAAGGAACTGGGTATGAAGGAAGCGACAGACGATCAGATTTATACATACAAAAGTCAGAAAAGCACTCAGGTAAGACAGCATGGCTCGATTCCGTCAGAATGATATAGGTGAAGAGAATGGCTGATTACAATCGAAATGTGTATAACAACAGAAGATATGGCCGCAGGCGTAGGAAAAAGATGACAAGACGATTTACAAGGGAGATGAGATTTGCTTTGTTTTTCGTTTTTGTCGTCTTTTTGCTTGCTTTTGCCGCTTTGCTTGTGAAGATTTATTATCTGGATAAAAATGATGGAGACCGGTACCGGAAATCGGCACTGTCACAGCAGTCTTATACGAATACCGTTTTGAATTATCAAAGAGGGGCGATCAAGGATCGCAATGATACAACGTTGGCAGTCAGTATCCGCAAATACAATCTGGTATTGGAACCTCGTACGCTGCTCGTGGATGCGGAGAAAAAAGAGGCAACGATAACGGCGATCGTAGAACATTTTGGGATTGAACGTCAGGTGTTGGAGGATGTGATCAGTAAGAAACCAAATTCCATGTATGAGCATATTGATGGATTGAAAGAACTGGATACCAAACTGGTCGAGGCGTTCAAAAAGAAAGCGGAAGAAAACAGCAACATAACAGGATTCTGGTTTGAAGAAACTTATACAAGAAATTATCCGCTGAACAATGTGGCATGTAATTTGGTTGGCTTTATGACGTCTGAAGACAAGGGCACATATGGCGTGGAAGAGAGTTACAACGATGTGCTGAGCGGAACGACTGGCAGAGAGTATGGTTATTTTGATTCCAACATGAATCTGCAGCGCACGATCAAAGAGGCGAAAGACGGCAACTCGGTCGTGCTCACGATCGATGCAAATGTGCAGCAGATACTAGAGCAGCAGATTGCCAAATTCCAATCCGATGGTGTGGGTGCGAAAAATGTATCGGTTATGCTGATGAATCCGAAAAATGGAGAGATCTTAGCGATGGCATCCCAGAACCGGTTTAATCTCAATGATCCACAGTCGCTGTCGGAGATGTATACCGAACAGCAGATCAGTGCGATGTCGGATGAAGAGAAGAAAACAGCCCAGCTGGAGATGTGGTCTAATTTCTGCATCAGTTATGGATATGAGCCGGGTTCTACGTTTAAGCCATTTACGATCGCGGCCGCGATGGATGAGAATATCATCAATGAAAATTCCACATTCCAATGTAATGGTTATGTGAATGTTGCTGACCGGAAGATCCACTGCAGCAATCGTTCTGGCCATGGCACACTGGATCTTCGCCACAGTCTGATGCAGTCGTGCAACGCGGCGCTGATGTCGATCGGCATGGATCTTGGTAGAGATAAATTTTACAAATATGTACAATTGTATGGATTTGGACAGCGTACGGGAATCGATCTTCCGGGAGAAACGTCCGGTCTTATCCATTCGCTGGATAAATTGAATACAGTAGAATTGGCGACCAGTAGTTTCGGACAGACGCAGACGGTCACGATGGTTCAGATGCTGAGTGCATTTTCATCTCTGATCAATGGTGGAAATTATTACCAGCCCCATATTGTAAAGGAGATCCAGAACAGTGATGGCGATGTGGTCGAGACGATCGATCCGGTCGTTGTAAAAAAGACGACGACAGCGGACACTTCAGAAAAGATGAAAAGTTTTCTGTTGTCTACAGTGGAAGAAGGTACAGCGGCACCGGCACAGGTAAAAGGCTATGAGATCGGTGGAAAGACCGGTACAGCGGAAAAAAGTTCACGTGATAAGAAGAATTATATCGTATCTTTTATTGGATGTACTCCGGCATCAGATCCGGATGTAGCTATTTATGTAGTTATTGAGGAGCCACATGTAAAAGATCAGGCGCACAGTACGTATGCTACGGAATTTGCATCCAAGATCATGAAGAAAGTTCTCCCGTTTTTGGGACAGTACGCTTCAAAAGAAGAAAAAGATACAAAAAAGACAGAAAATTAAAAACAAATCATAACCAAGGATAAGTTGCAATAGATTATAGGGATGAGTATTCTGAGGTGGCTTATGTGGGTGAAACATAAAACATACCAACGGCAGAATATGCTGTTGGTGTTTTTTGTTTTTGCACTGATTTTGATCGTGATGATGGTGCGTCTGAATTATTTGATGATGTTTCGCGCGGACTATTATGGCGTTATGGCAAAAGAATTGCATGAAAGAGAACGAAAGATCAAAGCGAAAAGGGGACAGATCGTAGATCGAAATGGAAATGTTCTGGCGGGAAATCGATCCGTTTCTACGATCTCTGTTATCCATAGTCAGATAAAAGAACCCGAAAAGGTAATTCAGCTTTTGAGCAAAGAACTGGGAATATCCGAGGAACAGATCCGAAGAAAAGTGGAAAAAGTTTCCTCACGAGAGAAGATCAAAGCGAATGTTGATAAAGAAACGTCAGATAGAATACGCAACAGCAAGTTGGCGGGAGTGACCGTTGACGAAGATTATAAAAGACAGTATCCGTATGGATCACTGGCATCAAAAGTACTTGGTTTTACCGGTGGAGACAATCAGGGAATCGTGGGGCTGGAAGTGGCTTATGAAAAGCAGCTGAAAGGGATTGACGGCGCAATCCTCACCATGACGACCGCGCATGGAGTAGAGATTGAAAATGGAGCAGAAGATCGTGTAGAACCGGTTGAGGGGGCAACACTTATTACCAGCCTGGATCTGACGGTAATGAAATATGCGAATCAGGTGGCGTATCAATTGCTGGAAAAGAAGCAGGCAAAGAGTGTTGAGATCATTATTATGAATCCGAAAAATGGAGAAATCTACGCGATGGTCAATGCTCCGGAATTTGATCTGAATGATCCTTTTCAATTGCCGGAAGGGGAAACTGCAAAGGATACGGCTGAAAAAACCAAAAAGTGCAATGAGATGTGGAGAAATAAGTGTGTTTCAGACACGTATGAGCCGGGCTCGACTTTTAAAATCTTAACGACAGCGGCTGCATTGGAAAAAGGCGTTGTCACGCTGGAAGACCGGTTCAGCTGTCCGGGGTATCGCGTTGTGGAAGACCGGAAGATCCGGTGCCACAAAACAACCGGTCATGGCGGTGAAACATTTTTGCAGGGAATCATGAACTCCTGCAATCCGGTTTTTATTGATGTGGGAGCGAGGATTGGAACAGCAGACTTTTTTTCGCTTCTAAAACAATTCCAATTGTTTCAGAAGACCGGTATTGATGTGCCGGGAGAGGCGGGGACGATCATGCACAAACAGGAAAATGTAGGTGCGGTTGAGCTTGCAACAATTTCTTTTGGCCAGTCATTTCAGGTATCACCGATCCGTCTGCTGACTTGTGCATCGAGTATGATAAACGGCGGAAAAAGTATAACGCCTCATTTTGGAGTTTCGGTCGTAAATGGAGAGCAGACAAAGATCCATCAATTTTCATATGGAAAGCAGGATCAGGTTGTTTCTCAAAATACATCCAATCTGGTCCGCGAGGCACTGGGAAAAGTGGTATCCGAGGGAACTGGAAAAAATGCAGCAGTAGAAGGATATACGGTCGGAGCGAAAACGGGGACCAGTCAGAAGCTGCCGAGAGGAAATGGCAAGTACATTGCTTCCACCATTGGATTTGCGCCGGTTGAAGATCCGCAGGTGATCGCACTTGTGAGGATTGACGAGCCTGAAGGACTGTATTATGGAGGAACGATTGCAGCACCGGCAATTTCTACTTTGTATACCAATCTGCTACCTTATCTTTTGGGATAAAGGACTTGCGGCAATGTTCCGAATGGTATAAAATAAAATCGTGCGCAAGCGTACCGAAAAAGATAAGAAGAGGTGTAGATTATGTCATTTGATGTTGGTATTTTATTACCGGTAATTATATCGTTTTTAGTAAGTGTGGTTCTTTGTCCGGTATTGATCCCGTTTTTGAAGAAATTGAAGTTTGGTCAGACGGTCAGAGATGAGGGACCGGAGTCACATCTGAAGAAAAACGGAACTCCTACGATGGGAGGCCTGGTGATTCTTGCCAGTATTTTAGTTACCTCGTTGATTTACATTGGAAGATATCATGAGATCATTCCTGTCCTTTTTATGACATTGGGATTTGGATTGATCGGATTTCTGGATGATTATATTAAGGTTGTCATGAAACGTTCTCTGGGGTTGACCCCGTTGCAGAAGTTTGGACTTCAGTTTATTGTGACAGCCGTGTTTGTGTATTATTATTTCCGGGTAGCCGGCATGGATGCTACGGTTAAGATCCCTTTTGCAGCCGGGATCGGATTTACGATGCCTACCTGGTTGTTTGTGATCTTTGTATTTATTGTTGTTCTGGGAACAGTCAATGGTGTGAATTTCACGGATGGACTGGATGGATTGGCATCTGGAGTTACGGTGATCGTGGCTACATTCTTTACGATCGCTGCATTGATCATTGAGCCTGCCTATACGCCGATCACCGGTTCTGTGATCGGGGCATTACTCGGATTTTTGCTGTTTAATACTTACCCGGCGAGAGTTTTTATGGGAGATACCGGATCTCTGGCACTTGGTGGATTTGTAGCATCGATCGCGTTGATGCTTCATATGCCGTTGTTTATTGTGATCGTTGGTTTGATCTATCTGGTAGAGGTTCTCTCTGTTATTTTACAGGTAGGATATTTCAAGATCACACATGGTAAGAGAATTTTCAAGATGGCACCGATCCATCATCATTTTGAACTGAGTGGATTTTCCGAGACTCAGGTAGTTGCGGCATTCAGTATTGTGACGGCACTGTTGTGCCTGGTAGGTATTATGGCATTAAAGTAAAGGATGAAAAAAATGGAATTACAAGGAAAAAAAGTTGTTGTCGTTGGATTGGGAAAAAGTGGTATTGCCGCTTATGAACTGTTAAAAGACATGGGTGCGAAGATCTGTCTGTATGACGGAAATACAGGATTTGATGCGTCCGGATATTCGGAAGAAGTGTATCTTGGTGAGTTCCCGGAAGATGTTTTTGCGGAGCTTGATATGGCGGTGTTCAGTCCGGGAGTGCCACTGGATATTCCGGTTGCTGTATTTTTGAAAGAGCATCAGATTCCTATTATTGGAGAGATTGAACTCGCATTTATGAAAGAAAAAGGTCAGGTAATTGGTATCACCGGAACGAATGGTAAGACCACA
>CAKREC010000058.1 GCA_934316925.1 uncultured Eubacterium sp.
GTATATACTGATTGGAGTGCTAAGTATGGTGCTAAGAAAGTAACTGGTGAGTTAAATATTTCTGGCGCTAAAGTAACTGTTAAAGTAGGTAAGAAAAAAGCAGTAAACGCAACCGTTAAAGGTAAGACCTTTACTGCTAAAGTTGCTAAGCTGACAAAAGGAACTAAAGTAGTTATTACTGCTACAAAAGATGGTTATCAGACAGTTACAAAAACAATTACAGTAAAAGCTCCTATGAAGGTTAAATCTGTAACAGCGAAGAAAGGTACTAAGAAAGTAACTGGTACAATTTCTGTTAAGGGCGCTACTGTAAAAGTTAAAGTAGGTAAGAAAGCATACAAGAAAGCAAAAGTCAAAGGTAAGAAATTTACTTTGAAAGTTGCTAAATTGAAAAAAGGCACAAAAGTTAAAGTTCAGGCTACAAAGAAAAATTATAAGACTGCTACAAAGACTGTAAAAGTTAAATAATTTGATATGTACTAGCTTAAGAGTCCTGCAGCGATATGCTGCAGGACTTTTTTTGCCTTTTTTGAAAAACGATTAAAACTAGGAAAAATGTTTGCTGTTAAGCATAGATATATTGTAATCTGTACAAGAAAATGTTATAATTTTAACTAATATTATGCACATTGCATAAAACAAATGGAGGTATTCTATGATAAGACAGACACAAGGTTTTAAGCGGGCATTGGCTGTCGTTATGACAGCCGTGCTCACGGTTGGAAGCGTATCTTACAGTGGGCCGGCAGAACGTGCGAAAGCGGCACAGTCTTCAACAAGTCTTACAAAGGCGGAGACGGATGAACTGTATACCAAATATTTTGCGGACAAAATATATGACCGCGTATCGGTTCATGATCCATCGATTGTTGTAGGATATTATGAGGGCAGTACATACACATCATCGACGAAGGTGTATGGAACGCAGAATGCGGCGAAGGATCGAAAGGAAATTTATTTTGTTTTTGGTTCTCATATGGCATGGGCATATTCTACAGATCTTGAAAACTGGAAGACTTTTACGAATAATATCAATACGGATTATGCCAGTATTTTTGCAGAGGATGAGACCTGGTCAAAACGTGGAAGTACCAAATATGACCTTAGCGGAAATTTATGGGCGCCGGACATCATCTGGAATGAACAGATGCAAAAATGGTGCATGTATATGAGCGTGAATGGCGACAACTGGTATACATCGATCGTTATGCTGACGGCAGATTCGCTGAATGGCAGCTGGACGAGAGTTTCGCCGGTTGTGTATTCTGGTTTTATGAATGATACTGAGGCCGCACTTACGGATTACTTCGCTGTGACTGGCGATACAACATTGAATTCCCGTTATACCGAACGAAAAAATGGAAATGCGCATTATAGCATGAATGCGATTGATCCATGCGTTCTGTATGATGATGACGGAAAGATGTGGATGTCTTATGGCTCCTGGTTTGGTGGAATCTATATGATCGAACTGGATCCGGCGACAGGACTCCGCAAGACCGCTACGACTTATGATTATGTGGCAAATGAGTCAGACCCATATCTTGGAATCAAGATTGCCGGTGGAAACAACCGGTCTGGCGAGGCTTCTTATATCCAGAAAATAGGAGATAAGTATTATCTGTTTATGTCTTATGGTGGTTTGGCATCAACTGGTGGATACAATATGCGAGTATTCTCTTCGGATACGATCACCGGACCATACAAAGACATGGATGGAGAAGATGCCAGATATGGCGACAACACTGGCGTTGTTACAAACAGCGATGCAGGAAACATCAACGGACACAGTGGAAGCCGTTTGATGAGTTACTACAAATGGTCGTTTATGGATAAGGGCTTTACAGCACAAGGTCATAACTCGGCGTTTGTGGATGATGATGGCAAATCCTATGTGATCTATCACACCAGAACCAATGATGGAACAGAGACACATGAACTTCGTGTTCATCAGTTGTTCCAGGCAAAAAATGGTGGCCTTGTAACAGCACCATTTGAGTACAGTGGGGAAACATTGGCTGACACTGCATACGATAGTCAGGATGTAACAGGCAATTACAACATTTTGAAAATGGTCGGAACGAACTACAAAAACCTTGAATGTGTGCAGGAACAGACCATGTCATTGAATGAAGATGGTACCGTGACTGGTGCATTGACTGGTTCCTGGCAGCAGGAAAGTGATGGCCCATATGTGACGATCACTGCGGGCAACGTGACCTATCAGGGTGTCTTTGTCAAGCAGAAGGTAGAACAGACCGGTCAGGAGACTATGTGTATTACCTTGATCGGCAATGAAGATACTGCGGTCTGGGGATATCGTCAGCAGAGCAATGGACAGCCATTTTCGGATGATGCCGTAGTGGCTTACAATGCAAAAAACAATAAAGCGAATATCCCAAGCCAGGTATATGCCGGTAAAAATCTATCTTTGCCGACAGAAGGATATTATGGAGCAACCTATACATGGAAGTCTTCCGACACTTCGGTCATTTCGGATGATGGAAAGATTGGAGCGATTGCAGCAGACACGCAGGTTACAATGGAGGCTACGATCACATCGGGGGATTATACCTATACGGCATCGTATCCGGTAAAAGTGATCGCATCCGCATCACCGGAAGATATGATCCCAATCGATAAGGAAGCAGTGGTTGCAGAATATGATGATATGTCGTCATTTAATGAAGCAGAACCAAGCAAGAAAATTTCTGACAATACCGGATTATCCATTAGCTTTTATGCTGAGGGAGTGGTATCAGATTGGGATACGATCGCAAAGACGACAGATAAAAAATACACAATGCATTTATCGGTACTTAGTGGAGAGCAGTGTGACTTTTATGAGAGGAATGCGGTTGTTTCTGATTATGCCAAATCCCAGGGATACACAAGTGCCAGTGTATGGCAGGCATTCCTGTCAAAGAAATGTTATGTGACCGTCAGTTACAATACGGATGGAAGCATCGCGTATTACATGAATGGAAATCTTATGATAACCTATGAAGCAGATACTATACCTGAATCAGGATACGCATTGACGCCGAAGGCAATTGCTTCCAATGTAATTACTGCTTATAAAAACGGTTTGTTTCAGTTTGCTCCATCTTTTGCAGACAGTGCTACTCAGGGATCTATTTCCATCAGTGGTATCATGGTTGGATTTGCTGCAGACTTTGATCCGGACAATTATGTAGAAGCAGATTATGGTCAGTATCTGTATTATGAGGATTATGATAATGTAGGAAGTACGAACGCATGGACAGCACAGAATACACAGGCTGAAATTTCAACAGAATCCGATGAGACTCATGGAAAATATGCTTCTTTGAAAATTGCATCGGCGGCTTCCGGCAATCGATATGCTTATAACAAATTTACAGATATTTCGAGTGATCTTTCGAAGTATACCGTAGAGATGGATGTGGCTTTGACTGGAGGAGACCGGGATGGACGTTCACAATCCGCATTTGCAATTCTGGATCAGTCAAGTGCCATGACAGGATATGCTGGTAATTATCTTGTCAAGATGACGACAAACACATATTCAGCAGCAACGCCGTCTACCAGATACACCTGGTACATCAATGATGATACAACAGGCGTTGAGATTCCTACTGGCGAATGGGTTCACTTGAGAGCTTATGTCGATGTATCAGCGGGAACGGTAACATTGGATATTACCAAAGATGGCACTTCGTTATATAGCAAGAGTGTATCATATTCTGGCACCGGACTGGTGGGCGGTATTTTTGCACAGCTTGGACGGCAAAATGGAGCAACGGCGATCGACAACATCAAAGTATACAATGGAACCGAAGAGCCGACAGCTACGCTGGTAACCAAGAGCAAGCTTTCTTATGGAAAAACGATTACGCCATCAGTAGCAAGCGCATCCAATGTTCAGTGGTATCGCTGTGATACTTACAAGGGAACCGAGACGGCAATTTCCGGAGCAACATCGCTTTCATATGAGCCGGTAAAAGCAGACTTTGGCAAGTATCTGATCATGAAAAGCAGTAATGTAACATTGTACTACGAAGAGCCGGTTGCGGCGAAAGAAATTTCGGTTTCTATGAAAGCGGAGAATAAAGAGTATGATGGTATGAATTCAGCAAATGTATCCTATACTCTGGATGGAGTAGTTTCCGGGGATGATCTGGAAGTGAAGGTAGAAAGTGTTACGTTCGAGGATGCAAACATTGGTAATAACAAAAAAGTAACAGCTGCTGGAATTTCCCTCGCCGGTGCAGATGCCAAGTATTATACGTTGACAACGACAACGGCGACAGCAACCGCCAACATTACGGCAAAAGCCGACAATAATAATGGTGGTAACAATAATAATAGTGGTAATAACAGCGGCAATAACAATAACAATTCCAATGCCAACACCAATACAAACACAAATACAAACACGAATACCAATACCAATACGAGCGCCGGTACCAACACATCAACGACACCGGGAACGACAAGTGACAGTACCCCGGCAGTTGGCACAACCGCAGTTGTTTCCAAGGCTACTTACAAACTTACATCAAGTTCAGAAGTGACTTTAGTAAAAGGAAACACAAAGGCAACCAGTGTTACCGTTGGAACCACGGTTAAGATCCAGGGCAAAAAGTACAAGGTAACAGCGATTGCAGCAAACGCATTTAAAAATTCCAAGAAATTAAAGAAAGTGACCATTGGAGCGAACATAAAATCCATTGGAAAAAATGCTTTCTATGGATGCAAGAAATTGAAGACTATTTCAATTAAAACAACAAAGCTTTCCACATCGAAAGTTGGCAAAAACGCATTTAAGGGAATTCAGGCAAAAGCAAAGATCACGGTACCGAAGAAAAAATTCAAGACATACAAAACAATGTTGAAAAAACGTGGTGTTGGCAAAAAAGCTAAAATTACGAAAAAGTAAAAGCCCACGATAAAGGGGAAACAGATAAAGCAAACCGCAGGTCAAAAGAGAGTTTTGACCTGCGGTTTCTTTTCGTTGACTGGCTGACTTGTTAGAGGATATAATGGGGATTATTGCAGTGCATTTTATGAACCATCCTACGTGATTGCGAGAGCATATCAGGAAGGTGGATTTTGATACTGACAGAAGCTTGTTATACATTTCCTTAAGAGTAAATTAAGAATCCCATGTTACAATGTGGGTATAAACTAATGGAGGTGTATGCAATCGTGAGAAAAACAATCAAAAAGAGAGTGGCAGCGGTGGTACTTTCATGTGCCGTTGCAGTCAGCAGTATGTGGGGTATGCCGCTGACCGCAACGGCACATGGAACTACCGATGTTACTATCACAAAGGATATGCTGAAGACAGAGGATAGTATCCCATCGGACTATGTTCTCAATCAGGATACCCAGGGAGAGGCAAAGGATGGAACTTATGATAAGTATTTTCTGAAAGAGGATGTGCAGGAAGTACGGATCAAGGTAGATGAAAACAACCTGAATTATTTGTTGCAGAATGCCGGAGATAAGCCGACTGTCATGACGGATTCGGTTACGATCGGAGATCAGACGGTAAAGTATACCGGACTTAAGACCAAAGGAAATTATACGTTGAATGCTACAAATGGGGATGAGAACAGTGACCGTTTTTCGTTCACAGTCAATTTTGGCAAGTACATCAAAAAGAAAAAATACGGTGCGAAACAGAATTTCTTTGGATGCAACAAGATCAGCTTTAACAATTTTTATTTTGACCGTTCCATGATGGTTGAATATTTTGCGATGCGTCTTATGACCGAGATGGGAATTCCGACACCGCAGTATGGATTGGCAAAGCTGTATATTAACGATCAGTATTATGGTGTATATTTCATGGTTGAAGCGATGGATTCTTCGATCATTGAGCAGTATCAGAAGATTGATTCCGGTGATGTGAGCGATTATCTCGTTAAACCATCCGATGGGACAACAGGCAGCAGTGCCGGAAGTAAACTGCAATATAGCAGTGCGCTGGATTCTCTGATCCAGGCAGACGGTACCTTTGATCTTTCATCGGTTCTGAGCAAAAATGCCAACAAAGAATATGAGGCATCGGGAGCATTGCTGGAGCAGCAGGCTCTTTGGGAAGCAGACGATGATACGCTGCAGGATGTTGCCAAGACATTGCCAACCGTTTTGTCCTGGGAGAAAAAACTCAATCAGTTGAGTGGCGGCAAAAATTTTGCCGGAAAGAGTATTTCGGTAAACAGTGACGAATATATTTCTTTGTTAAACGAAATTGTGGACAGTGATGAACTTGTAAAATATTTCGCGGTACATAGCTTCCTGGTTCAGCTGGATGACATGTTTGAAAACTATCAGAACTTTGGATTATATGTAGACGATCGGGGGAAAGCACTGGTGATCCCATGGGATTATGACTTGTCGTTTGGACGGTTTCATCCGGGAACCGCAGAAGAAACAGCAAACTTTGACATTGATCGGATGTACTGGAGCGACCGAAATTATGCGGATTTCCCATTGTTCCATGTGATCAGTCAGAATACAACGCTGATGAAAAAGTATCACCAGTATATGAAAGATTGTTCCAAGATTGCTGCGTTAGGTGGCACGACTTCTTTTGGCAAGACATATGAGGCAGCATATTTTAATTCATATATTGATAAGATGAGTGACAAATTGCTGGCAGCCATCAAGGCAGATACGCTGGCAGCCAATGTTACATATCTGAATGGACAGACTCAGCCAAGCAACTGCATTCAGGCTTTGCCAAATCTTTCCAAAATTATTGCGATGCGTTCTGCCGGTGTTGCGGCGCAGGTAGAAGGAATCCATACGACAGTAAGTGGAAAAGGATGCAGCCTGGGATCGATCGGAAATGCAGATAACAACGGATTTACCAGTTCTAATGGCGATATTACAAACATTGATGAGACGACAGGAATTACGATCCGAAGCACCTATGGCAACGGCAATAACCAGGGTGGCTGGGGACGTCCCGGACAAGGATGGGGAACTTCCCCAAATCTGTCGCTGGCAGGACTGGACGAGAGCAGCTCATCCTATAAAGAGATCCTGGCAACGTTGAATACGAGCAGCAGTAATGTTACGATCTATCGTATGTCCAACGATGCTACGCCAAAGACCGATTACACACTTACAATTCCGATCGGATCTGCGTATAAAGGAAAGACGGTAAACTTTTACTCCTTTGCAAGCAGTGATGCCGATGCTGTCAAACTGACAGCTTCACCGATCGGAGATGGCAGATATACGATGACGACAACGTCGATTGCGTATATTGCGGTAGTGACAGGGAACACGGAAACAGTCAAAAAGACAGAAGATAATAAAAACACTACAACAGTAGACAATAAACAGAACGGCACAACTTCCGCATCCGAAGAGGAAGAAGAAAGTGTAATCACAAAGGGCAGTTCTTACACAGCAAATGCAATCCGCTATAAGGTGACAAAGGGCGGAGAAAATCCGACGGTTACCATAACGGCAGTGAAAAAGAAAAATGTAACTTCGGTTTCTATCGGAAGTACGGTTACTTTGAACGGCAAAAAGTGTAAAGTTACAGCGATTGCTAACAATGCGTTTAAAAACTGCAAAAAATTAAAGAAGGTAACGATTGGAGCAAATATAAACAAAATCGGCTCCAAAGCATTCTATGGCTGTAAAAATCTGAAAACGATCACGATCAAAACAACCAAACTGACCACATCTAAAGTGGGAAGCCAGGCGTTCAAAGGAATTGCCAAGAAGGCTTTGATCAAAGTGCCAAAGAAAAAAGTCAAAGCGTATAAGAAAATGCTTTTGAAAAAAGGCGTTGGAAAGAAAGCAAAGATTAAGGCATAGGAAAGGAAGGAATTTAGGATGAAACGATTCCTGAGAAAAATGGCAACGGGAGCAGCGGCAGTGGCGATGCTAGTCAGTGTACTCACAGCATGCCCTGTGCAGGCATACGAACACGGAACAACCGATCAGGTGATCAAGCTGAGTGACTGCAACAACACACCGGATCCGGACTACAAAATTAATGAAGCGATGCAGGCAGATGCGAAAGATGGCATCTACAATCAATATTTCCTCAAAGATGATTTGCAGACGGTCAAAATAACGGTAGATGAAAACAATCTGAACTATCTGCTGCAGAATGCAGCAGATAAACCGTCCGTCATGACGAAAGAGGTTACGATCGGAGATCAGAGCATTGGGTATGTTGGATTAAAGACAAAAGGAAGTTATACCCTCGAACATACTGTGGATCAAAACTTTGGAAGTGATCGTTTTTCATTCAGTTTAAATTTTGGGAAATACATAAAAAAAGCAGAGTATGGACACAAACAGAATTTTTTTGGCTGTGATAAGATCAGTTTTAACAATTTCTTTTTTGACCGGACGATGATGAAAGAATATGTCTGCCTTCAATTGATGACAGAGATGGGGCTGCCGACCCCGCAGTATGGACTGGCAAAATTATATATCAATGATCAGTACTATGGTGTGTATTTTATGGTGGAAAATCTGGATCAGTCGATCTTAGAACAGTATTTTCAGGTTGATGGCAAGGAAGTGAGTGACTATCTGGTAAAGCCGGAGGAAACGACGTTGCTCTATGATGAGGCCGTGGATGCGTATCAGAAAGAAGATGGAAGCTTTGATCTTAGCAGTGTATTAAAGCAGGACAGTAAAGGTGTCTACACCGCATCGGATGAGATTTCCAGTCAGTCCCCACTGTGGGAGAATGATGCAGACACGCTGCAGGATGTTGCGACAATGCTTCCTACGGTATTCAGTTGGCAAAAGAAGATCAATCAGTTGTCCGAAGCAAAAGATTTTTCCGGGAAGGATATAGATGCCAATAGTGATGAATACCTGAAATTGCTGGAGCAGGTCATGGATGTTGATGAAACGGTAAAATATTTTGCAGTACATAGTTTTCTGGTTCAGTTAGACGACATGTTCGTTGGACAGAAAAATTATGGACTGTATGTTGACACGAATGGCAAATGTATGGTTATTCCGTGGGATTATGACTTGAGCTTTGGCTGTTATTATCCAAGTGATGCGGAGTCTACCGCCAATTATGATATTGATGTTATGTACCGGCAAAATCTCTGGGGAGGTTTTGGAGGCGGTTTTGGCGGAGGCGGACCTGGCGGAGATGACAGGGGGCCTCAGGAAAATGAAAACCAGGATACGAAAAAATCCGATAAGCCGGATGGCAGTGAGATCTATGAAGAATATCCATTGTTTCAAGTGATCTTTCAGAATGATTCTTTGATGGAAAAGTATCATCAGTATATGAAGGATTGTGCGAAAGTGGCTGCACTAGGTGGTACTACATCTCTCGGAAAGACTTATGATCCGGGACTTTTGAACAGCAGTATCGCAAAGTTAAAAGAAAAGTTGCAGGCAGCAGCCAGCGAAACGCTGGCTGATAATGTTCGCTATCTGAATGGACAGAATCAGCCGGGAGATCTGACAAAAGGTTTGCCAAATTTATCATCCATTATTGCGTTGCGGTCAGTCGGTGTGCTGACACAGGTGGATGGAGTAGAGACAACCGTCAGTGGACAGGGCTGCAATCTTGAAACGTTGGGAAATGCAGTTCTTGGCGAAAACTCCAATAGTGGCAATCTGACGATTGTAGATTCCACAACAGGTATTTACGCTTCTGCAGATTATGGAACACAGTCATATGGTGCACAGTCGCCATCGTTGACGATCCGCCAACTGGAGACAACAGAGACTACCTATGAGAATATAAAGAAAGAGCTTCACTGTTCCGACAAAAAGCTGACCGTATATAATGGAAGCAATCCAGCGTCCCCAGTTGGAAAATATACGTTAAATATCCCGGTTTCCCAGGATGTGTTGAAACAGGGCGCTACGGTGTATGTATATACGACGCAGGGGCTGGAAAAACTGGACACGACATTAAATGATAATGTGTATACAGCTCAAACCGATACGATCCAGTATATTGTGATACAAAAGGGCGGTTCTTCGCTGCTTGGCTGGCTGTGCCAGCCGGTGATATATATTGTGGCAGGTGGTGTAGTTCTGGCAGCCGTGGGCATATGGGTGTTTATTCGGTTCCACTGGAAAAAGAAGAGAAAGAAAACAGAAAATGCGCACGAATAAAAGGGAAAAGGCACAAAAAAGCGGCTGTCAGATGACAGCTCCCGATAAGAAAACATCGTGAGGAAAGAGAGAACGGTATAGCTTCGGCTGTACCGTTTTCTCATGTGCGCCTAGCGGCGCACGTTTCTAATGGGTGAAAGTCCCTAATCTGCCCTAGTAGTGGGAAAGATAC
>CAKREC010000059.1 GCA_934316925.1 uncultured Eubacterium sp.
AATATTTATCCCTAATTATTTTGAATTTCATGCAAAATACGCTCACGCTGATGAAGGGTGATAAGGTTGTCGAGCTGGCGAATAAACGCCCCGATTTGTTTTTGCTCTGCAACATCTTTAGGTATAGAAAGGTCTATGTCAAAGAAATCTTCAGCAGAAATATTGAGTAGTCCGTGATTTCTTGCGCCCTCGGCAGCTCTCTCAGCAACACCCTTATGCCACCTATCTGTATCGAAGAAAACGGTCAGAAAATCCGAGTCAATCTGCTGCTCTTTTTTCGGAGAAAAAACGATGTAAAGCGTTGATAATACGCCTTTTTCATATAGATCAAGCCTTTTGACCGCACCAAATGGATAGCCGTCAGAGGTACTCTTATTGTAGGCAAATTCGCCATTCAACACCAAGTAATAGTTGCTCACATCCCGGCTCGCAACACGGTTGTTAAAGTATGTGATTTGGTCAACCAAACCATATTGTGCCGAGATAGTTAGCGGAAGTGTGGATTCGTTATTTGTATTTTTGCGAACGACCCTATCAACAAGTTCTCCGAGCTTACGCTGTTCCCAAGAAAAGCAAAAGAGCCGAGAAAAGCCTCGGCTCTTAAAATACTTACGCTTGGGTTGTGGTTTACGGCTTGCTGATTTCATGACCGCCGCTAAGGATAAATTCTCTGAGCGTTTTATTCAAACGGATCCGGACAAGGGGAAGTGCCAGACTGTCACCGAAAAAGGCTTTTGCTTTTTCAATATCAGCTGTCTTTACCAAATTGTCAAGTCGTCCGAATTCATTGATGTTGGTTTCATCAACTTTGACTGCCATCATTTTTCTGAGCATATCCTCATCAAGACCAAAAGTATCGGCAAACCTGTGAATCTGATCATCTTTTGCACGAGTCATATATTCGTTGATGTAATCACGAAGGCTCTTTCCGGGTTCAATGATGACATCACCAGCCTCAATATCGCGTAAGAAAATGTTAGCAAACTTTTGCTCCTCTTGAGTCAAGGAAGCAAAAGTATTATGCAATTCCTGGCTTGCTTTTTCAACATCTGCAGGATCACCAACAGACAATGCCTTACGATACTTTTCAAATCTCGAGTTCATATAGTCAGCATCGATATCGTCCGTGTCAATTGTTGTGATATATCCATCAATATCATACGGCAAATCTTCGCCATCCGGTGAGGGCTTTGGAGATGGGGGATCATCCGGTCCGGGTGATGAAAGTTCCTTATAACGCAGAACAAGAATCATGTATGTACGACGATCCATCATTGGCGAAAATGTTTCGACTTCGCCTGTTTCTTCGTCGATGATATTGTATTCGCTACACTCCCAAACGAATCCCTGTACTTTTGCAGACTCCAAGAAAGAATTGAATTCGCGGAAGAGCTTTGCGAACTTCTTGCGCTCCTCCACAGTTCCGGGGAGTTTTTCAAAATTCGTAACGTCCGCAGCTTCGAACAGATTTTTGATCTGTGTATACACCGCATTCATGCCTTCGATATTCTTGTCGAGCTTGCACACAAACATTCCAAGGGGTTTATCACCCGAATAGAGTTTGACTGCATTCTTGATATTTTGTTCCATCGTAAACGGAGCGCGGTAATACTTGATGGTGCCAAAAGGTTTGTCCTCTCCAAACAGACGATTGGTTCTTGAAAAAGCCTGGATGATATTTTCATAACGCAGTATTTTGTCAAGGTACAAAGCATTCAACCACTTGGAATCATAGCCGGTTAGCATCTGATCAACAACGATGAGCAAATCAATCTGATCGTTTGGTGAATAGGCAATGCGTTCATAAGGCTTTTTGTGTGCCAAGCGGTACTGAATATC
The DNA here is from genome assembly GCA_934316925.1 of uncultured Eubacterium sp. Classification (GTDB taxonomy): domain Bacteria; phylum Bacillota; class Clostridia; order Lachnospirales; family Lachnospiraceae; genus Eubacterium_F. The sequence continues at coordinate 1,840 of CAKREC010000059.1, forward strand.
TTTTTTCATCTTTGCATAGGTCGGAATTGTAAAGGTTTGTTTGTATCTTGCGTTATAATCCTCGATGATTTCTTTTAACGCATCCTCTTTTACAATACCTTTACCGTTATTGTCGATGCTGGAATCAAACAGAGCGGTAACCTTAATATTCGGTACGAACTTTTTGAAAAGTCTGTAGTATTCTACTGCTTCGGGAATGCTTGCGGTAGCAAGTAACCCATGGAATTTGTAGTTGTGGCTGATGGATATCCAGTTGTCGCAGATATCCTGGATCACCATTTTTCGATGTTCTTCGGTGCGGTATTGTCCGCTTTCAAGAAGGAAATCTTCAATTCCGCGCACGCGCTTACCGGTTTCATCGATATAGCCCGCCATCGGAGCATCTTTCATGTAGTAATAATAGGTCTTCTGTTTTGCGGGATTGCCAAATACCTCACCGACAGAAGTTGCCTTAGCTTGTTCTAACGCAACTGCTTCGCGCACGTCCTTTTCTTTAAAAGTCAAAACTTTGCTTGGATCAAAGCCAAGGACATTTTTGTCGCGTATGCCATCAGCAATGCTGTAACGATGCAGCTCATTGCCGAACACATCTGAGGTTGTGCATCCTTTTTTTGTGTTTTCAAGTTGAATCGGAGTGCCTGTAAAGCCAAAGAACATCGCTTTGGGGAAGGTTTCTTTCACGGCGCGCATCATATCGCCAAATGTATCGCGGTGACACTCATCAACAATAAAAACTACACGTTTGGCAGAAATCGCATCAATGTCGGCTTGCTTCAAGCCACTTTCTGCATCATCACGGAGGTTGCTCATTTTTTGAATTGAGGTCACTATCAGTGTGTTTGCAGTATCGTTGCTTTTCATTTTGGAAATCAGCACAGTGGTGTCCTCGGTTTCCTGAATGGAATCGGTGGCTTCTGCAAAGCCGCGATATTCTCGCGCACTTTGCGTTCCGAGTTCAATTCGGTCTATCAGGAAGACAACCTTGTCAGCATCTTTTGAGTTTGCAATCAACTGTGCTGACTTGAACGAGGTCATGGTCTTTCCCGAACCGGTTGTATGCCATACATAACCACCAAGCTGATTGCCATACTCCCATTTGTTCTTGGCAACGGTATCGGAGATCTTATTAGCCGCATAGTACTGATACGAACGCATGACTTTCAGAATGCCGTCAGAGTCATCAGCAACCGTATAGAAGCCGATAAGCTGATGCGCCATAGGAATGGACAGAAAAGAGGACGCCAACCGCTTCCAGTCATTGATTGGTTCGTTGTTGAAGTCAGCCCAATGGAAATAGAACAGCGGATTGAATTTGCCGTCCGGTCCGGGATTGGCAAAATACACTGCCTCCTCCGGGTTCATTGCAACAAACACCTGAACCAAAGCAAACAGTCCGGTAAATACTCCTTCATGAGAGTATTTTTCAATTTGGTTATATGCCTGTGAGATTGGAATTCCGGTCTTTTTCAATTCGACATGAATCAGCGGCATACCATTGATCAAAAGCATGAAGTCTCCTCTTCGGTCAGGAAGCATGGAGGATTTAGCCGTGAACTTCGGCTGCCTTGCTATTTGATAACGGCTTTGACCTGCGGCAATTTCCTGTCGGTCATAGATTTTCAAGGACACCTCTTTACCGAAATGTGCCTTGTCGTCTGGATTGTCACGCTTGATGGAAACACTCCTGCCGTTGATAAATCCATTCAGACGGAGCGGGGTATGCAGTTCGTTGATCTGCTCGAGAATCTGTCCCATCTCACCCTCTGTAAGAGGATAGTCGTTGAGGCGGTCTATGCTCCGATTGTTTTCAAAGAGGATGTTTGCCCAGTTTTGAAGGAGGTCTTTTTCGGTTTTATACTCAAGAACGGTTTTCTCCCAACCGCAAGAAGTTGTCAGTACTTGTATGAGGGCATCCTCGAAATCTGACTCCTTATTGAAAGCCATAATAAGTCCTTTCCGCCTCAAAAATTCGCTTTTTCAGGCTGTTTTTTATGATATTTCCGGTGATTTGCTCACGCTGATGAAGGGTGATAAGGTTGTCAAGATGGCGAAAGAAGTCGGCTATACGGTCTTGTTCCTCGGTACCGGGCAATAAGACTGACACGGAAGTGTATTCATCAAACGAAATGTTTAGCAAGCCGTCCATTCTTGCACCGGATGATACAATCTTGCGAAGTTGGTTTTCAATCTCAGCACCATTTAACTCTATTGACATAAACTCCGCATTTTGATTTTCAGCAGAAAAGCAGTGATAAACAAAAGGAATACGGGCATTTTCTGCTGTTGTCAATGCAAAACAAGAACCGTATGGACGCAACTTGGAAGCCCCGTGATTGTACGCAAGCTCACCTTTTTTGAGAAGAATATACTTCTTCAAACTTTCTCCGGCGTTATTAAAAGCATATCTTTCAGATTGCTCAATGAAGCCATTGTTTGCCGTAATCATCATTATGGGTGCTTCCGATTCGGGGTCATTACGGGTTATTTCTTTGACTACATCACCCAGCTTACGCTGTTCCCAAGCATCTGTGAAACCGGCAAATCTGATAGCCGGTTTATTCATTCCGTCAGCCATTTTATTCACCTCCGAGCAGTTTCTTCAGTTCGAGAAGTCCCTGCATATCGAAGTCGCTACCGGTTAACTGGTCAATCATTGCGGTCAAAGAAGCCTCAGTGTCAGCAATTTCTTTCTCAACATCTTCAAATGTGGTCTGGTACTTTTTCGCCAATGCTTCCAACTTAGCTGTCAGTGTGTCGACAATCCGCAGAGGAAGGGCTGAAATCTCGGTTACCATTGGTTCAATCCATTTCTTAGAGAGCAACGCTAATGCATCCTCTTCACTCATAGATTCAATTGTTTTCTTGGTTGTGATCTGAAGACTTGCAGTATTATCTTTGATATTCTTTTTCAAAGACTTTTCTTCGTTTACCAAGGTATCAACCTTTTTGAGTATAGCGAGAACTTCCGGCTCTTCGTCTTTGGCTTTGAGAGCTTTCTTAACAGCAGCCGGAACAAATGCAGTGCTGTCGTCATTGACAAAGTCTTTGGATTTTTCGTCTTCAGGCAGTTCCTCGAGAAGGGAGTCAAAGTCGGAAGTAATAGCAGCCAAACGATCTTCAGCCGACTTTAGCGCGGTAACATCATCTGACAGAAGCTCTTTCTGAACCAGTTCAAACGGCAGAATACGACCGATCCAACCTTCCTGTACCTCGGTTTCTTTGTTGTCCTTTTTCTTGACCACCATATTGGGGTCAACAACCGTAATGGACTTGGCACCTTCGGTTTGGATAATTTCAAGGTCTACGGCGATTTTTGCCCAGTTCTGATCAAGAATCTGATATGCCTCATAAGGATCAACCAATGGAACATCTGAAAGCCGCTTGAAAAGTTCCATAGCAATCGTGTTTTCCTCTTTGGAAACCGGTATGTGTTCCATATCCGCAATCAGCTCTTGGCGCAGATAGTCCGCGAAATCGCCAAACTCGGTCTTAAATTTGCTTTCAAATGCTTCTGTATCGGCATGAGAAAGAATAAATGCTTTGATATCATCAGGAGCAAACAGCAAATATCCTGCGTTCTTTTTGGAAAACAAGGAGTCTTTCAGCGTCGGGAAAGCTGTCCAGTACTCTGCGAGATCTTCAACCTCACTGACTGGAACACCTCCATACATGGAAGCATAGATATCCCAACTTTCCGCTTTTTCAGACGAGTCCACATAGCGCGGAATATTCAGATTGTAATCATTTTTCCGGACTTCATCGCGGGAAACAACACGGGAATATTTAGCGATAGTTTTGCGTCCGGTTACGGTATCAACGATTCGTTTGATGTCCGATGCACGGAGCTTGTTATTCTTGCCAACCTTTTCAAAGCCCTTAGAAGCATCGATAATCAGGACGTCTGTGTTCACCCTTTTTTGTTTCAGCACCATAATAATCGTGGGTATACCGGTGCCGAAGAAAATGTTAGCAGGCAGACCGATGATCGTGTCAATTTTATTATTTTCAATCAGGTGTTTGCGAATTTCGCCTTCCTCGCCACCACGGAAAAGAACGCCGTGAGGGAGAACAATAGTCATAATGCCATCCGGCTTGATATGATAAAGATCGTGCAAAAGGAAAGCATAGTCGGCTTTTCCTTTCGGAGCGAGTCCGTACTCCTTGTAACGGGGTTCATTTTCTTTGTCCTGCGGGTTCCAGTTCTGCGAATAAGGCGGGTTTGAAACAACCGCATCCACATAAAGCGGATCATAGGTGCCGACCGGGTCGCTTTCGTCAAAGTACGGCCAGTCGTCTTCCAATGTATCGCCATTTCTTGTTACGATATTTGACGGAAGGATTCCGCGCATGACAAGGTTCATACGGGTGAGGTTATATGTATTTTCTTTCAACTCCTGGGCGTAATACTTGATCTGATTGCCGTTGCCCATGTGTTTGGCAACGCTTTTGCCGATATTGATCAGCAAAGAACCGGATCCGCTGGTCGGGTCATATATTTTAATTTCCGTGCGATCCTTTAAGTGATCAGCTACGATTTCGGACATCAGAAGTGATACTTCATGCGGGGTATAGAATTCTCCCGCTTTTTTGCCGGCATTTGCGGCGAAGTTGGAGATCAGATACTCATAGATGAAGCCGAGAACATCGTAGTCCTGCTTTCCGTCCATGGGGATGTCTTTGATGAGATGTATCAAATCGCTGATTGCCTTTGTCTGGCTTCCGGCACCGTCTCCAAGTTTGGAAAGACCGGTTTGCAGTGTGTCGAAGATCTTTTCAAAAACCTTTTTGTGAGTTGGGTTGATCAAACGGCTGAAAGCAGAAAGAGCATCACGGACATTGCCAACATTGAAATCCGAACCCTTGGCAAGCCATGTGGAAAACAAATTCTCATAAGCTATGAAGTAACCGATTTTATTCTGCACATCCGTAACGATTTCTGTTTGATCTTCTGTTACTGCTGGAAGATCAGCATCGGTAAAGCCAAGCTCTTTCAGATATTTAACCTCTTTATCGGAAAGAAATTTATAGAAAATGAAACCGAGAATATAATCCTTATATTCGTTTGCCTCAATTTTGGAACGCATTTTATTTGCGGATTCCCAAATTTTTGCCGCCAATTGCTGTTTGTTCATGCGTGGCTACCTTCCTTTTTGATTATTTTTTGTTTTTCGGCAAGTCTGAATTGATCAACGCCTTTTGTAAATTATCAATTGCTATATTGTTCTCATCACAGAAAGTCTTGATCTTTCTCATAGCCGCCATTTTCGGAATCGTCTTTCCGGTTTCCCACCGATTAACGGTCGCAAAGGTTACAGAAAGCCTTTCCGCAAAGTCTCTTTGGGATAAAAGTGCTTTTTGGCGTATTATTTTTATTTCGTTCGCAACACTCATTATTCTGCTCCTCACGATTGTATATCAATAGTATAACACAAGTATATCAAAATTACAATAGCAAAACGACATTTTTGGCTTTTTCTTGGGAACAGCGTAAGTATGGAGAAGTTGTCGAAACACGCCGAGGATTGACTTATAAACCATCCGACATTTGCTATAGTGGCATTCGTGTTCTTCGTTCCTCAAACATCGACGAAGACACCTTCGTCTTGAAAGCTGATGATGTTTTTGTCAAAAAAGATGCTGTAAATATCGATTATTCAAAAGAGAACGATATTCTGATCACTTCAGCAAACGGTTCCTCAAGACTTGTTGGAAAGCACGCTATTATTAGCAGTATTTCAGGAAATCCCGCTGTTCATGGCGGATTCATGTTGCTTGGCACCACAAAAGAACCATACTTTATCAATGCTTCTATGGGGTCGTCTTGGTATAGACGTTTTATAGAATTGTATGTCGCGGGCGGCAATGGTGCAATTGGAAATTTAAATAAAAATGATTTGGACAATCAAGTAATTTTGATTCCAAGCGAACCAGAACAGCGGGCAATCGGAGCTTTTTTCAAGCAACTCGACCACCTTATCACCCTTCATCAGCGTAAGTATTTTTACAAGTTGACTTCGGCAGGAACCACTCGAACTTTTCAAAATACAAACGCTTGGGAACAGCGTAAGTTGGGAGATGTCGCAACATTCTTTAACGGTAGAGCCTATTCGCAACCTGAATTATTGTCATCTGGAAAATACAAAGTGCTTCGTGTAGGAAATTTTTACACGAATGATTCGTGGTATTACTCAGACCTTGAGTTGGGTGAAAAATACTACGCCGATTATGGTGACCTCTTATATACTTGGTCAGCAACATTTGGTCCTCATATTTGGCTTGGTGACAGGGTTATTTACCATTATCACATATGGAAGATTGACCTTTCAAACCAACTTGAAAAACAATTCGCAGTTCAGTTGCTGGAGCAGGACAAAGCCAATATTTTATCAAGCAAAAATGGTTCTACGATGGTTCATATCACAAAAGAAGGAATGGAGCAAAAAGATGTAATTATTCCACCGAGTACCAAAGAACAACAAGAAATAGGTGCTTTCTTTCAGCAGCTCGACAACCTTATCACCCTTCATCAGCGTGAGCGTATTTTGCATGAAATTCAAAATAATTAGGGATAAATATTGGCTTTTTGCTTCCACTCAAAATCAGCGTAAGTAAAACAGCCTACAATTCATTTACGAATCGTAGGCTGCATGATGAGTTATTCACTTACCACTCCAAGAACTCTGCCACAGCAATAAATGCTGTCTGTCGAGCGCAACGGAATCGGTTTATATGCTGTGTTGTGCGAGATCAGGCACTTGTTGCCCAACTCCTTGATATAAGCGTCGCCGTTAACAATGAAGATACCGATGTCGCCTTCCTCAAGTGCATCGTCTTTCGCAACAAAGACGCGATCACCGCTGTGGAATGTCGGTTCCATACTGTCACCGGAGATTGGGATCACAAAGTCAGCTTGTTCTGCCTCAAGTGATTCGTTAACCCAAATCTTTTCGGGCAGTTCTGATTCGAGAAAGTTTCCGGTACCTGCTGAAGCGGGGAAATCGTAGAAATCCATGCCCAATTTGCGCAGCCTCGGCTTTCTGGGCTGGCTGACAAGCATGCGTTCATATTCCGCAGCCAAAACCGAGTTTACTGCCTTCTTTCCGAAATCATCAATGATTCGGTATTTTTTAATCAGTCCCCATTCGGTCAACGAGGGACATTCTGCTGACGATTTAATTCCGAGAAGCTGATCTGCAGATGTTTCAAGCACTTCGCAAATTTTCAGAAAAGTGACGCAGTCCGGTTTTGCTCTTCCGCTTTCCCAAGTTGACACTGCCGAGGGAGATTTCGCGCCGATGCGTTCGGCGAGCTCTTCCTGTTTCATGTTTCTTGCAAGTCTTGCTTCTTTAATTCGTAAGCCAATAGACTTCATGACACAACCCTCCAATCTATCATAATGCTATTATATCACAGTCTGAATCAAATGTCAAGAGAAAACTTTAATTAAATTCAAGAAAACCACTTGACAAATGAACCTCGTTAATGTATAATATAATCACTTCACCGTGATTCAAGCAAAAATCGGAAAGAGAGGCATTGGCTATACCATGTCAGACCGCGCAATCCTCCATATTGATATGAATAACTTCTATGCCTCGGTTGAGTGCATGATGAACCCCGATCTGAAACCGCATCCGATTGCCGTTTGCGGCAGTCAGGAAGACAGACACGGAATCGTCCTTGCAAAGAATTACAAAGCAAAGGCGTTCGGTGTCAGCACAGGTGAAGCCATTTGGCAAGCGAAGCAGAAATGCCCGAACCTTGTTATTGTCCCTCCGCACTATGAGCAGTACATGAGATTCTCAAAGCTCGCAAGGGAGATATATGGAAGATATACCGATCTGATTGAACCATTCGGTATGGATGAGGTTTGGGCTGATGTTACCGGATGTCAGCGTTATATCGGCACTCCTTTGCATATTGCAGAAAAGATAAAGGAAACCATCAAATACGAACTCGGACTGACGGTCTCCATCGGAGTTTCCTTTAATAAGATATTTGCCAAACTCGGTTCGGATATGAAAAAGCCCGATGCCGTCACCGTGATTCC
>CAKREC010000060.1 GCA_934316925.1 uncultured Eubacterium sp.
AGGCATTAACATTATTTATCGCTCCCTTCCTTTGAACTAGCCTTAGCTGGTTTTCCACCTTTGGTTGGAAGTACTTCGCCATGATAGATCCATGTCTTAACACCGATCTTACCATATGTTGTGTTTGCTTCCGCAAATCCGTAATCAATGTCAGCACGAAGTGTCTGCAATGGAATATTTCCTTCGCTGTAGAACTCTGTACGAGCCATATCTGCACCGCCCAAACGGCCGGAGCAAGATGTCTTGATACCTTTTGCGCCAGCTTTCATAGCTCTGCCCATGCAGGATTTCATAGCACGACGGAAAGATACACGATTTTCCAACTGCTGTGCAATGTTCTCTGCTACTAACTGAGCATCACCATCTGGTCTTTTTACTTCTTTGATATCAACCAAAACCTTCTTTGTAGAGTATGCAGCAAGCTCTTTTTTCAACTTCTCGATCTCTGCTCCACCTTTACCAATTACTACACCAGGTTTTGCTGTATATACGATTACTTTAACGCGATCTGCAGTTCTTTCGATCTCAATTTTGGAAATTCCTGCATGATACAATTTTTTCTTTAAAAACTCACGGATCTTGTAGTCTTCTACCAATGCATCTGAGAAATCCTCAGCTTCTGCGAACCATCTGGATTCCCAATCTTTGATGACACCGACTCTTAAGCCATGTGGATTAACTTTTTGTCCCATCTTAATCTCCTTTCACTATCTTTCATTCAAGATGATGGTAATATGGCACATTCTCTTCTCGATGCGGTAAGCCATACCCCTTGCTCTTGGTCTGATTCTCTTCATTGTAGTTGCTTTGTTTGCAAAGCACTCATCAACATAAAGATTTTCTGGGTTCATTCCGTTATTGTTTTCTGCATTTGCAATAGCGGAGTTCAACAACTTCTTAATTACAGAAGATGCATATCTTGGATTATATTCCAAAATACCAAGTGCTGTCTGTACATCTTTGCCACGGATTGCATCCAATACGAATCCTGCTTTCTGTGCAGAGATTCTAGCGTGTGACAACTTAGCAGATGGTCTCGTATCTTTGTTCTGGTTTCTTTCCTTCTTAATCTGTGATCTATGTCCTTTAGCCACTTTAAGAAACCTCCTTTCAAACTATTAAACAATTGGATTCTATAATTATCTCTTCTTCTCGTCCTTACCATGGCCTCTGTAAGTTCTTGTTGCAACGAACTCACCAAGTTTGTGGCCAACCATGTCTTCTGTTACATATACAGGCACATGTTTTCTTCCGTCGTGAACAGCGATTGTGTGTCCAACGAAGCTTGGGAAGATTGTGGAACGACGTGACCAAGTTTTAATAACTGATTTATCTCCCGATTCGTTCATAGCATCGATCTTTTTCAAAAGATGCTGGTCAGCGAATGGTCCTTTTTTTAATGAACGTGACACTACGTTTACCTCCTTTATTTAGCTAATGCTTTACCATCTCTTCTACGGATGATCATCTTGTTAGACTGTTTATGTTTCTTTCTAGTCTTATAACCAAGAGCAGGTTTACCCCAAGGTGTGCATGGTCCTGGACGACCAACTGGAGCCTTACCTTCACCACCACCGTGTGGATGGTCATTAGGGTTCATAACAGAACCGCGTACTGTTGGGCGGATACCCATGTGACGTTTACGTCCTGCTTTACCGATATTAACCAAGTTGTGTTCGGAGTTTCCTACCTGACCGATTGTAGCACGGCATACAACAGGTACCATTCTCATTTCGCCGGATGGCATACGAATGATTGCATATTTGCCTTCTTTTGCCATCAACTGAGCGCTAACACCAGCTGCACGAACTAACTGTCCGCCGTGACCAGGATACATCTCAATGTTGTGGATCTGAGTACCAACTGGCATGTCTTTCAACTCTAAGCAGTTACCAACTTTGATCTCTGCTTCAGGTCCGTTCATGATCTCCTGACCAACTTTAAGTCCTACAGGAGCAAGGATATATCTCTTCTCACCATCTGCATAGCTTAACAATGCGATGTTTGCTGTTCTGTTTGGATCATACTCGATCGATTTAACGATTGCTGGAATACCATCCTTATTTCTTTTAAAGTCAATAATTCTATATTTTCTTCTAGAGCCGCCGCCGCGATGTCTAACAGTGATCTTACCCTGTGCGTTACGTCCAGCGTTTTTCTTCAAAGATGTTGTCAAAGATTTCTCTGGAGTAGATGTTGTAATCTCCGCAAAATCATAACCACTCATCTGTCTTCTAGAAGGGGTATATGGGTTATATGTTTTAATTCCCATGAGTTACACTCCTTTCAATCTTATAATCCTTCGAAAATTTCGATATCTGCACTGTCCTCAGTTAACTGAACGATTGCTTTTTTCTTTTTAGCAGTCTTTCCTACTGTCATTCCTCTTCTACGGCTTTTTCCGTCAAGATTCATAGTGTTAACTTTGGCAACTTTTGTTCCTGGGAACATTTTTTCTACTGCCTCTTTTACCTGAGACTTTGTAGCGTCTGTGTGCACATAGAATGTATATTTTTTATCTTCCATACCAGCCATAGATTTCTCTGTGATAACTGGTTTGTCAATAATGTCATAATATTTCAAATCTGCCATTATGCGTACACCTCCTCGATTGCTTTTACAGCGCTCTTGGTAACTACTACAGTGTCATATTTCAAAATGTCATATACACTGATCGCATTGCTGTAAACAGCTCTTGCATCCTGCAGGTTCTTTACAGAAAGAACAGCGTTTGCTGCATCACCGTCAACAACTACCAATGCTTTGTTTGCTTTCAAGTTATCTAAAACTTCTTTCATCTTCTTTGTTTTTGGTGCTTCAAAATCCAAAGAATCTACAACGATCAATTTGTTCTCGTTTACTTTTGAAGATAAAACGGATTTCATCGCTGCTGCTTTTTCTTTCTTGTTCATCTTGAAAGAATAATCTCTTGGTACTGGTGCGAATACAACACCACCGCCAGTCCACTGTGGAGCACGGATCGAACCCTGTCTAGCATGACCAGTTCCTTTCTGTCTCCAAGGTTTTCTACCACCGCCACGAACTTCAGAACGTGTCTTAGCTTTCTGTGTTCCCTGACGTTTATTAGCAAGCTGTAATACAACAGCCATATGAACTAAATGCTCGTTCACTGGAGCTGCAAAGACGGAATCGTTTAAGTCGATCTTTTCCACTTCTTTGCCTTCCATATTATAAACAGATACACTTGCCATCTGTGTCTTCCTCCTTTCCGAAAAGTTAAGCCTTAACGGATTCTTTAATGATTACAGTTGATTTCTTAGGTCCTGGTACAGCACCCTTTACCAACAAAAGGTTGTTCTCTGCGTCAACGCGTACAATTTCAAGGTTCTGGATTGTAACCTGTACTGCACCCATCTGACCAGGCATTTTCTTACCTTTGAAAACTTTACTAGGATCAGATGCACTACCATTGGAACCTGCATGTCTATGGAATTTGGAGCCGTGACCCATTGGTCCGCGAGACTGTCCATGACGTTTGATCGCGCCCTGGAAACCTTTACCTTTTGTCTTAGCGGTAACATCAATCTTGTCACCAGCTTCAAAGATGTCTGCTTTAATTTCCTGTCCCAACTCGTACTCAGCAGCGTTGTCAAACTTGAATTCTGTAAGGAATCTCTTGTTCTCTACTCCTGCCTTTGCCAAGTGTCCTTTTTCTGGTTTGTTCAATAATTTCTCACGAACATCACCATAGGCTACCTGTACTGCCTCATATCCGTCGTTCTCAACTGTCTTAACCTGAGAAACATATACCGGACCAGCCTGAAGCACGGTAACTGGTGTCAAAACACCGTCTTCGTTGAAAATCTGAGTCATTCCAACTTTTGTAGCTACGATAGCTTTCTTCATTTCTTTCTTCCTCCTAAATTTCTACAGCGGATTGTCTTTGTGACAATCATCCTAGATGGTTACTGCCTTGTCCTGAACCGTAGACATTCATCATAACCAATACATCAAGAAAATTATTTCATCTTGATATCAATTGCAACTCCAGCAGGCAATTCTACGCGAGAAAGTGCATCTACTGTTTTCTGAGATGGTGTCAATACATCGATCAGTCTTTTGTGAGTTCTCTGCTCGAACTGCTCACGGGAGTCTTTGTATTTGTGTACCGCTCTCAAGATGGTAACAACTTCTTTCTTAGTAGGTAATGGCACAGGTCCACTCACCTTTGCTCCTGTTTTCTTTACAGTTTCGATTAACTTTGCTGCAGCGAAATCGATCAACTGATGATCATACGCCTTCAGAATGATTCTCATTGTCTGAGATTTTTGACTTGCCATAAAAATAGCCGCCTCCTTTTCGTACTCTTTAATAATGTAGTAATCCGCATCCGGGATCACCAGGGTACGACAAGTGGTGACTGTACACTCATCCGTGTGTGTCCTATCGGTTCATTTTAAATACCCCTTGGGAGGGGTCTGGACTCACACGTTTATCTGCTCAAAGGCAGAAAATATGTTACTGTACAGTGACTTGCCGTCAGGTTTCTCGGTTGAAATTGCTGATCTTCAACCTCTTGACATTCGCTCCACGGAAAAACCCACCAGATTGGTGGCAACCTCACGCTTCATAGCTATCATGTCACAGCAAGGACTAGTTTAGCACAGTTTTTAGGGTATTTCAAGGGCTTTTTTCGAAATTTACAGAAATATTTTTTCGATCTTGTCGATTTTTGATTTAATATGTAGAATTTGTTTTGATTTCCTATTTATATAGAAGAAAAATTCCAGCTGTCCGCAATAAGCAACTGGAATTCCTTCATTTATAAACGTTTATAAGTATTTCACTTACACCAACGGCCACTTGCTCCGCACGGAAGCACCAGATTTCCAGAGCCTCGTACCGGCAATCCGATCTCATCGGCTTCTACACGACCGCCAAACCGCTTCACAATTTCGAGATTCATCATATAGGACAGTACTGCCGGCTGCAATCCTGTCGTATAGGAATTGATCAAAAAGAATAACGGATCATCCGAAAGCACTTTTGTACAAAGTTTTACCAGAGGGTGGATCTTCTCCTCAATCTTCCAGATCTCTCCTTTTGGTCCTCTTCCATAGGACGGAGGATCCATGATAATACCGTCATAGTGGTTTCCTCTGCGGATCTCCCGTTCAACGAATTTGACGCAATCGTCCACCAGATAACGGATCGGCGCATCACCAAGTCCTGACACAGCAGCATTTTCCTTTGCCCATGTCACCATACCTTTCGATGCATCAACGTGCGTCACAGCAGCCCCCGCTTTTGCACAGGCAACCGTAGCACCTCCGGTATAAGCAAACAGATTCAGTACTTTGATCGGACGGCCGGCTTTTTTGATCAGACCTCCGGCCCAATCCCAATTCACTGCCTGCTCCGGAAATAATCCCGTGTGCTTGAAGCTAAATGGTTTGAGGCGGAATGTGAGTTCTTTGTAGGAAATGTCCCACTGTTCCGGCAGATCAAAGAACTCCCACTGACCACCGCCTTTATTGCTTCGGTGATAATGTCCGTTCTTTCTCTTCCATTCCGGAGCCTGATGTGGAGTATCCCAGATCACCTGAGGATCCGGGCGCACCAGAATATAGTCGCCCCACCGCTCCAGCTTTTCTCCACTGGAAGTATCTAAAACCTCATAATCTTTCCATCCATCTGCAACCCACATAACTTCCTCCGTCTATAAACTCTTTTCGCTTATAATTTCTTTTTATATTGATTATCTTTTTTGAAGTAGCCTTTGACATCTTTCACCATGCGGTTCAATTCCCGGTCCATGCCGGAAAGAACATTTCTGGCTTTTTTGTCAATTTCATTTTCTTTGATAAATTCTCCAGTTTTATCTGCAGCACCGTTTACTGCGTCTACTGCTTTTCCAAACCCCTTCATCATTTTGTCTTTGTCAAGCAATGCCATAAAGCAACCTCCTTTTTTAACAATTGATCTCTGCTTTCATTCCGATCAAATCTTTGTTTGCATCCAGAATTGGTTTTACAACATCTTCCACAAACTCACTGACCTGACTTGGAGCACGTCCAACATATTTGCTTGGATCCATCGTCTTCTGTAACTCTTCCAGTGTCATCGGGAATGCATCGTCTGCTGCGATCAGTTCCAGCAGATTATTGTCCAGGCCACGCTGTTTTACGTTGGCACCGGCTTCCATAGAAAGTTCGCGGATCTTCTCATGAAGTTCCTGACGATTGCCGCCAGCTTTTACCGCATCCATCATAATGTTCTCCGTAGCCATAAATGGAAGTTCTGACATAAGTCTCTTTGTGATCACTTTGTCGTATACAACCAATCCATCTGCTACATTCATGAACAGATCCAGAATACCGTCGATCGCAAGGAATCCTTCTGCCACGCTGAGACGTTTATTCGCCGAGTCGTCCAATGTTCTCTCAAACCACTGTGTTGCGGAAGTGATCGCAGGATTCAAAGCATCGATCATAACGTAACGGGAAAGAGATGCAATACGCTCGCTGCGCATCGGATTTCTCTTATATGCCATCGCAGATGATCCGATCTGGCTCTTTTCAAATGGCTCCTCTACCTCTTTCAGATGCTGAAGAAGGCGGATATCATTGGAAAATTTATGAGCACTTGCTGCAATCCCTGCAAGAACATTCACAACTCTTGTATCTAATTTACGGGAATATGTCTGACCGGATACCGGGAAGCAGGAATCAAATCCCATCTTTTTCGCAATCAGCTTGTCTGCTTCTTTACATTTACTTTCGTCTCCGTCAAACAGTTCCAAAAAGCTTGCCTGTGTACCTGTCGTTCCTTTGGATCCCAAAAGCTTCATATGAGAAAGAACATGTTCCAGGTCCTCCAGATCCATAACAAGTTCCTGGATCCAAAGAGTGGCTCTTTTTCCTACTGTCGTCGGCTGTGCCGGTTGGAAATGGGTAAATGCCAGTGTCGGAAGATCTTTATATTTAACAGCGAAATCGGTCAGAATACTAATTACGTTGACCAGTTTCTTCTTCACAAGTTTCAGTGCCTCTGTCATGATGATAACATCGGTGTTATCTCCTACATAACAAGAAGTAGCTCCCAGGTGGATAATGCCTGCTGCCTTCGGACACTGCTGTCCATACGCATACACATGACTCATGACATCGTGACGGACTTCTTTTTCTCTCGCTTTTGCGACATCATAATTGATGTCCGTAACATGCGCTCTCAGTTCCTCTAACTGTTCATCCGTAATACGCGGATTGCCATCTGCATCTTTCAAGCCAAGTTCCTGCTCTGTTTCTGCCAATGCGATCCACAATTTTCTCCATGTCTGGAATTTCATATCCGGAGAAAAAATATACTGCATCTCCTTGCTGGCATATCGTTCTGACAATGGGCTTACGTAATTATCTGTATTCATAATCTCTTCCTTTCTGGTTGAAAATTTTAGTGTTCGTATTCTCCTCGTATATCTTCTTTCGGTGGCTCTACCGGGTAATTTCCAGAGAAGCAGGCATCGCAATATCCGGTATCTCCCTCGATCAGTTCCGGCAATCTCTCGCCATCCAGGTATCCCAAAGAATCTGCACCGATCAGCTGGCAGATCTGGTCGATCGTATGCTGATGCGCGATCAGCTGATCACAGCTCGGCACGTCCGTTCCAAAGTAGCATGGGAACAAAAACGGTGGAGAACTGATACGCACATGCACTTCTGTAGCGCCGGCATCTTTGAGCATCTTAA
Source organism: uncultured Eubacterium sp. (assembly GCA_934316925.1). GTDB lineage: Bacteria > Bacillota > Clostridia > Lachnospirales > Lachnospiraceae > Eubacterium_F. Next base: position 7,710 of record CAKREC010000060.1, read on the forward strand.
CGATCAATCCACTGGTCGTACCACGTACGATCGAGTCATCTACCATAACAACACGTTTGCCCGCTACAACTTCTTTCAATACATTGAGTTTGATCTTTACACTGGATTCTCTCGCTGACTGCTTTGGTTTGATAAACGTACGGCCAACGTATGTGTTCTTAATGAATCCAACCCGATATGGGATTCCTGCCTGCAGTGCAAATCCCATCGCCGCAGCATTTCCTGAATCCGGTACACCTACCACAATATCAGCATCTGCCGGATGCATCTGTGCCAGGATCTTTCCTGCCATAATGCGGGAATTGTATACACTGACTCCGTCTACATAGCTGTCCGGACGGGCAAAATAAATATACTCAAAAATACATTTTGCCGGTTTCACAGTACATAAACTTTCATCGGATGTAATGCCATCTTTGTCAAGCATAACAATCTCGCCCGGTTTTACATCACGCACAAATTCAGCGCCTACAGCATCCAGTGCACAAGTCTCGCTGGCAAGTATATAGCTGTTGTCACGTTTGCCGATCACCAATGGACGGAATCCAAATGGATCTCTGGCTCCGATCAATTTTCTTGGGCTGGAGATCACAAGAGAGTACGCGCCCTTTAATTTTCTCATGGCATTTTTCACGGCATCTTCAACCGTTCCGGTATTCAATCGTTCACGGGCGATCAGATACGCGATCACTTCCGTGTCAATTGTCGTCTGGAAGATCGCACCTGTATACTCAAGTTCCTTCCGCAGTTCCAGTGCATTGACCAGGTTTCCGTTATGAGCCAGCATCAAAGTACCTTTCACATAATTCAAAACCAATGGCTGTACATTCTGATTGTTACTGGCGCCTGCCGTCGAATATCTTACATGTCCAACACCAATATTGCCTTTTAACTTCTCAAGACCTTCCGCATCAAACACCTCATTCACAAGGCCCATGCCCTTTGAACACATTACCTTGCCCTTTGGTCCTTCGGTATCACTTACCGCAATACCACAACTTTCCTGACCACGATGTTGTAACGCAAATAATCCGTAATAAATCGTAGATGCAACATCTCCGCCATCCAGATCATACATACCAAATACACCGCATTCTTCGTGCAATCCATCAGAATAAAACTCATTAATCTGTGTACTCATTTCGGTTCCCCTCTTGTTGTTTTATTTATATTATTTATCCTCTAACACGCAGATGCCTTTCTGGATCTTGGTGATCAAAATCCGTCGCACTGCTGTGTTGATTACTTTTTCGTCGATCTCGCCCGCGTTCACTGCCCGGATCACTGCCTGATAGCATGCTTCAAAATCCAGTGGCTGCAAGATCATGTCACATCCGGCTTTTACCGCTTCTACTGCCGCATATTCCTGTGTATAATTCCGGACAAGGCAAGCGTCCTTCAAGGAGGATGTCAGAATGATCCCTTCAAAATTCAACTCTTCCCGCAAAAGGCTGGTCACAATATCCTCCGCCAGAAAAGCCGGCAGCGTATCGCTCGCTGTGATCTTCGGCACCGATATGTTGCCGACCATAACGCAGTCTGCACCCGCCTTGATCCCAGCAGAATATACCGCAAAATTCTTCTTACGCAGCGTCATAAGACTTTCATTGTTAATCAGAATGTCTTTGCCATACTCGCCCGTAGAACTTCCGGCTCCCGGAAAATACTTCAACGTGCTGATAACTCCTACCGAGTTCATCCCCTTGACAAAGGCAGTCACCGCATCTTCTACGGTATCAACCTCGCTGCCAAAACACCGTCTGGCATAATCGGTGCTTGCCACCGTCGTATAGTCCGCTACCGGCGCCAGGTTGAAGTTAAACCCGAAGTCTTTCAACTCCGTGGCTACACTGGCATTCTTCGATTCGATCTGCTGTGCCGGCAATGCTCCCATGTCTCCTGCCATCGAGTAGCCCGCCTGTTTCAGGGCATTCACCTTCAATGATATGGAATGTTCACCGCCGCCTTCTTCTTCCACAGCTATAAACATCGCCGGACCGGATAC
>CAKREC010000061.1 GCA_934316925.1 uncultured Eubacterium sp.
ACACGAGGAAGACCCTGTGTGATATCGTCTCCGGCTACACCACCGGTATGGAATGTACGCATGGTAAGCTGTGTACCAGGCTCACCGATCGACTGAGCAGCAATAATACCAACTGCTTCACCGACCTGTACTGGTTCCTTGGTAGCCATGTTTGAACCATAACATTTCGCACATACACCAATATGAGACTTGCAGGTAAGGATTGTACGAATCTTAACCTGTGCTTCATCACCTGCATCCACAATGGCTTTTGTAGCCACAATACGTGCTGCACGTTTCGGTGTGATCATATGATTTGCCTTAACAATAACTTCTCCGTTGTCATCAAGGATCGTGTTGCAGGAATAACGTCCGGTAATACGCTCTTCGAGTGTCTCGATCACTTCTTTACCATCCATAAATGCACTGATCCACATACCTGGAATCTCATCCTTGTTGCGGCTTTCCATACAATCATTCTCACGGATAACCAGATCCTGGGATACATCAACAAGACGTCTTGTCAAATATCCGGAATCGGCTGTACGAAGAGCAGTATCCGACAAACCTTTACGAGCTCCATGCGCAGAGATAAAGTACTCCAATACGTCCAGACCCTCACGGAAGTTTGACTTGATCGGCAATTCGATCGTACGACCGGATGTATCTGCCATCAGTCCACGCATACCAGCAAGCTGTTTGATCTGTTTATCAGAACCACGGGCTCCGGAATCCGCCATCATAAAGATGTTGTTGTACTTATCCAGACCATTCAACAGAGCTTTTGTAATCTCGTCATCGGCCTCTTTCCATGTATCTACTACAGCACGATAACGCTCTTCCTCCGTCAAGTTACCAATGCGGAAGTTTTCAGCAATCAACTCAACGGTGTCTTCTGCCTCTTTCAAAATATCTTTCTTCGCTGCAGGTACTTCCATATCAGAAATTGATACTGTCATCGCTGCGCGTGTAGAATATTTATATCCCAGTGCTTTGATCGCATCCAATGTCTCCGCGGTCTTGATCGCACCTTCGTTGTTAATACATTTTTCAAGGATCTGTTTTAACTGTTTCTTACCAACATGGAAATCAACTTCCAGTTTAAGGAAATTGTCCGGATCTTCACGATCTACAAATCCCAGATTCTGACTGATAATATTATTAAAGATAAAGCGTCCAAGAGTAGACTCAATAATTCTTGATTCCTCTACACCATCTTTGTTGATTCCGGTACGTTTTACCTTAATCTTTGCATGCAATGTGATCTCATGATTTTCATATGCGATCATAGCCTCATTGATGTCTTTAAACGCTTTGCCTTCTCCTTTTACGCCAGGACGTTCCTGTGTCAGATAATAAATACCAAGGACCATATCCTGAGAAGGTACTGCTACTGCACCACCATCGGATGGTTTCAGCAAGTTGTTTGGAGAAAGAAGCAAGAATCTACACTCTGCCTGTGCTTCTACTGACAATGGTAAATGAACCGCCATCTGGTCTCCATCGAAGTCGGCGTTGAACGCTGTACATACCAATGGGTGAAGTTTGATCGCTTTTCCTTCTACAAGGATCGGCTCAAACGCCTGAATACCCAGACGGTGAAGTGTAGGGGCACGGTTCAGCATAACTGGATGCTCGCGGATAACTTCTTCAAGAATATCCCATACAACCGGCTCAAGTTTCTCTACCATCTTCTTTGCATTTTTAATATTGTGTGCAGTTCCATTTGCCACAAGTTCTTTCATAACAAATGGCTTGAACAGCTCGATCGCCATCTCTTTCGGCAGACCACACTGATAAATCTTAAGTTCCGGACCTACTACGATTACGGAACGTCCAGAGTAGTCAACACGTTTTCCTAACAAGTTCTGACGGAAACGTCCCTGTTTACCTTTCAGCAGATCAGAAAGTGACTTAAGGGCACGGTTACCAGGACCCGTTACCGGACGGCCGCGACGGCCATTGTCGATCAGCGCGTCAACTGCTTCCTGAAGCATACGTTTTTCGTTTCGTACGATAATATCCGGTGCTCCCAGTTCCAACAATCTCTTCAGACGGTTGTTACGGTTGATGATACGACGATACAGATCATTCAGGTCGGAAGTTGCAAAACGACCACCATCCAGCTGAACCATCGGACGAAGATCCGGTGGAATAACAGGAATTACGGTAAGGATCATCCAATCCGGGTGATTGCCAGACTCACGGAATGCTTCTACTACTTCCAGACGTTTGATAATACGCGCACGCTTCTGACCACTGGAATCTTTCAACTCCGCCTTCAGAGTTTTGGATTCTGCTTCCAGATCGATCGCCTGCAAAAGTTCCTGAATGGATTCAGCTCCCATACCAACACGGAAAGAATCACCATAAGTCTCTCTTGCTTTCTGATACTCTGCTTCGGTAAGAACCTGTTTCACCTGAATCTCCGGTGTTTCAGATTCCAACACAATGTAGGAAGCAAAGTACAATACTTTCTCCAGTACTTTTGGAGAAATATCTAAGATCAAGCCCATGCGGCTTGGAATTCCTTTAAAATACCAGATATGTGAAACCGGTGCGGCCAATTCAATATGACCCATACGCTCACGACGAACGCTGGCTTTGGTAACTTCTACACCACATCGATCGCAGACAACACCTTTATAACGTACTTTTTTGTACTTTCCGCAGTAACATTCCCAGTCCTTGCTTGGTCCGAAAATTCTCTCGCAGTACAAACCTTCCTTTTCCGGTTTCAATGTACGGTAATTAATCGTCTCTGGTTTCTTAACTTCCCCGCGAGACCATTCGCGGATTCTCTCTGGGGAAGCAAGTCTAATTTTTATTTTGTCGTAAGTAAATGTCTTCTGAGTTTCATTTCCATACTGTGACATAGCAAAACCGTCCTTTCTATTCGTCTACGCCAATGCTGCTATCATCATCCAGACCTTCTACTGTTGTTTCACGGAAGCCGGCCTCTTCGAAAGATTCCTGCTGCAATTCAATTTTCTTGTCGTTGATCATTTCCTTCACATTTTCCGATGTATCCTCTTCCAATGTTTCATTCATAGGAACTTCATTGTCTTCCTCGTCAAGAACGGTAACATCCAATGCCAATGCCTGTAATTCTTTCAGCATAACGCGGAAGGATTCCGGAATACCCGGCTCAGAAATGTTGTCCCCTTTGATGATCGCTTCATAAGTCTTAACACGTCCGATCACATCATCGGATTTGACAGTAAGGATCTCCTGCAAAGTATAAGCAGCACCATATGCCTCCAGTGCCCAAACCTCCATCTCTCCGAAACGCTGTCCACCAAACTGAGCTTTACCACCCAGAGGCTGCTGTGTTACTAAGGAGTAAGGACCGGTAGAACGTGCATGGATCTTATCGTCTACCAGATGATGCAGTTTCAGGTAATGCATGAATCCGATCGTAACTTCGCCATCAAAGAATTCTCCGGTACGTCCGTCACGAAGCTGAACTTTTCCATCCTCTTTGATCGGAACACCAGCCCATTCTTTGCGGTATTCCTGATTGGTAAGAAGATATTCCATAACTTCCGGATCCAATATATCTTTATATTTCTTTTCAAACTCATCCAATGGGGTATTAACATAGTCATTTGCCATCTTCAGAGTATCCATAATATCAACCTCGTTTGCGCCATCAAATACCGGTGTGGATACATTGAATCCCAGTACTTTAGCAGCAAGGCTCAAGTGGATCTCCAGGACCTGACCGATATTCATACGAGAAGGTACGCCCAGTGGGTTCAATACGATATCCAGTGGTCGTCCGTTTGGCAAGAATGGCATATCCTCAATTGGAAGTACGCGGGAAACGACACCCTTATTTCCATGACGTCCAGCCATCTTATCGCCGACCTGGATCTTACGTTTCTGTGCAATATAAATACGGACTGTCTGGTTTACTCCAGGAGACAATTCGTCACCATTTTCTCTTGTAAATACTTTCGCGTCCACAACAATACCAAATTCACCATGCGGAACACGCAATGAAGTATCACGTACTTCTCTCGCTTTCTCACCAAAGATCGCGCGAAGAAGACGCTCTTCTGCTGTAAGCTCAGTCTCTCCCTTCGGAGTAACCTTACCTACCAGGATATCACCGGCACGTACTTCTGCACCAATACGGATAATACCCTGCTCATTCAGATCTTTGAGTGCATCATCGCCGACACCAGGAACGTCTCTTGTGATCTCTTCCGGTCCAAGTTTGGTATCACGTGCATCTGTCTCATATTCTGTGATATGGATCGAAGTATACACATCTTCCTGAACCAGTCGTTCACTAAGAAGTACCGCATCCTCGTAGTTGTAACCTTCCCAGGTCATAAATCCGATCAATGGGTTCTTTCCAAGAGCGAGTTCTCCGCCGGAAGTAGATGGACCATCGGCGATTACCTGTCCAGCTTCTACGCGTTCGCCCTTGTTTACGATCGGTCTCTGATTCATGCAGTTACCCTGGTTGCTGCGCGCAAATTTAAGCAGATGATATTCATCCAAGTTGCCATCATCTTTGCGGATTGTAATGCGGTTTGTCTCAGCACGCTCTACAACACCGGCTTCTTCTGCGACAACACAGTTTCCGGAGTCTACCGCTGCTTTCATCTCGATACCCGTACCAACTACCGGTGCCTCGGTAACGAGAAGCGGTACTGCCTGACGCTGCATGTTGGATCCCATCAGCGCACGGTTCGCATCGTCGTTTTCCAGGAATGGGATCATGGCTGTAGCGACAGAGAATACCATCTTTGGCGATACGTCCATATAATCGATCATCTTCTTCTCAAACTCCGATGTCTCTTCACGGAAACGACCAGATACAACTTTACGTACAAAATGTCCTTCTTCATCCAACTGCTCATTCGCCTGTGCAACGTGATAACGATCTTCCATATCCGCAGTCATATAAACAACTTCATCGGTAACACGTGGATTTTCAGGATCTGATTTGTCAACCTTACGGTATGGTGCCTCTAAGAATCCATACTCATTGATCTGTGCATAAGATGCCAATGAGTTGATCAGACCGATATTCGGTCCCTCGGGAGTCTCTACTGGACACATTCTTCCATAATGAGAGTAGTGTACATCTCGTACTTCGAATCCGGCACGGTCTCTGGACAAACCACCAGGTCCCAATGCAGACAATCTTCTCTTATGTGTCAACTCACTCAGTGGGTTGTTCTGATCCATAAACTGAGACAGCTGTGAACTACCAAAGAATTCTTTGACAGCAGCGGTAACCGGTTTGATATTGATCAGGGACTGTGCAGAGATCGTCTCGATATCCTGTGTCGTCATACGTTCACGGACAACACGCTCCATACGGGACAGACCGATACGGTACTGATTCTGTAACAATTCACCGACAGCACGGATACGACGATTGCCCAAATGGTCAATATCATCATCATGTCCAACACCATACTCAAGATGTAAATTGTAGTTAATGGAAGCAAAAATATCTTCCTTTGTAATATGTTTTGGAATCAAAAGAGCAATATTTCTGCTGATCGCTTCATAGCGCTCTTCATCTGATTCGTATTCTTCTAAAATTGCTTTGAGTTCCGGATAGTATACATCTTCGGTAACACCCAGTTCTTCTTTATCTGCATTTGGCAGGTATGCATGCAAGTCTACCATCATGTTGGAAAGCACTTTTACCACTTTTCCTTCTTCTGTCGACACATACACAAATGGAACTGCTGCATTCTGAATCTGTCTTGCCAGTTCTTCGGATACCATAGTACCAGCTTCTGCAACGACTTCTCCGGTCTCCGGATCTACAACATCTTCTGCCAGAGGGAATCCTGTGATTCTTCCTTCTAATGCAAGTTTTTTATTGAATTTATAACGTCCTACTTTAGCAAGATCATATCTTCTGACGTCAAAGAACATGCTGTTGAGCAGATTCTCTGCGCTGTCGACTGCCAAAGGCTCGCCCGGACGCAATTTTTTATAAAGTTCTAACAGGCCATCCTGATAATTTTCGGATGGATCTTTCGCCATAGATGCAAGGATCTTTGGCTCTTCACCAAACATATCAAGGATTTCCTGATTGGTTCCGACACCCAGCGCACGGATCAGCACCGTAATCGGAACTTTTCTATTTCTATCTACGCGAACGTAAAAAATATCATTGGAGTCTGTCTCGTACTCTAACCACGCTCCACGGTTAGGGATCACAGTAGCAGAATACAATTCTTTACCAATTTTGTCGTGCGCAATGCCATAATAAATACCAGGGGAACGAACTAACTGGCTGACAATAACACGCTCAGCGCCATTGATAACGAAGGTACCGGTCTTAGTCATGAGTGGAAGATCTCCCATGAAAATATCATGTTCACTGATCTCTTCTGTCTCATTGTTGTGAAGTCTCACTTTGACCTTCAAAGGTGCTGCGTAAGTAACATCACGTTCCTTACACTCTTCAATGTTATATTTCTTATCATCTTCGCACAATTCGAAGCTTACAAACTCAAGGCTGAGGTTGCCATTGTAATCCGCGATAGGCGAAATATCACGAAATACTTCGTTCAGTCCTTCTTCCAGAAACCACTTATAGGATTCTGTTTGAACTTCAAGAAGATTAGGCAATTCCAAAACTTCTCTCTGCTTTGAGTAACTCATTCTGACGCCTTTTCCAACACGGACAGGACGTATTCTGTTTTTCTCCATTGATGATTTCACTCCTTGTCTTTTCTACAGAACTGTGATATACTTTAATTTGCGTAGGAAAAGTTCGCCTACCATACCACAATAGTGCATTTTCTATCGTATCATAGAGTATGCAAGGTGTCAAGCATTTTTTAGATTTTTAAGTCCGTTTATTTGCGGGCTTTTTTTATGCCATTTTCTACGATTCTGTTTCAAAATATCTACAACGCAAAAAGCCGCTCAGAGTCAGATGACTCCAAACGGCTTCTCTCCGAGACAATGTCTCATTGGATATCAAACAATTATTTAAGAGTAACTTTAGCGCCTTCAGCTTCCAATTTCTCTTTGATCTCGTTAGCTTCTTCTTTGCTAGCGCCTTCTTTAACGATCTTAGGAGCTCCATCAACAACTTCCTTAGCTTCTTTCAAACCAAGACCAGTTACTTCACGAACTACTTTGATAACTTTAACTTTAGCAGCGCCAACTTCTGTCAACTCTACGTCGAACTCATCTTTCTCTTCTGCTGCTGCACCGTCAGCACCTGCTGCTGCAACTACAACGCCTGCTGCTGCAGAAACGCCGAATTCTTCCTCACATGCTTTTACTAAATCATTTAATTCCATAACGCTTAATTCTTTGATAGCGTCGATAAATTCCTGTGTTGTCATTTTAATTTCCTCCATTTTAATTTTAATAACAATGTCGATTCCAACGAATCTTATTCTGCAGCTGCTTCACCCTGAGCATCTGCGATCTGCTGAATAACACGAGCGAAGTTTGTAATTGGTGACTGCAAACTTCCAAGCAATTTGGAAATAAGAACATCTTTGGATGGGATAGTAGCCAATACTTTAACACCAGCCTCATCATAATATGTTCCATCAACTACTGCTGCTTTGAACTCAAGAGCTTCTGCTTTCTTTGCAAAATCATTTAAGATTCTTGCTGGAGCAGTTTCATCTTCCATGCCAAATGCAATAGCGGTTGGTCCTTCCAAGTGTTTGTCGAGCTGTTCAAAATCAGTTCCTTCGAATGCAAGATGAAGCATTGTGTTCTTGTATACTTTGTATACAACACCAGCCTCTCTCATCTGTTTACGAAGTTCTGTGTCCTGCTCAACCGTAAGTCCACGATAATCTACAAGTACTGCAGCTTTTGCATCTGCTACGTATCCTTTGATCTCGTCTACGATCGGAGCTTTCAATTCGACTTTAGCCATGAGAATTTTACCTCCTTATTATAGTCAGCCGAAGCTGCCATATAATCTGCCGATTGTACCATGTACTCTGGCGAAGGGATTACAAAGAAAATCCCCGTCCACTCACGCAGACAGGGATTGATCACTCATAAAATGTAATTCACAATCTTTCCTCGGCAAGCGGCTTTCGCTCTTACATAAAAACTATACTTGCTGTCTACGGCAGTTATAAACATCATGATTTTAACAAAAGTTTTTTCTTTTGTCAACAAAAATTATCCAATTTTTGTTGTGTTCACTTTGATTCCAGGTCCCATTGTGTTTGCAAGAGTAACACTCTTCATGTAGGTTCCTTTTGCGCTTGCTGGTTTTGCTTTAATAATAGCTTCCATCAAAGTGTTGAAGTTCTCTGTAAGCTGCTCTTCTGTAAAAGAAGCTTTTCCTACTGGACAATGGATAATGTTTGCTTTGTCCAGACGATACTCGATCTTACCAGCTTTAATATCATTAACAGCTTTTGTAACATCCATGGTAACCGTACCAGCTTTTGGGTTTGGCATCAAGCCTTTAGGTCCTAACACACGACCCAGACGACCAACAACACCCATCATGTCTGGAGTAGCTACAACAACGTCGAAATCGAACCATCCATCGTTCTGGATTCTTGGGATCAATTCCTCGCCGCCTACGAAGTCAGCGCCTGCTGCTTCAGCTTCTGCCACTTTATCACCTTTTGCGAATACCAATACGCGAACAGTTTTTCCTGTTCCGTGTGGAAGTACAACAGCACCACGAACCTGCTGGTCTGCGTGACGTCCATCTACGCCAAGGCGAATGTGAGCTTCTACGGTTTCATCAAATTTTGCAACAGCTGTTTTCTTAACAAGGCTAATTGCGTCTGCCACATCATACTGAGTTGCACGATCAACTAATTTTGCGGCTTCTGTATACTTTTTACCTCTTTTCATTTCTTAAACCTCCTAGTGGTATTAACGGACATGGTCCTCCCATAACGTCCAAATGACATTAGTTCTTTCAATAAATGCGTAATTTTGACTTAATGATTGATTGTTACATATTTGTTTGGCAGGAAAATTATTCTCCTACTTCGATACCCATACTTCTTGCTGTACCAGCGATCATGCTCATAGCTGCTTCCAAGCTGCCGGCATTCAAGTCAGGCATTTTTGTTTCTGCAATCTTCTGCACATCTGCTTTGGAGATTGTAGCAACTTTCTTTCTGTTTGGCTCACCAGATGCTGTCTGAAGATTACATGCTTTCTTAATCAATACAGCTGCTGGTGGAGTCTTAGTAACGAAACTAAAACTTCTATCTGCATAAACAGTGATAACAACAGGAATGATCATGCCATCCTGTCCCTGTGTCTTAGCATTGAACTCTTTTGTAAACTGAGCAATATTGATTCCGTGCTGTCCAAGTGCAGGACCAACAGGTGGTGCAGGAGTCGCTTTTCCTGCTGGAATCTGTAATTTAATATATCCTTCGACTTTCTTAGCCATTTTACATTTCCTCCTAAATCATTAAAGCTGTTTCAATTCAGAGAAATCAATCTCAACCGGCGTATCTCTTCCGAACATATCGATCACGATAACTGCCATCTGTTTTGCCGGATGAACTTCCTGAACAACGCCGTTAGTATTTTGCCATACTCCCTCTGTGACAACAACCTGATCTCCAACTGAGAACGGTGATTCTTCTGCCTGAGCAAGGAATCCCATATTCACAATCTCTTCCTCGGTCAATGGAACCGGTTTGGATCCTGGACCTACGAAACCAGTTACGCCACGTGTGTTTCGCACAACAT
>CAKREC010000062.1 GCA_934316925.1 uncultured Eubacterium sp.
CTTCCGGATGGTTTTAAAGGCGACTGCTGAATTTTTTCAACAGAGAGAGATCCCTTTTTATCACAAGATGTCTCATGAAGGTGTGCTGCGGCATTTACTGGTAAGAAAAGCAAGAAAAACAGGACAGCTTTTAGTCTGTCTGGTTACTACTTCACAGGCAGCATTGGATCTGGATTTGTACAGGGATGTTTTGTTATCTTTGCCAATTGAAGGGGAATATGCGGGAATTTTGCATATGACTAATGATTCACTTTCGGATGTGGTGCAGTCGGATCACACCAGAGTGTTGTACGGCGAGCCTTTCTTTTATGAAGAAATACTCGGACTTCAGTTTAAGATCACACCGTTTTCTTTTTTTCAGACCAATTCGGCCGGGGCAGAGGTGTTATATGATCTGGCCCGCAGTTATGTAGGAGATATCGAGGGCAAGATCGTCTTTGATCTTTATAGTGGCACGGGTACGATCGCGCAGGTGCTTGCACCGGTAGCAAAAGAGGTCATCGGTGTTGAAATTGTAGAAGAAGCCGTTGTTTCGGCAAAAGAAAATGCCGCAAGAAATCATTTGGACAATTGCACCTTTATTGCCGGAGATGTCTTAAAGGTGATTGATGACATCGAGACAAAACCGGATATGATCGTTCTGGATCCTCCACGGGAGGGGATTCATCCGAAAGCACTGCCTAAGATTTTAGATTATAGTGTAAAAAATATCGTATATATTTCGTGCAAGCCAACATCACTTGCAAGGGATTTAGAAGTTATATTGCAGTATGGCTATGAGCCGGTTGTTGCACACTGTGTGGACATGTTTCCTTGGACAAGAGGAATTGAGACAGTAGTAAAATTTGTAAAAAAATGAGAGAACACAAAGGTATGTTTCGATATGTAGAGGATATGCTTTACAGTTATGATCGAAAAAAAGGAAATAAAAGTAAAAATCGTATTGGATATGACCGGTATCGTCATACGCTCCGGGTGTATCAGTGGATGTTACGCATTACCAAGGAATTAAAGGATGACAGGCTGGATGTGGAATCTTTGAAGATTGCAACCATATTTCATGATGTGGGATATGCTTGTGGGACACAGGAAGGCCATGCTTCCAAAAGTTCTGACATATGCAGGGAGTATTTGGAACGCAGAAATTATAAACCGGAGCAGATTGATTTTATCTGTTATTTAATTGAGGAACATTCTACGAAAAAGCTTTTTCATGAAAAGACAACGCCGACAGAGCTTGTTGTTTTGATGGAAGCGGATATGCTCGACGATACAGGGGCAATGGGAATCATATTGGATACATGGATTGCTTCAAAAGAAGAGGCGCCGACATTCGAAGCCATCTGCCGGCATATGGAAAAGTACACATACAGACATATGAAGCAGATGGAATTTGTTACAGCGCCGGGAAGAAAATTCTGGCATGAAAAGCGTAAACTTGTCAATGAATTTTTAAGCCAGTTTCAACGGGATTTGGGAATGTAAGGCTCATTGCTGTTAAAGGTAGTGTGGAAACGGGGATTTAACGGCTGGCCTTCGGTAATTGTTTTGTGGAAATCTACGATCAGCTCCTGGGTGGGTGCGATTGCAGAATCATAGATATACTGCAGACTCTGATTCGTCTTGGCTGCATATTTTTTAGGATGCAGATCCAACATATGTCCCTCGATCTCGTCATAGCACATGGACAGTTTCATGGCACCGCGGATCAGGCTTCGGCGCAAGCCTTTATCATTGGTAAACAGCCATTTGTAAAAACGCATACTGTATATTGATTCGTGAATTTTTTTCATAGGGATTTCAAAGGCTTCGTAAGCTTTTTGTACCGTACTGGTCACTGCCTTATTGATCTTTACCAGACGCCATACCGGATAGGTAAGAGGAGCGATCCCATGCGTCCGCATCAGATGGCGGTCAAATTCATTTTCGATCGCGAGGTGGTTATATCCCGGCTGTTTGGAAGCAGGGATGACATATGAGTGGCATTCACTGTCCAGCATAAAATGGCAGATGAATCCCATGGTATAGGCATAGACTCCGGAATCGGTTCCTTCACGGTGGATCACCGGGATCAGGTGTCTTAAAAAAGTGTCAAATGGTCGTTTGTGCTGCCAATGTCCAATCTGATTGGTACGCACTTTAAATACGGGAAGATAGAAAAAAAGAAAATCCGGTCCCTGAAGACCTGCGAAAAATTCGTCTTTATGATGTTCAATGATCGTTCTTAGTTCTTTTGGAAGTCCGGCATGGACATCTTTTCCAAATACATGATGTGTATAAATACAAGGCATATTTTTTCCTCCCGTAACAAATTACTGCTAGTAGTATATCAAAAAAATATTGAAATATAAAGGTGGCATTTATGAATATTACAAAAAGAGAGAAAAATGGAGTTGTATATTTTACGTTTCCGATCTTTGATTCGTATGATCTTGTGCATGGATTTTCTACGAAGACCGGTGGGGTGAGTGAAGGTGAATTTGCTTCCATGAATCTGAGTTTTAACCGGAATGATGAAAGGGAGCGTGTGCTGGAAAATCATCGACGGTTCGCAGAAGCGGTTGGATATGAAACAGAGCATTTGGTTTTATCGGATCAGATCCATGAAACAAAAGTAGTAAAGGTTACCAGGGACGATTGTGGAAAAGGAATTTACCGCGATTCTGATCTGACAGGGGTGGACGGACTTATGACACAGGATGAGAAGGTTACGCTTATGACATTTTATGCTGATTGTGTGCCACTCTTTTTTTACGATCCGGTTCAAAAGGTGGTGGCATCCAGTCATTCCGGGTGGCGTGGCACTGTGTCGAAAATGGGTGCTGTCACCGTACGCAGGATGGGAGAAGTGTATGGGTGCCGGCCGGAAAATATCATTGCGGTCGTTGGTCCATCTATTTGTCAGGATTGTTATGAAGTGAGTGAGGATGTTGTAGACGAGTTTGCGAAATGTTTTCCGGCAGAACAGATGAAAGAACTTGCAATCGCCAAGGAAGATCACAAATATCAGTTGGATCTGTGGCGCGCCAATGAGTGGATACTGCGGGAAGCAGGAGTAAAACAGGAACATCTGCAGGTAAGCGGCATGTGTACCTGCTGCCATCATGATCTTTTGTTCTCCCATCGATATACAAAGGGAAGAAGAGGAAATCTGGCAGGCGTGATCACATTGTCCCCTAAAAGTGAGAGTTAGTAGGTGAATGATGAATACAAGAAATTATCAAAAAGAATTGGATCAGATCATACAGAAAAATCAGACGTCAGGAATAAAGCCGACACTTTTTTTACACTGTTGCTGTGCGCCCTGCAGCAGTTATGTATTAGAGTATCTGCATTCTTATTTTCAGATCACGATCTTTTTTTATAATCCGAATATTACCAAAGAGGAAGAATATGAGAAGAGAAAAGCAGAACTGAAACGCTATCTTGCAGAAGTCCCTTTTGGAGATGAGATTGCGATACAGGATTGTGATTACGAGAAAGAAAAATATCTGGATTCGATAAAGGGACTGGAAAAAGAACCGGAGCGAGGGAAACGCTGTGAAGTGTGTTTTCGACTGCGGTTGGAGGAAACTTGCAGGCAGGCGGTCAGGCAGAATTTTGACTATTTTTGCACGACACTGTCCATAAGCCCACATAAGGATGCGGGACTGCTGATGCAGATTGGCGAAGAACTTGCCAGAGATAACCCGGTCACATATTTACCATCGGATTTTAAAAAGAGAAATGGCTATAAGCGAAGCATAGAATTATCGAGAGAGTATCAGTTGTATCGACAGGATTATTGTGGCTGTGTGTTTTCCAAAAGAGAACGGGAAGAACAGAGGTGATTGGGTGCAAAAAAACATATGGATGCTTTGCGCTTTTCTGTGTGTCGTATTATGTGGCTGCGAAAAGTCAGCAGCACAACAGGATACGGTTACAAAAGAAGTGTTTGCGATGGATACGGTGATGGATCTGTCGATCACAGACCCGGATGCCGGAACTTATATGAACGATGTCGTAAAAATGATCAATGCGTATGATGGACTCTGGAATGTAAATAAGGAAGACAGTGATATAGCCAAGTTGAATGAAAAAAAGAAATTACAGGTACAGACGGAAACCTACGATATTATTCAAAAATCAATTAACTATGCGAAAAAGACCAATGGCTGTTTTGATATTACGCTGTTTCCGGTGGTAAAAGCATGGGGATTTACGACAGAAGAAGAAAAAGTGCCAGATGCAGATACCTTACAAAAAGCATTACAGAAGGTGGGATACCGCAATGTTGTATTGAAAGAAGATCATCTGGTCGAACTGAAAAATCAAAGTGAGATCGATGTCGGTGCGATTGCAAAAGGCTATCTTTCCGAAGCGATCATGACTTACTTAATAGAAAAAAATGTCTCCAGCGCCATGGTATCGCTCGGAGGAAATGTGCAGACGATCGGACAAAAAAACGGAAGTGAAAATTACCGCATTGGGATTACAGACCCGAAAGATGGCACCAGTGTATATGGAATTGTTTCACTCCACGACAAAGCGGTTGTAACCAGTGGGATCTATCAACGCTATTTTGAGGAAAATGGTAAGGTGTATCACCACATTATGGATTATCGGACCGGAGCACCGGCAGAAAATGATCTGGCCAGTGTGACCGTGATCGCAGAAGATGGGACGATGGCAGATGCCTACGCAACAGCACTGTTTGTTATGGGGGAAGAAGAAGCGATTGCGTTTCAGAAAAAGGAAGCCGATTTTGAAATGATCCTCATACGGAAAGACGGCAGCTTTTATCAAAGTGCCGGAGCGGGGATGCAGCGCGTTGAAAATTGACAAAAATTGTAGTATATTAGTTAGAAAAATGTAAAAAGGAGTCGTTGATTATGGCAAGAGGTGCAGGAAAAAATACATGGGCATTGTTTTTGCTGATCTTAGCAGGCATTGTTTTAGGAAGTTTTTTGGGCCAGTTGACAAGTGGAGTATCCGCGTTATCCTGGCTTAATTATGGACAGAGTTTTGGACTCGCCAATCCGGTGAAATTGGATCTGGGAGTGTTGGTTCTCACATTTGGACTTACGATCCGATTCACGATCGGAAGTATTGTGGGAATCATTATTGCAGCGGTTATTTACCGGATCATGTAAGGAAGAAAAGAGGATTGTAATGATTGCTAATTATCATACGCATACATATCGTTGTCATCATGCGATCGGAAGCGACCGTGAATATGTAGAAGCAGCAATTGCTGCCGGATTTCAGGAAATTGGATTTGCGGATCATGCGCCATTTGTATATCCCAGTGGATTTGTTTCCTCGATCCGGATGCTTCCGGGTGAGGTAGATGGATATGTTACTTCCCTGTTGGAACTTCGAAAGGAATATCAAAAGGAGATTTCCATCCGGATTGGATTCGAGAGCGAATATTGTCCGGAACTTCTTCCTTTGCAACAGGAATTGCTGGCGGATTATCCGATCGATTATATGATCATGGGTCAGCATTTTCTGACACCGGATGACGGAGCTCCTTATATGGGAAGTCCGATGCGGGACACAGATCTTTTAAAACGGTATGTGGATTCTATTATTGAAGGAATGGATACTGGCAAATATAAATATCTTGCTCATCCGGATCTTGTGAATTATCAGGGAAACCTTGCGGATTATAAACAGCATATGACACGGTTATGTCAGGAAATGAAAAAACGGGAAATTCCGTTGGAATTTAACTTATTGGGATTCGCCGAAGCCAGACATTATCCGAATGAAACATTTTGGCAGATCGTGGGAGAGACCGGCAATGATGTGATCTTTGGATCGGATGCTCACAGACCGGATCAGACCTGGAATCCGGCTGTTCATGAAGAGGCAATGAAGATCATTTGCAAATATCAATTGCAACTGATTTCAATGTTAAATTTTTAACTTTTATTTCAGATAAAAAAAGGAATTTCCTTTTTTGTGTTGTATACTCTAAAATGTAGCGTTTTGTTATTGGATAGATTGGAGTGTAATATATGACAATACGTGAAAAATTAGAGAAAAGGGAACACATTGTACTCAGTCCATATGCGGCGTTCAGCGATCAGTCTCTTGGCAGGGACCGGGAAGAAGAACCATGTGATATCCGACCGGTGTATCAAAGGGATCGTGATCGGATCCTGCATTCCAAATCGTTTCGCCGTTTAAAAGGAAAAACACAGGTTTTTCTGGCCCCTGTGGGTGACCATTATCGCACACGCATGACACATACTTTGGAGGTTTCACAAAATGCGAGAACCGTGGCCAAGGCACTGCAGTTAAATGAAGATCTTACGGAAGCAATTGCTCTCGGACATGATCTGGGACACACTCCGTTTGGACATGCGGGAGAACGAGTGCTCAATATGATTTATGGGGAAGGGTTTCATCATCAGCAGCAAAGTGTCCGTGTGGTTGAATTTCTGGAGAAAGACGGCAGAGGCCTGAATCTGACAAAAGAGGTGCGGGATGGCATTCTTAACCATTCTACAGCAGGAACCCCCTGTACGCTGGAGGGTAAGATCGTCAGATTGTGCGACAAGATTGCCTATGTAAATTCGGACATTGATGATGCGATCCGGGGTAAGGTGATCACAGAAGATGAGCTGCCGAAGAAATACACTGATATTTTAGGCTGCAGCTTACGGGAGCGATTAAACACATTGATCCATGACATGATCACCAACAGTATGGATAAAGATGATATCTGTCAATCCAAAGAGGTTGCGGATGCTCTGCGTGGCTTACGCCAGTTTATGTTTGACAAGGTGTACATAAATTCAATTGCAAAGGCAGAAGAGGGCAAAGCAGAGTACCTGATCTCACAGATGTTCGATCATTACTCAAAACACATTGAACAGATGCCATCGGAGTATGTCTATATGGTAGAACAGGGACTGGCAACAAAAGAAAGAGCAGTCTGTGATTTTATCGCAGGCATGACGGATCGCTATGCTGTGGCAACATATGAAAAACTGGCCATTCCAAGAACATGGTCCGTATATTGATGTAGGTACAGAAAGAGGTTTTTATGTATTATGAGGAAGATTTTGTTGAGCAGGTTCGACAACAAAATGATATTGTAGACATTATCTCTTCCTATGTGAATTTAAAGCGCGGGGGGAGCAATTACGTTGGATTATGTCCGTTTCACAATGAAAAGACAGCTTCCTTTTCGGTCAGTCCGGCAAAACAGATGTATTACTGCTTTGGTTGTGGTGCCGGCGGGAATGTATTTACGTTTTTGATGGAATATGAAAATCTTACATTTGTGGAGGCACTGGAGCAGTTAGCTGAGCGGGCTGGACTTGAACTTCCGAAGGGAGGAAATTCGGCAGAGGACCGCAAGCGGAGAGATTTGCGGGATACCATCCTTCAGATCAATAAAATGGCTGCGAATTATTATTTCCAATGTTTGAAATCGCCAGCCGGCAAACCGGGAAGAGATTATCTGGAAGCGAGACAACTTTCCAAAGAAACGATCATAAAATTTGGTCTTGGTTTTTCAGAAAAAACCGGAGGTCAGCTATATCGATACATGAAATCGAAGGGATATGGAGATGATGTCCTTAAGGAAAGCGGGCTTTTCACTTACGATGAGCGCCGCGGAGCGTACGATAAGTTTTGGAACCGTGTGATGTTCCCAATCTTAGACCGGAATAACCGCGTGATCGCTTTTGGCGGTCGTGTTATGGGAGATGCGAAACCCAAATATCTGAATTCGCCGGAGACATTGGTGTTTGACAAGAGCAGAAATCTCTACGGACTAAATTTTGTGCATGGCAAGCAGAGTCAGGGAATGATCATCTGTGAAGGATATATGGATGTGATCGCATTGCATCAGGCAGGGTTTGGAAATGCAGTTGCTTCGCTGGGGACGGCCTTTACCAGCCAGCATTGCAGTCTGCTCAAGCGGTACACGGATCTTGTATATTTGTGTTATGACAGTGACAGTGCGGGAGTGAAGGCAGCGATGCGTGCGATCCCAATGTTAAAAGAAGCAGATTTGCAAGTTAAAGTGATCGACATGAGACCATATAAAGACCCGGATGAATTTATAAAAGGGCTTTCAGCGGAAGAATTTCAAAAAAGGATCGATGATGCCAAATCCAGTTTCTTTTATGAAGTGGATCATATTCGGGGAAATTACGATATGAATGATCCAGAGTCAAAAACCCGCTTTATGAATGAAGTTGCAAACAAATGTCTTTCCTTTCAAAATGAGATTGAACGCAATAATTATATTGAAGCCTTTGCGAGGGAATATCAGGTCCGGCTAGAAGACTTTCGAAAACTGGTCGCTTATCATAGCGCTAAACGAGTCGGTATTGATTATGAAAAACGACGGCAGGAACGCACACAGAATAAGGCAATGGAAAAGGAAGATGGAATCGCGAAATGTCAGGGAATTTTTCTGACATGGCTGTGCAACCATCCGGATCTGTTTGAAAAAACCAAAGGGATTGTTTCGATTGAAGATTTTGTGGATGAACCATATCGCACGGTTGCAGCAATGATGTATGACCAGTATGAGAAATATGAAAAGGTGCAGCCAGCCGTGATCATCAGCAAATATGACAGTAAAGAAGAACAATCGTTGGTTGCCGGCATATTCAGCAAAGAATTGACGGATTTATCCAGAAGCGAAGAACAGCAGAAAGCATTTAATGAGGTTGTTCAAAGCATAAAAAAATACAGTCTGGACTACAAGAGCCGTCATGTTACAGATATTGCGCAGTTGCAAAAATTGATTCAGGAAAAGAAAACATTGCAAAATCTATATATAAAATTATAAATGAAAATGCAGATAGAGCAGAATGGAGGAAACTATGTCTAAAGTTGACGCAAATGTTGATGAACAGCAGAAAATGTTAGAGGTAATTACGACCTTAATTGAAAAAGCAAAGAATAATGAAAACGTCTTACAATTTGAGGAGATTGAGAAGGCTTTTACAGAGAGCGGTCTGGAGCTGGATACCGATCGTACAGAAAAAGTTCTTGATTATCTAGATAATAAGGGAATTGTGGCAATGATCCCTAACAGTGATACCGACGATGATGACATCACTCTGGATGTGGATGATGAACCGACGGAAGAAGAACTGGAAAACATTGAGATGAACGTACCAGACGGAGTCAGCATTGAGGATCCGGTCCGTATGTATTTAAAAGAAATTGGAAAAGTACCTCTTTTAAGTGCAGAGGAAGAAAAAGATCTTGCGATGCGTATGGAAGCAGGAGATGAAGAGGCGAAAAAACGTCTGGCAGAAGCCAATCTTCGTTTGGTTGTCAGCATTGCCAAACGTTACGTTGGAAGAGGAATGCTTTTTCTTGATCTGATTCAGGAAGGAAATCTGGGACTGATCAAAGCAGTAGAAAAGTTTGACTATAAAAAAGGTTACAAATTCAGTACGTATGCTACCTGGTGGATCCGTCAGGCGATCACAAGAGCGATTGCCGATCAGGCAAGAACGATCCGTATTCCGGTTCATATGGTGGAAACGATCAACAAACTGATCCGTGTTCAGCGTCAGCTCCTTCAGGAACTTGGAAGAGAGCCATATCCGGAAGAAATTGCAGAAAAGATGAATCTTCCGGTAGAACGTGTACGGGAA
>CAKREC010000063.1 GCA_934316925.1 uncultured Eubacterium sp.
ACTTTGCGGGGGTGTTTGTGCATTGATGCAGGCAGGTTTTGAGACTCTTTGCGAAGCAGGATATGATCCAAGAAACGCATACTTCGAGTGTATCCATGAGATGAAACTGATCGTAGATCTGATCTACCAGAGTGGTTTCGCTGGAATGCGTTATTCAATTTCCAATACAGCTGAGTACGGTGATTACATTACCGGACCAAAGATCATCACAGAAGATACAAAGAAAGCTATGAAGAAAGTTCTTGCTGATATCCAGGATGGTTCTTTTGCAAAAGAATTCCTTCTTGATATGTCTGAGGCTGGTGGACAGGCTCACTTCAAAGCAATGAGAAAATTGGCTTCTGAGCATCCATCTGAGATCGTTGGCGAAGAGATTCGTAAATTATACAGCTGGAATGGCGAAGATAAGTTGATCAACAACTAATTCTTATTTGATTACTGAGATGCCGCGCAATGATTATTGTGCGGCATTTTCTCACTATAATGCAGACAGGAGATTTACAGCAAAATGATAAAGATGATCGTCTCAGATGTAGATGGCACACTGGTAGGAGATGGACAGGGCGAAGGCGCGTTGGATCCGCGCTATTTTGAAGTGATCCATGCCTTGATCCAAAAAGGGATTAAGTTTATGGTGTGCAGTGGAAGACAGCGTCTCAGTATGGCGAAATTGTTCCGTCCGATTGCGGATGAGTTGTATTTTGCCGGAGATGGCGGAAGTGATATATTTTATCAAGGTCGCATGTTGTATGCGAAGACGTTACCGGGAGAGATTGTCAAAGAGCTGATTCGGGATGGAAAGCAGGTAAAAGACTGCGACATTATGGTATGTGGCACAAAGCGTGCTTACTGCCGTTATGAGGACAGCGAGCTTTATCGTTGGATGGTAGATGGATATGGCTATGATATGGTGGCGATAGGGGACTCTATCGGGGATATAGAGGATGATATCGTTAAGGTGTCTTTGAATCATAAAGACAGAGCAGAAGAATTGACAGATCCTTGGTTTAGGCCAAGATGGGAAGATAAGGTTAAATTGACATTAGCGGGGATTCAGTGGCTTGACTGTGTGCCGAACGATTCCGGAAAAGGAAGTGCCGTGGCTTTTATGCAGCAACACTATGGGATCAAACCAGAAGAAACGATTGTTTTTGGGGATAACCAAAACGATATGGAGATGTTTGCCTATAGTAAAAGAAGCTATGCAGTGCAAAACGGAAGAGAAGAAGTGAAGCAGGCAGCTACCGATTTGTGTGATACGTATGAAAATTGTGGCGTATTGAAAATACTAGAGGGAATTCTTGAAGAAAATTAAACTGAATATTTTGTTCTAAAATAAAGGGCACCGTCATATATATATTTATGTAAAGAAAAAAGCCAGTAGAAATGGCAAAAAAACAAAGGGGGTCATTGATAATGACAGATAAGATTCTAGGGAACAATCAGGTAAATGTATATGGCGAGGTAGTAAGCCAGTTTGAATTCAGCCATGAGGTATATGGCGAGGGATTCTATATGGTTTCGCTTTCAGTAAAACGTTTGAGCAAAGTGTATGATGTGATACCACTTATGGTTTCCGAACGGCTTATTGATGTAAAGAAAGATTACCGGGGATGTTTTATGGAAGCAAGTGGACAGTTCCGTTCCTATAACCGACATGAAGAAGATCACAATCGATTGGTACTTTCGGTATTCGTCAGAGATCTGCATGTGGATGAAGTGGAACAGGAAAGTGAAAAACCAAACTACATTTTTTTGGATGGTTATCTGTGTAAACCATCGGTATATCGAAAAACACCATTGGGACGGGAGATTGCAGACTTGCTGGTAGCAGTCAACCGGCCATACGGCAAATCGGATTACATACCTTGTATTTGCTGGGGAAGAAATGCAAGATATGCAGATGGATTCCAGGTAGGTGAACATGTGCAGCTTTGGGGCCGGATCCAGAGCAGGGAATATCAGAAGCAGATCGGAGAAGATCAGTATGAGACCAGAGTTGCTTATGAGATCTCGGTCAGCAAGTTAGAATGTGTGGAAGAAAGCCAGGAGATTACAGCGGCTTCGGATATGTCAGAAGATGATGCGTATGCGTATTCGGAAGTGTCTTTGCGGCCACTCCTGTAAAAATGGATTGAAATTTCAGCAATATATGGTATAATTGTGTCCATGTTTTAATTTTTTCTGTGAGGTAAGAGGAATGGATACAAAAATTGTTCAGGCGTATTATGGACTGGGAAAAGGGAAAACATCGGCTGCGGTAGGGCAGGCATTGCGCGAAACAAAGAATGGTCAGCATACTTCGATCGTTCAGTTTCTGAAAGGAAAAGTAGCGGACGAATTTGAGATTCTGACCCGTCTGGAACCGGACGTGCAGATTTTTCGCTTTGATCAGTCTGAAACCAATTATTGCGATCTGACATTGCAGGAGAAGGAAGAAGAAAAGCAGAATATTTTAAATGGATTTCATTTTGCAAAGAAAGTCATTGAGACCGGGGAAAGTGACATCATTATTCTGGACGAACTGCTGGGACTGATTGACCTTGCGATCATTGATGTTCAGGACGTGATCGATCTTCTGCAGCTGCAGGGAGATTACAAGAAGTTGATCGTTACCGGAAGCTGTTTACCGGAGGAACTGGTACCGTATCTTGATGTAGTGTGTAAAATTGAATTAATGAAAGATAATACTTGACCTGCTACAGGAATGGTGTTATCCTTGACTTAGTAAGTAGAGGCGCAGATTTTATCAGTACTTTGCCGGACGTGACAGGAACGAGAGATGGCAAAGGAAAGGAACATCTGCCGAAGTTTGACATTGCCTGTTCTTTGTCATGCTGGGCATATAGTTAAGAGCTGTATGACTGTCATCGCTGGATGGAGTGCTACTCATAAGATTTTTGTTTATCCGAGGAGTTGGCATAGAGTGTCCACTCCTCTATTTTATTGCAGAATTTTTTATATTAGAACGGAAAGGAAGAGAACAATGGCTATTTTTACAGGAGCAGGTGTTGCATTGATCACACCGATGAATGAAGATGGTAGTGTAAATTTTGATAAGTTGGAGGAGATCATTGAATTTCAGATTGCCAACGGAACGGATGCGATCATTATCTGTGGAACAACAGGAGAGGCAGCTACACTGACAGAGGAAGAACATCTGGAGTGTATCAGATTTGCATGTAAAGTGACGAACAAGAGAATCCCTGTTATTGCCGGAACCGGATCAAACTGTACAGAGACCGCAGTGTATTTATCAAAAGAAGCAGAAAAAGCAGGGGCAGATGCTTTGCTGATCGTAACACCATATTATAATAAGGCAACGCAGAACGGCTTGAAAGCACATTACAAAACAATTGCAACAAATGTAGAGATTCCGATCATTTTGTATAATGTACCAAGCAGAACCGGTACACGTCTGATGCCACAGACAATTGTAGATCTGTGCAGAGAAGTATCCAATATCGTTGGTGTTAAGGATGCAACCGGAGATATTTCCGAAGTGGCAGAAGTTATGACACTGGCAGATGGTTGTGTTGATCTTTATTCCGGAAATGATGATCAGATCACACCGATTTTGTCATTGGGTGGAAAAGGAGTTATTTCTGTATTGTCCAACATTCTTCCACAGGAGACACATGATATTGTTGCGTCATATTTGGATGGAGATGTTGAGAAGAGCAAAGATCTTCAGCTCAAGTATTTTTACCTGATCAAAGCATTGTTTAGCGAAGTAAACCCAATCCCGGTAAAGAAAGCAATGAACCTTATGGGTATGAACGTAGGAAGCCTGCGTCTGCCATTGACCGAGATGGAAGAGGCAAATGCAGCAAAGCTTGCAGAGGAAATGAAAAAAGCAGGAATTGATTTATAGGAAACACCGGAAGTAGCAGGAGGAAAATTATGACCAGAATTATCATGAGTGGTTGCAGTGGAGCCATGGGAAGAACGATTACTGATATTGTGAAA
Source organism: uncultured Eubacterium sp. (assembly GCA_934316925.1). GTDB lineage: Bacteria > Bacillota > Clostridia > Lachnospirales > Lachnospiraceae > Eubacterium_F. Next base: position 3,970 of record CAKREC010000063.1, read on the forward strand.
TTACTTCAGGATGCGGCAAAAGTGTTGGCAGCAGAAGGCTATGATGTTGAAATTGTAGAGAAACATCACAACCAGAAATTGGATGCTCCATCCGGCACGGCGTTGGCACTTGCTGACTCGGTCAATGAAGCGATGGGAAATCAGTATGAATATATTTATGATCGTTCACAGAGAAGACAGAAGAGAGACAAAAAAGAATTGGGAATTTCTGCTGTACGTGGTGGTACGATCGTAGGAGAGCATGATGTGATCTTTGCCGGCAAAGATGAAGTGGTCACATTTTCTCATACTGCATATAGTAAAGCTGTATTTGGAAAAGGTGCTGTTTCTGCGGCTAAGTTTTTGAAAGGAAAAGAAACAGGACGATATGACATGGCAGATGTAATTGCTGCAAACTGATCACGGAGGCGACTATGAAACCGATTACTGTTGCCCAGATTGCGAAAGCAGTGGGTGGAACTCTTATTTTTGGAACGGAAGAAGCACAGGTCAGTGATGTGATCATTGACTCCCGGCAGGCACATGAGGGCGCACTGTTTGTTCCGATCATTGGCGAGCGCGTGGATGCACACCGGTTTATCCCGGATGTGATGGCGGCAGGAGCAAGCTGTACATTTACCTCAAAAAAAGACGTGACATGTGAAAAAGGCGCCGGTATTTATGTGGAAGATACGCTGGATGCACTTCAGAAGCTGGCAGCATGGTATCGCCGGATGTTTGAAATTCCGGTCGTGGGTATTACCGGCAGTGTTGGCAAGACAACAACCAAAGAGATGATCAGTGCAGTGCTGGAGAAAAAGTTTTCTACGGTAAAGACCATCGGAAATCTGAACAGCCAGATTGGTGTTTCTCTTATGATGTTTCATTTGGAAGAGACGACGCAGATGGCGGTGATCGAGATGGGGATCAGTATGCCGGGAGAGATGGATCGGCTGGTAGAGATTGCCAGACCGACGACAGCGGTATTGACCAATGTGGGGGTATCTCATATTGGCAACCTTGGATCGAGAGAAAATATCTGCCGGGAGAAAACTAAGATCATAAAGAATATCCCGGATCAGGGAACCTTATATGTATGTGGAAATGGTGATTTAGAAGAAATGTCTAAGAACTGTATTCCATATGAGATAAACCCGCATGATATAGCTACCAGATATTATGGAATGAACCCATCCTTTGCGTATTACGCATCGGATCTTACCGTATCGGATGGAAAGCAGAATTTTGTCTTTCATTGTCCGGAGGGTGAGTGGCCGGTAGAACTTCGTGTGATGGGCGAGCATAATGTCAATAATGCGGTGATCGCGATGGCGATCGGTCTGCAATATGGAGTGGATCCGGAACAGGCGGCAGAGGCACTGCGGGAGTATGAGCCGATTGCGATGCGTGGTGTGATCAAAAAGGCACATGGTGTTTCTGTGATCGATGACACCTATAATGCCAGCCCGGATTCGATCAACAGCAACATCCATGCGATGTTTTCTTATGGCGAAGGAAGAAAGATCGCTGTTTTGGCAGATGTTCTGGAACTGGGCGAGCGCTCTGAAAAACTTCATGAGGGGATTGGCCGGTATATTGCAGAAGAAGCGTCAAAGGGAAATACGTTGTCTGTTGTTGTCAGTGTTGGAGATGAGAGCCGTTTTATCACGGACTATGTGTCTGAACACACGCCGATCGAGGCGCATCATTTTGAAGAAAAAACTTCGGCAATTGCATTTTTAAAGGACATTCTAAAACCGGGAGACTGGGTTTTAGTAAAGGGATCGAGAGGAATGCATATGGATGAAGTGGTTGAACAGTTGACAAAGGAGTGACGAAGTGTTTGCCGATATTATTGTAGATATTTCTGTGGAAGCACTAGATCGTACGTTTCAATACCACATACCAGATCCGATGCTTGAACACCTGACGATCGGAACCCCGGTCAAGATTCCTTTTGGAAATGGAAACCGTGTGATATCCGGATTTGTTGTCGGTATTTCTTCACAGGCCAAGTGGCCGGAATCAAAAATCAAAGATATATTGGAAATACAACAAAAAGAAATTTGCGTGGAAAGCCAGCTATTGTATCTGGCAAGTTGGATCCGCAATCAATACGGAGCAACGATGAACGAAGCGTTAAAGACGGTATTGCCAATAAAAAAACAGATTAAGTCAGTGGAAGAACACTGGCTTAATTTTGCTATATCCGAACCGGAAATACAGGAAAAGATCGAGGAGTTTACACGCAGGCATTACAAGGCGAAAGTGCGGCTGCTGCAGGGAATGGTGGCGGAAGGCGGCACCATGACGACGAAGCTGGCAAAAGATAAGTATCAGGTTACAAAAGCTGTTTGCGATGCCATGGTGGAGCAGAAGATCCTTTGTATCACCGATAAACGGGTATACCGGAATCCGATGAAAGCAGATGAAACTGATCCGGGAAATGAACTGCCGTTGAATGCAGAACAGCAAAGGATCGTAGATCATTTTTCAATGGAATATTCACAGGGAATTCGCAAAACCTATTTATTATATGGAGTGACGGGAAGTGGTAAGACGCGGGTTTATATGGACATGATCCAGCAGGTGATCGATCAGGGGCAGCAAGTCATTGTGCTGATCCCGGAGATCGCACTGACGTTTCAGATCGTCAGCCGGTTTCAGAGCCGGTTTGGACAGCAGGTGTCGGTACTTCATTCCCGCATGTCAGAAGGCGAGCGGTACGATCAATATGAACGTGCGAAAAACGGACAGATCCAGATTATGGTAGGGCCTCGCTCGGCGCTTTTTACCCCATTTGAACATGTGGGACTTATTATTATGGACGAGGAACACGAGGCGAGTTATAAAAGCGAAAATCCGCCCAAATACCATGCCAGAGAGGTAGCACTGCAACGGGCAAAGATGGCAGGAGCCAGTGTTGTGCTAGGCTCTGCGACCCCGTCTGTGGAGTCATACAAAAAGGCAAAAGAAGGCAGCTATCATTTATATGAACTTCATCAGAGAGCCGGTGGAGCTAAGAAACCGGCTGTTCACGTGGTGGATCTTAGAAAAGAGCTGGAAGAAGGCAACCGGTCGGTGTTCAGCCGTCTGCTTCAGGAGAAGATCCAGGAACGTCTGGACCGGAACGAGCAGACGATTTTATTCCTGAACCGGCGGGGGTATGCCGGGTTTGTTTCTTGTAGAAGCTGTGGTTATGTGTTAAAATGTAGTCACTGTGACGTGTCGATGACCGCGCATAAAAATCATCTGGGAGACGTGGATACGCTGGTTTGCCATTACTGCGGACATGCAGTTGCAATGCCGCACAAATGCCCATCCTGTGGGTCGCCGTATATTGCGGCTTTTGGCATGGGTACACAGAAAGTGGAGGAACTGCTTCACCGGCGATTTCCGACGGCGAGGATCCTGCGTATGGATGGCGATACGACGAGCGGCAAACATGGCCATGAAAGTGTATTGGCACCATTTCGGGATGGACAGGCCGATATTTTGATCGGAACGCAGATGATCGTAAAAGGACATGATTTTCCGAACGTGACCCTGGTAGCTGCTCTGGCAGCTGATATGGGGTTGTATGCCGGTGATTACCGGTGCACAGAACGAACCTTTGATCTGTTGATGCAGGCGAGTGGAAGGGCAGGAAGAGCTTCAAAGCCGGGCGAGATGGTGATCCAGACTTACAATCCGGAACAGTATGCGGTTGAGTCTGTGCAGCGTCAGGATCCGGAGATCTTTTATGCAAATGAACTGGCATACCGGAGAATTACGAAGTATCCGCCCTATGTGGAGATCATGGCAGTGTTAGTTATGGCAGAGCAGCGACGTCAGGCGTGTGATTGCATTGCCGCGTTGGCGGAGCAATTACATCGGAATCAGATCGACTGCATCGGACCGGCGGAAGCAGGTCTTAGTCGTGCCAAAGACCGATACCGTTATATTTTGTATGTGAAAGCAGAAGATGACGGGCAGATGATGAAAATAAAGAGAGAACTGGAACAATTTAGTCAGGAAAAAAAGTGGGATCGCATCTGCAGTATCCAATATGATGTGAACCCAATGAATGGATATTAAGGAGGAAGAAGACGTGGCAATTAGAAACATTCGTGAGATTGGCGATGAAATTTTAAAGAAACCCTGTAAAGAAGTAAAAGAGATGACAGACCGGACGAGAGAACTTATCCAGGATATGCTGGAGACGATGTATGATGCGGATGGCGTTGGTCTGGCTGCTCCGCAGGTCGGCATTTTGAAGAGAATTGCCGTGATCGACATTACCGAGGATCATTCCCAGCCGATCGTACTCGTAAATCCGGTAATCGTAAAGCAGGAGGGAGAACAGCGTGGCAGCGAGGGATGTTTAAGCGTTCCTGACCGCATCGCGATCGTGACCCGTCCTAATAAAGTAAAGGTAAAAGCTTATGATGAAAACATGAAGGCGATCACGATCAAAGGAGAGGAACTCCTCGCAAGAGCGCTGGTTCATGAGATCGAGCATCTGGATGGACATCTTTATACAGAAAAAGCGGAAAATGGAAAAATCTATACGATTGAGGAATTTGAAAAAGAATTTGGTGAATAATAAAACAGTGGAGGTCAGAATGAAAGTTATTTTTATGGGAACTCCGGATTTTGCAGTTCCGGTATTACAGGGACTGATCGATTCCAAAGAGCATGAGGTTGTTGCCGTAGTGACACAGCCGGATAAGGCGAGAGGAAGAAGTGGCAAGTTGACCTTTACACCGGTCAAACAGGTAGCACTCGAACATGATATTCCGGTATATACGCCAAAGCGGATCCGGGATGCAGAGAGCATGCAGCAGATCTGTTCGATACCATGCGATGTGATGGTCGTGGTAGCGTTTGGTCAGATTTTACCAAAAGAAGTTTTGGAATATCCAAAGTACGGCTGCATTAACGTACACGCGTCTCTTTTGCCGAGATGGCGGGGAGCTGCGCCGATGCAGTGGGCGATTTTAGAAGGAGACCGGACGACCGGGATCACCACGATGCAGATGGATGTGGGACTGGATACCGGAGATATGCTCAAAAAAATTGAAGTGGAGATTTCACCGGAAGAGACAGGGGAATCGCTGCATGATAAATTGGCCGGTCTTGGCAGTGGACTTTTGCTGGAGACATTAAAGGATGCCAAAGA
>CAKREC010000064.1 GCA_934316925.1 uncultured Eubacterium sp.
AATCAGATCGCCAATCATATAGAATAATATTTTTTTACCTTGTATGGTAGTGATCACTATCTGTTTTCTATGATTCATGCTGCTCCTTCTTCTCCGGCAATGGATTAAAATACATTTGAAGACGATGTACTTCATAACAATAAGGAACGATCTCTTTTTGACAGTAATCGAAAAAGGCATTGATCACTAATTCTGGTTTAATATTGACCTCACTGCCACTGGTAAGCTGCAAAAATATCGCAGAGCCATTATATGGACTTTGATAAGCTGCATAGGTCTGCTTGGTATCCTTTGCAAACTCAGCAAGAGAAAATCCCCATTTTAAAATATATGGTTTGATATCGATCAGCTTTTCGGATTTCTTTGTTTTTTTAGTAACAAGAATTTCCGGCTGATCAATAAACTTCGTAAATCGTTCTTTAAAATCATCCGGATAAATGCCAGGCTGTTTTTCTTCAATCATATAGTCAGCAGCACACAATAAAGACATTGAATTTTTGAAATGGTCCGGCATGATCTCAATATCTAATACATATATTTCATCGGTTAAATACTGATTAAAATAGGTAACCAATTCCTTCAACGGCATATCCGGCAATGAGTGAAAGGTCACATCCATATATTCTCCGGTGCTTGTAATGCCAACACCTAATGGAGATGCAAAACTCATGAGCTGATGTGGACTATATCCCTGTGAATATGCCACATCCAATTTTGCTCTGCGAATTGCCTTTTGAAAAAAACGCATACAATCCAGGTGTCCGATAAATTTAACGGATCCAATCTTTGCAAAACATATTCTGGTCTTTATCATACTAATCCTCACCTCTATTCATGATGCATACGCCGGTCTGAAAAGAACCGGCACCACAACCACTACATTTTTGACGACAATTTGGTGTTACAATCCCCTGCTGGGATTTTTTGTATTCACGCAATAAAAACTGCTTGCTTACACCAATATCGATCACATCCCATGGGAAGATCTCATCTTCTCTACGTGAGCGGTAATTATAAAAATTTCGGTCGATGCCATTTTCATCCAGAATACGGTTCCATGTATCGGGCTGAAAATAATCGGTCCAGGCATCAAAAATGCAGCCTTCTTTATAAGCCGCTTCGATCACATGTGATAATTTGCGGTCTCCTCTGGCAAAAATTCCTTCCAGTTCAGAGGTGACAGCGTCGTGGCAGATATAACGGATCGACCGCTGATTTATCTGCTCTCTCACCTTGCCGGTCAAAAATTTACGTTTTTCCTCAAAATATTCGGCGGTACCCATAGGTGCCCACTGAAACGGTGTGAATGGTTTTGGCACAAAAAAAGAAGTACTTGCCGTAATCTCCGGGCGTCCATGGCGCTCTTCTTTTGGCAGTTCAAAATAAGTGGCAGCAATTTCATTGGCAAGTTCTGCAATTGCTTCAATATCTTCATCTTTCTCGCCTGGCAGTCCTAGCATAAAATACAATTTTACCCGGTTCCAGCCACCCTGAAAGGCTTTCCACGCACCTTCTAAAATATCCGTCTTGGTCAGACCTTTATTGATCACGTCGCGCATACGCTGTGATCCCGCTTCCGGTGCAAAGGTCAGACTGCTCTTGCGTACATCCTGCACTTTACTCATAACGTCCAAAGAAAAGGCGTCAATCCGAAGTGACGGCAGAGCAATATTTAATTTTCTCTGTTTACATTCTTCGATCAAAAAGTACACAAGTTCCGGCAGATATTCATAATCACTGGAACTCAGTGAACTCAGGGTAATCTCCTCGTAGCCGGTATTTTCCAGCATCTCTACCGCACGTTTCTTTAAAAATTCCAAGTCTCTTGGTCGGATCGGTCGATAGATCATCCCCGCCTGGCAAAAACGGCATCCTCGAATACATCCACGCTGGATCTCCAGTACAACACGGTCTTGTGTGGCACGGATATACGGAACCAATGGTTTAGACGGATAATACGTATCACTAAGATTGGTAACAACCTGTTTTTTTACTTTTTCCGGTACTCCCTCTGCAACCGGCTGCATGGATAAAATTGTTCCATCCTCATGGTATCTTACCTCATACAACGATGGCACATAGATTCCTTCAATCTTAGCAGCCTGCATAAGAAATTCTTTTCTGCTCATGCCGGATCTGCGCGCTTCTTTATAAACATCCAGAAGATCCCGATATACGGTCTCTCCTTCTCCAATGTAAAACAGATCAAAAAATTCTGCTATCGGTTCCGGATTATAAGTACATGGACCACCACCGATCACAATCGGATCCTGCCATGTGCGTTCGGCACTGTGAAGCGGAATGCCGGAAAGATCCAATATCTGCAGAATATTGGTGTAACACATCTCATATTGAATCGTAATGCCAAGGAAATCAAATTGGCGGATCGGATCCTGGCTTTCCAATGCAAATAAAGGAATCTTTTTTTCGCGCATAATGCGGTCAAGATCCGGCCATGGTGAATAAACTCGTTCACAATAGGTATCTTCCCACTGATTGAACATATCATATAAGATCTGGATTCCCAGATGCGACATGCCAATCTCATACACATCCGGAAAACACATACAAAAACGCACGTCTACGGCAGACGGATCTTTTACAACCATATTAATTTCGTTTCCAATATAACGAGCAGGCTTTTCTACCTGCATCAAAACACTGTCATGTAATGCTAATTTTCTCACAAGGTTCTCCATTTCTCTTTGCTCATATATGTATAACAGTATATCAAAAATTCAAACAATGGTCTAGTATTCCTTGCCTACAAATTCAACATATGTTAAGATTGAAAAAGAAAAAAACAAAAGGAGGAACCAACTATGGCATGGTGTCCCAAATGTAAAAATGAGTATGTGGATGGAATTGCAGTTTGTGCTGAATGTGGTGTAGATCTTGTCGAAAATCTGGATGAGCATGAAGCCAACGATGAATATGTAATTTTTCTCACCGACGCAGAAACTTCCAATGCTGAAATACTTAGTAAAGTTTTATTATATCTGCAGATTTCAGGTGTGGAATCCGCAAGTCTTGCAGATTCCGATGACAATGAGGCAGAAACTTGTATTATTTTGGCTGAATCGCAATATGAATATGCAAAAGATCTTTTGATGCGGTTTAGTGCAGCAAAAAATTATCCAGATGAAATTGAATGGAATACATTGGAAAAAGAAATTGATGAGCAGATGAATGAAATTGAGTCCGAAGAAGCCAATCAGATGTTTTCGGATCTTCGTACAGAAGCCAGTTCTGTCTATGTGAAGAAAAAAGACAAATATTCCGATCTGTTATTCAGCGGATATTCGTTTTTAGTTTTTGCAGTCGCAGGATTTGTCTTTGCTGCTTTGTGCTTTTTCGATGTGTTAAACTTCGGAAATAACTTTTCTCTACTGATCATGTGCATTGTGTTTGCAATCTTTGTTGCGATCGGAATTTCTTCTTTGGTTCGTGCAAAGAAAATAAAAAATCTTGTTTCAGAAGAAGAAAAAGTCAGCAGTGAAGTAATGGAATGGATCCAGGAAAATATTACTGACGACTATATCAATTCATTATATGATGAATCATTATCTGACGAAGACAACTATTTTACGATCCATCAGACATTATGCAATCGTGTGATCGAACAATTTCCGTTTTTTAGTAAAGGATATACGGACGAATTGATGGATGAACAGTACAACGATTTTTGTGACCGTCGGGAATAATCCATATATATAACAAAAATGCTATCTAACTGATCTTTTGGTATCAGCCAGATAGCATTTTTTATTTTATTAAAACAATATAATCAATACTTTCGGATAATTTCTTTTTGTCTACCGACTGAACAGAAAACACATCATGTTCATCCGGACCAATCATATACAATTGATTGTCCATCGTTCCGATATAGGCACACAAACCGTGTGCTGTTTGAATAAGAGCACCGGTTGTAGCTGCATTGGCTGCAACGGTCAGATCCTGATTTTCTGTGATTTCTTTTAAGCCATCTCCGGAAGCCGGAATCTGTAAACCAAAACAGGAATACACGGTTGAAAGATTTACATTCTTAGAGCCAAGACATTCAAACAACTGTGTCAGCAGATTCGATGGCGTATATTCCAGATATCCGAGCGATACATTGGATCCCATAGGAATCCGACGAATCGTCTTTCCCTCTTTTACAAAAAAGTTGTCGCTCCAATACTCGCTTTCTTCTGGATCAATTTCATCGTTATCTGCCAGATAAAGTTTGGTACCCATTGGATACAAGGACCATACATTCGATGTTGCGATCAGAAAATCTCCTGCATCTGACTTCTTCCATTCTTCCGAAGAAACAGACGTTAAAGCGTCTTTGGAAACCCATCCATTCCCCTTCGCCGTCACAACAAAATTCCATTGATCATCCTTGCTGCTATATAAAGATAAGACTTTTTCTCCTGCTGACAATGTCCACAGGCTCAATAAATCTTCATGAGGCTCTTTAGGCTCATCGTACAAAGATTCTTTCGTAGGTAACGCCCGCAAGGTGCAGGTGTCCACAATGGTCTGATAATCAATCGTCTCCTGCGCCGAAATAGAATCTACATTGCAAAGCATCTGCAATTGATTCCAACTTTCCTGATTCACACGTTCGCCGGATGAATCATAGCATATCTGAAATTCAGGAATTGCTTTTTGAATATATGCCAACAGATCTTTGCCGGAAACCTCTATCGCATCCTGTAAGCAATTGTATTCGCTTTTGATTTTTTGATTAAAAGCTGTTATCTCATCCTGGCGCAACATCGCATGATCTTTGGATACCGATCGATTGATCCAAAAGGAAGCTGTTTTTTCCTGTGGCAGGTAGTCCTTTTGGACACTGGTTCCTGTTGCGGTCACTTCAGATAGCACCGAACCAGAAACACTGCTACCGGATATCGCCTGCCCGGTAGCATTCTCTTCAATATATTCTTTCAAAAAATCAGTATATGCACAAGCCGTTGTACCAAGAACTGTCAGTACAAGCGCCAGAATCAACCCTTTGCGATTCATACGATACCAACTCCTTTAGAATAATCCTGTTATCTGCCCATTTGCATCTACGTCTACATTTTCTGCAGCTGGTTTCTTTGGCAGACCAGGCATCGTCATGATCGTACCGGTGATCGCAACCACAAATCCGGCACCAGCAGAAACATATACGTCACGGATATGGATCGGGAATCCTTCCGGACGACCTAATACCGTCTTGTCATCAGACAAGGAATATTGATTTTTAGCCATGCAGACAGGCAGATTTTTAAATCCAAGTTTTTCAATCCGTGCAATCTGTTTTTCTACTGCCGGATCAAAAATAACTTCTCCTGCACCGTAAATATTCTTTGCGATCGTTTCCATCTTCTCTTTCAATGACAGGTCATCTGCATATAAATGATGGAAGTTATTTTCTTTCGTTTCAATGGTTTCAATGACTTTATTGGCCAGATCAACGCCACCTTCTCCACCTTTTTCCCATACCTGGGATAATGCAAACTCACAGCCTTTTGATTCACAAAATTCTTTGATGTAATCCAGTTCAGCGGGTGTGTCTGTTACAAACTGGTTTAAGGTAACAACACATGGAACACCGAACTGAGCAATGTTCTCAATATGTTTTTCAAGGTTCACAATACCGCGTTTCAAAGCATCCAGATCTTCTTTGCCCAAATCTTCTTTCGCAACACCGCCATTGTATTTTAACGCACGAACTGTTGCTACCAGGACAACGGCATCCGGATGTAACTGACCGATCCGGCATTTGATGTCAAGGAATTTCTCAGCACCAAGATCGGCACCAAAACCAGCTTCTGTGATCGTATAATCAGCAAGTTTCAGGGCTGTTTTGGTTGCGCGTAAGCTGTTGCATCCATGAGCAATGTTGGCGAATGGTCCACCGTGAACCAGTGCCGGTGTATGTTCTAATGTCTGCACCATGTTTGGACGGATCGCATCCTTTAAAAGTGCTGCCATAGCACCAACCGCATTCAATTCTTTTGCGGTAACAGGAGCACCCTCATAGGTATAGGCAACAATAATCCGTCCTAAGCGCTCCTTCAGATCTGCCATGTTCTCCGCAAGGCAGAGGATCGCCATGATCTCAGATGCAACGGTAATGATAAAATGATCTTCTCTTGTTACACCATCTACTTTTCTTCCCAGACCAACGGTAATATTTCTCAAAACACGGTCATTCATATCCACGCATCGTTTCCAAACGATCTGTTTTGGATCAATGCCAAGCGCATTGCCCTGCTGCAAATGGTTGTCCAACATCGCTGCTAAAAGATTGTTTGCCGATGTGATCGCATGAAAGTCACCGGTAAAATGAAGGTTCAGTTCGTCCATCGGAACAACCTGTGAGTATCCACCGCCAGCAGCTCCTCCTTTTAAGCCAAAGCAAGGTCCCAAAGAAGGCTCACGCAAAGCAATGATCGCTTTTTTACCGATCTTGTCCATCGCCTGACCAAGTCCAACGGTAATTGTCGTCTTTCCTTCACCGGCTGGAGTAGGATTTATGGCAGTTACCAAAATCAATTTTCCATCTGGACGATCCTTTACTTTTTCCCAAAGTTCATCCGTAAGTTTAGCCTTATATTTACCATATAGATCCAGTTCATCCGGAGTGATCTCCAACTTGGATGCAACATCCTGGATCGGCTGCATATCTGCTTCTAATGCAATTTCAATATCTGTCTTCATTTCCTACCTCCATACAATATCTACAGTAATAAAAAATATTATACACATTATCTAGTTGCATTGCAACAATTTCTCCTGAATGAACGTAAAATAACGCTCCAGTAATTGTATTTCGGGGTCACATTGATATAACATCCGTGCACCAACAACGTCCTCGATCTCATTCAGAATATACTGTTCCCTGTCAATGATAAAATCAATGCCGACCATACCAAAAGAAAATACATTGCAGATCTGCTCAACATAATTGGTCAATGTCTTATCCGGTTTGATCAAAGAAACACTTCCTCCAAGTGAAAAATTCGAATGAAATCCATCCCGGCTGATCCGTTGAACAGCCCCTATGATCTGTCTGCCGATCACATAAACCCGGATATCGGATCCTTGTCCGACAAACGGCTGCAGAACACATTCTTTTCCATTCAGGATCGAATAAATACGTTCCGGATCATCATCGGTCCGGAATACTTCACTGCCCCCGTGTCCGTCCACAGACTTCACAACACAGCCGGAATGTGATTGCAGAAAATAAGGGGTGAGTTTCCCGCCGTTTAAAATGACCGTATCGATCACCGGCACCTTGGTATTTTCTTTTACATATTGGATGGTTTTCCCTTTATGATTGCATATTTCAGATACCATACCATTATTAAAAACAGGAACTCCCAGATGCTCGATACGCTTTGTCAGCAGCGGATCAATCGTCCGCACAATGGCAAAATCCGGAAGTTCATGTTCACACCATATGTCACGTTCTTTAATACATAATTCAAAATCAATGTCAAATTGTTTTCCAATCTGTTCGTGCATACGAATATAATCTTTATTTCGTTCTGCCCCCTGCTCATCGTAGATCAGCCACGCTCTCATTTTCTAAGAACTCCTTGAATATATTTTATAATCTCATCTGCCGTATTTACCCCGGTGCAATCCAACAGATTTCGAAAATGTGCATTGGAATTCACTTCACATACACAGGCTCCTGTTTTTGTCCAAAGAAGATCAACTCCGGCAAAAGAAGCGCCCACGGCATTGGCGGCACACAAAGCCAGTTTCATTTCCTGTTCGGTAGGAATATACGGTTCCATATTTCCCCCATTTGAAATATTAGCCCGAAAATCATTGGGATTGAACCGGTGCATGGCAGCGACCACACGTTCGCCAACGACTTGCAGACGGATATCATGTCCCTTTGAATTCTGAATGTATTCCTGGAATAACCACTTCGTTGATTTTTTACTTTTAACCAGAGATACAAGTTCTTGGGGATCACGCACAAAATAAACTTGTTGTCCAAAAGAGCCAAAAGCTTCTTTCGCGATCATCGGAAACGAGAGTTCTTTTTCAACCAATGACAGAAAATCGGTTTGCGTAAAACCAATATTATCATAAGTCATCGGGGCAAAAACAGTTTTTGGCATAGGCAGCCTCTTTTTTTGCAATGCCAGATGTGTCAGCCGCTTATCGTCACAGACTTCGATACAGGAAGAACTGTTAAACACCGGAATTTCCAATGATTCCAGATATTTTGCCAACAAAATGTCCTTATCCCAAAAAATAACAAAATCAGGACGTTCTTCCGGCTGCATCACATTCGGCATGCCCAATGTGACCAGTTGTTCCGTGTTCAATACAACACGAAGCTGGATCCTTTGCTTCTTGGCCGCTTCACAAAAAAGCTGTGTCAGATCATTAAATTTTTCACTGTTTAAAAATCCATTTACGATAAGCCATCCATTCATACTCAACCGTTTTCCTCTAAATAGTTTTCAAATTGTTCTCTTGACATCAATATCTGTCTTGCCTTAGTACCCTCTTCCGGTCCGACTACGCCAGCATCTGCCAGCTGATCCATAATGCGGGCAGCACGGTTAAAACCAATCTTGAACATGCGCTGCAGCATACCTATGGAAGCCTTATCCTTTTCTATAATAAATTTACCTGCATCTGCAAAATAAACATCTCTCTCATTTGCCTCTAAAGAAACTTCTTCCTGTTTTGTTCCTTTCAAAGTATTAATCTGTTTCTCAATTTCATGGTCATACTGCCCATTTGTCTGCTCTGAAAGAAATTTTACAACTGCTGATACTTCTTTATCACTGATAAATGCGCCCTGTACACGTGCCGGTTTCTGATATCCCTGAGGATAAAACAACATATCCCCCTTACCAAGCAGTTTTTCTGCTCCATTCATGTCGATGATCGTTCGGGAATCTACGCCCGAAGAAACCGAAAATGCAATTCGGGATGGCATATTCGCTTTAATTAAACCAGTAATTACATTAACCGATGGTCTTTGTGTCGCAATAATCAAATGAATCCCTGCTGCACGTGCAAGCTGTGCCAGACGGCAGATTGCATCTTCCACCTCTCCTGGGGCGACCATCAT
>CAKREC010000065.1 GCA_934316925.1 uncultured Eubacterium sp.
GAAATGCCATTCTCCTTTCTTATATTCGTTCGGGAATTTTTCCATCAGCCAACTAATTTGGCTTTCCATCTTCTTTTTGATTGCCTTCAAATTGTAATTTGAATACTTTTTCGCGCCAGCAAGAATTGTCAATATAGCTCCGCCCGACACTTCTTCGTCATAGCCTCTATAGCTCTTATATATCGGCCAAGCCGTTTCGCTTTGAATCTTCTCAATCTTATTAACATAAGATACGAGCAAAACATCGTCTTTCAGAAATGTTCCAAGTTGGGATGGAATATATACCATATCCACAATCCCCTGAGTAGACATGTACCCCTGTCTCTTATAGTACCGATCCTGCTTGTACCATTCAGGGAGATCATCCGGATAGATTTTGGTTTTGTACACACCTGAGAATAGGCTACCGTCTTCGCTTGTCACACTTTTAAGCACTCCATCTACCTTTTTAATCTGTTCGATGTAATAAATATGCCGTCTAATCCTTTTCATCGATAAATTCCTGCTCTTTCAATATACTTGATAATTCAAAATCACCATATAAAAAGTGCATTTTATCGATTCGCTTGTTTGTGTGCCAATGCCCGCAAAACCAGGCTTTATATTTCACACGCCCCTCAATGCTGTCCAACCAAATCTCCGTGCTTTTGTCTACTGTACTTTGGTCAATCATTGTCAGAAACATTTCGACCGGTTCATACTTCAACGGACAAGTGTGCGACAATATAACGTCAAAGTCTCTGTTTGCAATCTGTTGCTCAACATACGCTTTTATTTCGTCTGAAGGCTGTTCATCAGCCCACCAACCATATCCGCGAGCCAGGCGGTAGTGTTTGTCAACACTATAAGCTCCACCGATTACCAAGTGACGGATACCTTCTATATCGAATATCTCCCCGTCCTTGGCAAACAGCAGATTGGGGTAGGTTTCTTCAAACCAAACTGTGCCACCATTCCACTCTTTTGTTTTGTATGTTGGAATGGAACTTGGCCGTATTTCATGATTCCCGTGTATGCATAGGACTGTCGGATTGACTTTGCTAAGTTGTCTCTTACACTCTGTATCCCGTGAGTCTCCATAATAATTAGCCCCCACATCACCGAGAATAACGATAGTATCATCTTTTGTAGTTTTGACCTTCTTGCAGAAAGATATTATGTTCCAAGGCATTCCGTGAATATCACCCGTGTAGTATATCATTTCATCACCTCTGACGACTTACTGTATGTATTATACCACATAGATTTGTAAAAATCTCGATATTTCAGTTTATTTGTCTGCACCCACTGAATATTTGTCCGCACCCTACACATCACTTTTCATACCGCCGGTTATGGAGCTTTACTTTCGGATCATTCACTTATCTGTCTTTCGGTTGTACAATTGATATAAACTATTTACGCTTGTGCTCGCGCATAGCGGTTTTTAATGCGAATATGGTATCTACGATCACCTCCTTCTCATAACTGTTACACCCTTGCAGCAGAAAAGCCGCCTCCGCAATATCCGACTCTTCTTGTTGTAATCGGTTATCCTGGAACAAGACATCCATTGAAACTTTCAATACATCGGCAAGTTCAATTGCTTTTGATAAACTCAATGCTTTAGTACCGGTTTCCACCAAGCTGATAAAGGTAGGTGACACATCGATCATCTCCGCAAGCTCTTCCTGAGTCATGCGCTTTGAAGTCCTCACCATTTTAATCTGTTTGCCTAATTTTCGTTTGTCTACTTTCATGACATAACCTCCGTTATAAAATATCCTCAAATATTATAAAACGGATTTTATATGATAAGGAGGGCTTTATAGAGAATATAGCGTGGAGATGATATAATTTAATATAAGCATAGCGTTCATTTTATATTGAGGAGGTGATAACATGACTGACGAAACTGTGTTTGAGATGCAACAGATTGGCGCCAGAATCCGCGAAGAACGCCAAATTCAGAAAATGAGCCAAGCCACGCTTGCCGAATTATCTAATATCTCGCTTCCAATGATCAGTAACATAGAAAACGGTAAGTCAGTGATGTTATTGGATACCTTTTTGAAGATAATCGATGCATTGCACGTTTCTGCTGATACTATTCTAAGACCCGATACACCTAATGTATCTTTGATGTATCAGCGCGACTATGCTGACCTTCTCAAGGACTGCACTCCACAAGAATGTGATGCCATTATCAACATGGCAAAGCAATTAAAGATAACTCTTCGTGCACAAAAGAATAATAACGATTATTGAAAAGCGACTTGCAGAGTCGCTTTTCTTATTTCTGCTCAGTCTCTGCCTCGTCCGATTGAGACTTTTTTTCATACAATTTATTTAAGCTCAACGGAAACTTGCTTTTGAAATTATATGCAAGCAAAATTGCCTCCCAAAAGCCCGGCAACCCCGGTCGGCGTTCTCTTGCTGTTCGAGTGATGCTCTTTACTGAACAAGCACCCACCTTTTCTACAAAAATCTCATCATTGATTTTCTCACCGTATAAATAGGCTACTGTTGCAACGGCAGAAAGAATATTTGCGCCAAAAGAGGCTAAGTCTCCTTCCCAAGAGCCAATAACAAGTCTCAAAGTTCTTTCTAATATTTCATAGCCATATTTATCAAATATTCTTTCGAGCGTCGACACACAAGTTATAGTGCCGGGTGCTCTTGTTTTTCCTATTTGGAGACCATACGACTCGACCACATCTCTTATCAACAATTGTTTATCGCTACCCGCTTCAATGTGAGCTATGTATACTTCATAAGCCTTTAGTGGTTTGACATACTTTTGCTGATTGGCAAATATATCAGCCTCACGCTCATAATCCAAATCATCGTAGATCATACACCATACCGGAGTTTCCCGTGATCCCGATACCAGTGCCACAGTTTCTATTGTGTGCTGACCGTTAAAAACATAGTTGATTCCATTTCGCCTACTGACTTTAACTGGATTGATCTGATATACATCAAAATTGGCTGCAACCTTTTTTACTTGATTAGAAGACAATACTCGCTGATACTCCTGATTTGACACCAGGTTTTTTATCGGAATTAGTTCATAGTGAACGTTCGGAACATACATATTGTAATCATCCATCGTTTTCCTCTTCTCCTAATTCTGATAGCATTTCGTCAATTCGATTCTTTAGTTTTTTCAGAGCCTCAACGAGATTTTTTCGTGCCTCTCGAGACATTTTCGTTTTATCCATAATTATCTTTACTCGGCTTATCGAACTTGCCCATGTAGGTATCGTAAGCGTTAACCCCACAGCCTCCGCATCCGGATCATAAACAGGCATATCTTTAACCGACGGAACGGCAGGCGTTTCCATCTTTTTTGTCAGTTCATGAATTTCTTTTCGCGTGTTATGGTATGGAACATATTCACCGCGTTCTGCAATACTGGTTGTAACCGTATCCATTTCAGAGTCGTTCAACTCTACAAGCTCTGTCAGTCCTCTTTGGGATATCTTTACTTTTCCCGCTAATATCTTTGTTGCTAATCCCGGAGATCTTTCGCCAATTCGGTCAACAACCCTGGAGAAAGAACCATAATTCTTTATCGTTCCGTGTGACACGTGATACTCCTTACCCAGCTTGTCTGCTGTTCTGTGCCTATAATCATTTGATGCCGGTCGCCCAACTGAACGTTTTTTGTCGGGCGTATATTGATTGATCCCACGATTGCTTTGCCTCTCACCAATAATCTTCTCAGCCTCATATCTTTTTCCTATCAGATACTTTCTCGTTTCCTCACTAATGCTTCTGCGTCCCAATTGATTTGAGCAAATCCAAGATATTGCATCTTCTTCGCTCTCAAACGGCATATTGACAACCTTATATTTAATATTTAAGCGGGTACAGATCTCAAAACGATTATGACCGTCAATGAGATACCCGTTCCATGTAACCAAAGGCTCGCGACAGCCTTCTTTTTTTAGACTTTTTTCCAGTTCCGTATACTCCGCTTTATTCAGTGGCGGTATTAATGTTCTGAACTTTTCGTTTATTATAATATCCGCCATTTGTCACGCTCCGATATACTCACTCAGTTTGTATTTCTTTAAATCAAAATACAAGCTTCTTTTTCCCTGAATAACTCCGCCGAATATCCGATAGATTTTGCCTTTTTCGTAATCGGTAAAAGCGTCACCGAATTTATCAATTAGAACTTTACTATGTATTTCAATATAGCTTTCCTTTGATGGCTGATACTTGACTTTGTAAGTCTGTTCTGTGGCAATCCCTTTATCCATTGCCCTGACTATCATCATTCTTTCATCGGTATTGATGAGGAACTGCAAGTATTTCGGCATTCCTATGTAAGCAAGCATACCATTGGTGATTCTAATTCGATTGCTTCGGCGGTCTAATGTTAAATATATAGGATTTTGACTCACTCTTGATCACCCCCACCACTCTGTGCTGTTGCATTATCAACAGCTTCTTGAGGTGTCACAGAACCATCCTTAAAACCATACACAGCATAGCCATCGAAAATATTGACCTGCAGCGATTTTCTGTGTTCCTCAAAAGGCAAGCCGAATTGATTCTGCCATTCTTGAGGAAAAACCGGAATTTTTGAGGTTTTCACTTTCTGATCTTCTGTGATGGTTCGCTTATAGACCTCGGTCGACGTTAAATCAAAAACGATTAAGTATTCGTCGTTAGATCTGATAACCTTGCCTATAAGCTTATAGCGGTAATCAGGATTCCAGCCCATCAGTGCAACCATTTTTGCAAAGAATAGTTTGCACGTTGATTGCTTTGGCTTTCTTCTGTTTCCCCTAACGCTACACCACATAAAGGAATCCCTATCTTCTTCCGAGCAGGGTCTTACTGCCAACATCTGCTTTTCGGGATTGACAAGGAATTGAACATACTCGACATCTGAAAGTTTGTTAATGCAGGCTGTATTAAAACCAACCTTGCAATTATTAAAAGTGATAGAAGGTTCAAAAATATGAGCAAAAAACTCTCTTCGAACCACTTGGAAGCCATCGTAGCTAAAATCTATGCATTCCTCGACATCGTCACACGTCGCAGCCATCTGCGCGACTTCAAGACTCTCACCCTGGATCGTTGCAGCATTAGTCGCTAAGGGCATCATCTGATTGTTCATAGGTATTCTCCTGATTAAAGTTCTTTTTTAGTTCCTGTGTTACAAATTCTTGTAATTTGTCATACGGCGTGATATTAAGTGCCTTTCCGGTTTCAAACAATTCGCCTTCCATCCTGATTTTCCAATCTGCTTCACTCTGCAGAGAAGGGTGGCAATAGACATGCTGTCTTTCATAATACTGAAAGCCAAAACCATTTGCCCATTGTTCAGGAACTGCTTTTACGTGCTTGCCTGTCGAAAACAATGGGGTTACCGTTCCTTCACCACTTTCAACCAAATACGATTTTACATAAGCCTCTGTTTCGAGAGCAGAGAAGATATATGCTTTCTCTTCGCCATTTTTAAATAGATTGCCCATGATCTTATATTTCAGGCTTTGTGACCATCCCATTAAACTAACTAAGGTTGAATAGAAGGCTCCGGATGCTATTTCCCTGGGCGTAAACACATTGTCCAGTACACTCGCCCATTTTATCGCATTACGGTTGACTTTTGTGGTCGGTCTTATTGCCAATTTCTTCTCTTTGGGATGGATGAGGAGTTCTATGTATTGGATTTTTGAAAACTTCCGTAGGCATTCCATCGAAAATTTGATTTTATTATAGCTAATAAGTATCGTAGGCGAATTGTGCGCGTTTAAGAATTCACCTCTTGTGACTTGAAAACCGCTCATATCAAATTCTCCTGGGCTGACAGTTATATAATCGTCCATTGCTTCGTTGTAGGCATTCGGTTCGGAATCGTTATATACACTTGCTGAAGCGGCCAAGTAGTCATTTTCCGTAAATCCCGCCCATCTCGGATTAATGATTACATAACCCTTAAGCAGACCACCGGTAATAACCTTTAATTTGGGTAATATCGAGCGATTACCGTATTTTTGATTGTCCAAGAGCTTTTGCACGGCAAGGTAATCATCTCTCGTTACGATTGGTTCGTGCCAATTCAAATATTGACTCTGAGGTCTTTCTCCACGGTTCTTCTTTGCTTTATGATCCAAATAACTTGGAGTGTACGTTTTCCGCGTCAGCACATCACCACAATTTCTCTCACTTCGCAACATAGCCGTAATTGAGTCTCTGGTCCAAACCATTTTTCCCGCCCTGGTCTTTCGCCCTTGATTTGTGTATATCTCCGCGATCTCGTCCGTGGTGTATCCGAGAAGAACCATGTAATACGCAAGTTTGACGGTTTCATATTCAGTTTCACATACATACAATTTACCGCTTATTTTATCTTTTCTGTAGCCAATACGGTCTGGAGTAAGTGGTATGCCGTGATCCAGTCTCATTCTAAGAGACTGTTCCATACATCTACTTTTGGAGTGAGATTCCTCTTGCGCCATTGTTGCTTGAAATGAAAGCGCCATTGAGGATTCATCCTTGAGTGAGAATATGGATTCCGTTTCAAAGAAGATACCGACAGGGGGAGACATGGCAGCTAACTTCTGTACCATACTAATGCAGTCGACAATGTTTCTCGCGAATCGGGAAACGCTCTTAGTAATGATCATGTCGATTTTTCCGGCTTTGCAATCGGCAATCATCTCATTGAAGCCATCTCGGTGATTCAATGAAGTTCCGCTTATGCCCTCATCCGCATAGATTTTTACCAATGTCCAGCAGGGATGCCGAACGACGAATTCCTCGTAGTATTTTTTCTGAAGTTCGTATGACATTGTCTGTTTGGAGCTGTCTGTTGAGACTCTGACATAAATCGCGACCCTTTGTGGAATATCATTGTCATAATAATCCGCCTGTTTCTTAGCCGGATAGAACACATAGTTGTCGGGGTCTATATGAGCGTTAGCGACTCTCCACCTGACATTTTCCTTTTCTGTCATGGGCAACTGTTCTTTTTCGTTCATTCCAGCAGCCCTCCAATTGTTGATTGCGGTGCTGTGGGAAGATCATCGTCATCACTCGGAAGGCTTTGCCAGTCCTCGCTCGGGAAGAAATGCCTATCGTGTAAATCTCTCTGATAATAGGATGCCAGCGTGAAGATGTCTTCGCCTATGAAATACATTCCCACAGGGTGTTTCCGGGCGGAGAGAAGTCTTGCGCAAAATGTCAGTTCATCCGCATCTCGGGACACATTGCTCACCTTATGTGTGATAATCAAATCGACTTTATTATTGAAACAGTCATCTAACAGCCTGCACCACTCCGGAGCGTTTTCCATTTTGGGGGCATTTTGACCTTGATCTACATAGAAGTCAACCAGAGTCCAGTTTGGACAACCTTGAATCAGATCGATAAATTGCATTTTGTGATTGTCCAAGTAGTTTTCATATTTAGTCTGATTGAAATACCGGATGTAAACTCCCACCTTGAAAAATTGATACGGACTTGGATGTTCTTTCTTTATCTTTTTGATCCATGCTTTATGGTCTGCAATCAATTTTAACCGGGCGGCTTCTCTCTCGTCCACGATAGGAGTCTGCACTCCATCCACAGATTCTCTAAGACTTTTGAAAACATCTATTTCTTCCATTGCGACCACCTCAGTGAGTTTTTCTGTTGAAATTATAACTCGCCGAAAAGCAGAAGTCCATTAACCGTGGGTAAGGTGGTTTACCTCACGGTTATAATCAGCAAAAAATTCTTTTGGAAAAGAAAAAAGACCCAAACATCGTTTGGGTCTGAGTCCAACACAAAGAAGTCACAATGATTCTTTTCAAAAGGCCTTGACAACGCCTTTTTTCAGAGTTAAAATGCAACAAATCAATCACTACACCATTGCAAAAAACAGGACTGCACTCTCTGTGTTTGCGTGGAATTCCAAGCATTTTCATGCAAGATTCCATCGCAAAAACGAGCGCAATCCGGTGCATAGTTTTCACGGTTTGGTTCATAGTTTTTTGAGAAGATGTTGGTTCATTTCGCAAGATCTGCGGTTGTTTCGCAAGATATTTGCCTTTTTCGCAAGTTATTCTGCGATAATCTTTGATGGACTCGCGTTGGGGTGGTAATCACGCCTTTTCATATTGTAATTTTTCATGCAGGCTTCCGCTTCTTCATTCGTTACCAGGTATACGTCTCTCCGGTTTTCCTCCATCTCAAATCTCCTTTCCCGTTTTCATTTCTACCCACGCCATGAACTTTTCTTTCGGAACGATCAGACGATTCCCGACACGCAACGCGGGAAAGTCTTTTTCCTTCATCAGCTCGTATGCCGAGGACATGGCAATCCCCAGCACATTCGCAACCGTTTCCGCGTTGAGAAACAGCGGCAGCTCGTCGTAGGTCTTGTAGTTTGATTCTTTCATATAACACCTCCTTTGTTTTTTGAAAAAGAAAAAGTGAGCATCGGAAGAAAACAGAGTTGCACTCTGCAAAATCTTCTGATACTCACCCTTGGCTCCCGTTTTCACCGACGGGAGGATGGCTCACTTTCGATTGTTATCCTCTGAAGCCGTACCAATTCTCTCTGAAATGCGCGAGA
>CAKREC010000066.1 GCA_934316925.1 uncultured Eubacterium sp.
AGATATTGCTGCATTGACATTACCGAAAGCAAAGGCGCCGGAAGTAGCACAGAATCTTGCAAAACTTGGTGTGAAAGCATTTTGGAATTTTGCGGCAACGGATTTGGATCTTTCAGAGGATACCGTGGTGGAAAATGTTCATTTGGCAGAAAGTCTGATGCATCTGTCATACAACATTGCCAATTCACCGAAGAAGTGAGGAGTGATGTTCATTTGAAAAAACAGACACAGCAGTTTGAACAGGAGATCCGCAATGCTTTGAAGGGAAAGACAATCCCGATCCTGGTGTTAGATCAGCGCTGGCACGAACTGTTTCCGTACGGCGAAAAACCAGGTCCGGTCATCACACTGGAAGAGCAAGTGAATCAATTGCTGCAGCGACAGGGCAAGCTGGTAAATGAGATTAAAGAACTAAAAAAAGTCAAAAAGCGTCTGATGGCGGGAATTGTTTCCGGCATGAGTACGCCATATGAAAAGTCAAAGAATAAAAAAGACAACCAACAACGTCTTTTTCTGGAAACAAAAGAACGGATCGAAACAGAGTCCAGAGAACTGATGACGATTCCCAATCAGATCAAAAAAAAGAATGAAGAACTTCTGATCGTGGGAGCCGGATATTGTCTGGAAAAATTGCGTGATGGGGATGCCAGACTGGAATCGGCAAAGAAACGGTTGGAAGAATTGCAACAGCAGGTAAAGGAAGCGAAAACATATAAAGAGGATCTGGAAAAACAAATGGATTCCGCCTATTCGCTGATGCATGGTGTTCTTGGGCATGACATTATGAATTTATTTGACTCGGATAAATAGGAATAACATAGAAAGGGAAGCGTTTGATTTGATCGTTGGGATTGGTGTAGATAGCATTGAAATCGAAAGAATAAAAAAAGCGTGTAAAGATCCTCATTTTGTTGAGAGGATCTTTACGGATAAGGAAAGAGAACAGATGGATGCCCGATGGATACGGGCAGCGTCGGACTATGCCGGGAAAGAAGCGGTTGTAAAAGCATTGGGAACCGGCTTTGTTGGAGTGGAAGCAAATGAAATTTCGATCTTGAGGAATGACAAAGGTGCTCCATATGTTGTTCTGCATAAGCGGGCAGAACAAATGGCAGAAAAGCTGGGAATTTCGGAGTTCAAGATTTCAATCACTAATACACGGGAATGTGCGACCGCGTTTGTTATCGCATTCGAAGAGGAGAAAACCATATGACAAGATATTTGTATTCTGCCGGGCAGGCAGCCGAAATTGATAAACATTGTATCGAACAGATTGGAATTCCGGGCATGGTACTGATGGAAAAAGCGGCGATGTCGGTGGTTGCTGTCATTATGGAACGCTGTAAAAAACAGGATCCGATTCTGATCGTATGTGGTCCAGGAAATAATGGGGGAGATGGCGTATGTCTTGGCAGGATCCTTCATCAGCAGGGATATTCGGTCAGGATTGCGGTTGTTGGAAACAGCAGATCTTTTTCTAAAGATCTAAAACAGCAGATTCAGATCGCAGATCAGTGTCATGTGGAGTTTGTGTCAGTCGATGCGATAAGCACACAAAGAAATGAACTTATTGTTGACGCCTTGTTTGGTGTTGGATTATCCAGAGATATTTCCGGCGTATATGAGCAAGTGATCGGGATGATCAATGCCTCCGGCACTTGTGTATGTGCAATTGATATTCCATCGGGAATTCATGGGACATCGGCGAGTGTTATGGGAGTAGCAGTGAAAGCGGATTATACCGTCACGTTCGGGATGAATAAGATTGGCCTTGTACTGTTTCCGGGATGTGAATATGCGGGAGAGGTTTTTATCGCAGATATTGGATATCCGCAAGAAAGTTTCCAAAACGTTCCGTCTTTGTGGTATCATTATGAAGTTGAAGATATTCCTCGTCTGTTGCCGGAAAGAAAACCGTATTCGAACAAAGGAAGCTACGGAAAAGTTATGGTGATCGCAGGCAATGAAGATATGGCAGGAGCAGCACTGCTGGCGGGAGAAGCAGCTTACCGCATGGGGGCAGGACTGGTTCGGATCGTATCGGCAGCGGTCAACCGGGATGTTATTTTAAATGGATTACCGGAGGCATTATTTTCTACATGGGACGAACTACCGGATTGTCTATCCTGGCCGGATGTTGTCGTTTTAGGTCCGGGCATTGGACGGAATGAACATGCAGTCCACCTTGTAAAAAATGTTTTGGACCGTGTGGATGTTCCCGTTGTCCTGGATGGCGATGCATTGTGGATCGTTGGTAATGAGTCGGTCTCCTTGAGAAAAAATATGATTGTTACTCCTCACGTAAAAGAGATGAGTTATCTCACAGGAAGAGATGTTTCTGATATAAAAAGAGAGTTGTGTCAGGTGGCGGAAGATTACGCAGCTGCCAACGATTGCGTAGTTGTGCTGAAGGATGCCAGAACGATTGTCAGTGATGGAAGAGAAGGTTACATTAACCTGTCCGGCAATCACGGAATGGCTACCGGTGGATCTGGTGATGTGCTGACCGGATTCATCGCGGGTCTGATCGCACAAAATGTGTCGTTGTTTGAAGCGGCAAAAATCGGTGTGTATCTTCACGGCTTGTCAGGGGATCTTGCTGTGGAACAAAAAGGAGCTTATAGCTTTCTTGCCAGAGACTACTTTTATGGACTGGAAATATTACAAACAAAATATGATAAATAAAGAATCGAGGCGATTATTGTGGAAGAAAGAACATGTGCAATTGTAGATTTACAAGCGGTTCGTCACAATATTTTAGAGGAAAAGAAAAAATTAACAGATCACACCAAGATGATGGCAGTTGTGAAGGCAGATGCCTATGGACATGGAGCGGTTGCTGTATCCAAAGAATTATATCCGATCGTGGATGCTTATGGTGTGGCAGTCATCGAAGAAGCACTGGAACTGAGAACGCATGGAATTGACAAAATGATCCTTATTTTGGGATATACCCCGCCAAAACAGTATCCGGATGTGATCGCCAATCATATTTCACAGACAGTCTATACGTTTGAGATGGCGAAGGAATTAGACCGGGTTGCAGCAGCTATGGGAGAAAAAGCAATTGTACATATTAAGGTTGACACCGGAATGAGCCGTCTGGGATTTTTCCCAACCGAGGAGTCTGTCGCAATTGTCAAGGAGATTGCCGGGCTTACCCATCTGGAGCTGGAAGGTATCTTTACGCATTTTGCAAAGGCAGATAAAGAAACGATTGACGAGGCAAGGGTGCCATTTGAAAAATATATCTGGTTTGTGAAGCGCCTGGAAGAAGAAGGAATTCATATTCCGATCCGGCATGTTGCCAACAGCGCTTCGATCATGCAGTTTCCAGAGGCGTATCTGGACATGGTACGTTCCGGCATTACCACATATGGGATGTATCCATCCGAGGAGATCAAAAAAGAATATCTGGACTTACAGCCGGCGATGGAATGGAAGACAGTAGTCTCTTTTGTGAAGGAGGTTGAACCGGGTACCAGCATTGGATATGGAGGCACCTTTACGGCACAGTACCCAATGCGGATCGCGACAATTCCGGTGGGATATGCCGACGGCTTGAAGCGGGATCTGTCCAATAAGGGGCAGGTATTGATTCATGGAGAGCGTGCTAATATCGTAGGAAGAATCTGCATGGATCAGTTTATGGTGGATGTGACCAACATTCCGGATGTAGCGATAGGAGATGAAGTGACGATCTTTGGCCGGGATGGTGATGAGCAGATTTCGGTTGAAGAAATCGCAGATTTATCACATTCATTTAATTATGAATATGTGTGTGGAATTACTAACCGGGTTCCAAGAAAATATATTCATGCCCAGGACAAAACAATTGAATAACAAATATGAATACTCTTTCGTATATTGGTAATAATAACAGTGTAAAGAAATGAACGCGTTCCCATACCAAGATATGAAGGAGTTTTTTAATGTGAATATTAAGCGTGGAGATATTTTTTACGCAGATTTACGCCCTGTGATCGGCTCGGAACAGGGAGGAGTACGCCCGGTATTGATCATACAGAATGATATGGGAAACCGATATTCCCCGACGATTATATGTGCAGCGATCACAAGTCGTTTGCAGAAAGCAAAGCTGCCAACTCATGTTTTGATCGAATCTGCAAGATATGATATTGTGAAGGATTCTGTGGTTTTATTAGAACAGATACGCACCATTGACAAAACAAGATTGCGAGAAAAAGTATGTCATCTGGATGAAAAAATATTGTCAGTCATTGATCAGGCATTATTAGTAAGCTTATCCTTGACTACATAAGAATGAATTGGATAAAAAAACACGCCCGGGAAAGGCGTGTTTTTTTCGATACCCGAAGGTATCAAAGCGTATAATAGGGTGGGAGTAGAAAGTTTATACTTTCCAAATAGTAAGATACTATTAGAACGTGGCAAAAATGTGTCAAAAACAAAAAAATAAAAAAGTGTGATGGAATTACCAAAATGGCATTCAATATGTTATACTATACACATATTGTTTCAATGAGAGAATGGGAGAGAGAAATGCAGTTTACCATACTATGTGTAGGAAAGATAAAGGAAAGTTATTTTACGAATGCGATCAAAGAATACATAAAGAGATTGGGACGTTACGCAAAAGTTTCTGTGATCGAAGTGGCGGATGAGCAGACACCGGACAAGGCTTCGGATATGGAGATGGAGCAGATCAAGGAGAAGGAAGCACAGAGACTGCTTAAGCACGTAAAGGATTCGATGTATCTGGTAGCACTGGACTTGAAAGGAAAGGAATACGATTCGGTAGCATTTTCAGATCATATTTCAAATTTAATGCTTCAGGGGAAGAGTCACATTGTGTTTGTGATCGGTGGATCGTTAGGGTTACATTCGTCGGTTCTATCAAGAGCAGATGAGAAACTTTGTTTTTCGAAGATGACATTTCCGCATCAACTGATGCGGGTTATCTTGTTAGAACAGGTGTATCGGGCGATGCGCATTATGAATCATGAACCATATCACAAGTAGGAGAGAACGATGAGATTTCCAGATTTTATAAAACAAGAGGATTGTATCGGTTTTGTTGCCCCGGCATTTGGCTGTGCTACAGAACCTTATCACACGGCATTTAAAAATGCATTAAAGAAAATGGAGCAATTAGGATTTTCCTATCGTCTGGGGAAAAATGTGTATCTGGACGAAGGAATTGGAATTAGCAATACGCCTGTTTTGTGTGCCAATGAACTTCAAAGTATGTATCAGGATCCGGAAATTAAATGCCTGATCTCGTGTGGCGGTGGAGAGCTGATGTGCGAGATCGTTCCGCATTTAGATTTTACATTGCTCCGGAATGCAACACCGAAATGGTTTCTTGGCTACTCAGACAATACGAATTTCAGCTTTTTGCTTTGCACATTAGCTGACACAGCGGCGATCTATGGACCATGTGCGGCTGCTTTTGGAATGG
This sequence comes from uncultured Eubacterium sp., assembly GCA_934316925.1. Classification (GTDB taxonomy): domain Bacteria; phylum Bacillota; class Clostridia; order Lachnospirales; family Lachnospiraceae; genus Eubacterium_F. The sequence continues at coordinate 5,444 of CAKREC010000066.1, forward strand.
AACCATGGCATCCTGCGATACAGGACGCATGGGATCTGCTCTGTGGATCCAAGACGACGATGACAAATTATGAAAAATGGGAGATGGAATCGAAAAAGGATGAAGATCACCCATTAGAACCGTATCATGTCACGGAGCAATTTTCCATGAAAACATGGGGGATTCAGGATGGCGAAACGATCAGCGGACGGTTGATCGGGGGCTGCCTTGACTGCCTTTCTAATCTTGTAGGAACTTCGTATGATCATGTGGTGGATTTTCAGGAAAAGTATAAAGACGAGGGAATCATCTGGTTTTTGGAGGCATGCGATCTGAATGTTTTTTCAATCCGGAGGAGCCTTTGGAATCTTCGTGAGGCAGGCTGGTTTCGTTATGTAAAAGGATTTTTGATCGGAAGACCAATGCACTACAACGAACCGATGATGGGTCTGGATCAATATCAGGCGGTGCTTGGCATCCTACAGGAATTTGATGTGCCAGTTGTGATGGATCTGGATATTGGTCATACAGCGCCGATGATGCCATTGGTTCTGGGTTCTTATGCTACAGTGCAGATACATCAGAGAGGGGAATTTCCATTTGAGATTAAAATGGAGATGAAATAGTCAGATGAACATAAGTGAATTCAAACGAGGATTAAAGAAAGGAATTCCGATCGCGCTCGGTTATGTGTCGGTTTCTTTTACTTTTGGAGTTAAAGCTGCCAATGGCGGACTGCCATGGTGGATTGCAGTTCTTATCTCAGCGTCAAATGTAACGTCGGCAGGACAATTTGCCGGAACAAATTTGATCCTGGCAGGAGGGAGCTATTTGGAGATTGTGATCACGACGCTGATCATCAATGCCAGATATATGCTGATGTCGTTTTCTCTCTCTCAAAATTTAAATCAGAAAATTTCGGCGTGGAAACGCTGGATCATTGGATTTGGCATAACGGACGAGATATTTGCTGTCGCTTCTATGGAACAAAAAACGATTCAAGGGAGTTTTATGATCGGATTGATCGCGACTCCTTTTGCTGGATGGACATTGGGTACGACATTGGGGGCATTGGCGTCCGGGGTCATGCCGTCTTTTTTGTCGAGTGCGATGGAACTGGGATTATACGCAATGTTTATTGCAATCATTATTCCACCGGCAAAAAAGAGTAAACAGGTATTGGCTGTTATTGGAATGGCGGTTGTTTTAGAATGTATTTTATATTACTGTCCGATATTTGCTGTTATTTCAGCGGGATTTCAGGTGATCATAGCGACGGTGATCGCAGCTTCACTTGGGGCAGTACTATTTCCGGTAGGAGGATCAGAATGAGAATATTTATCAGTATAGCGATTATGGCTTTGATCACATATTTGATCCGGGTATTGCCGATCGCTTTATTTCACAAACAAGTTAAGAATGTTTTTTTGAGGTCCTTTTTATATTATGTTCCGTATGCGGTGCTGGCTGCACTGACATTTCCTGCTATATTTACGGCTACGGGAAATTCGGTGACGTCGATCTGTGGCACGATAGCAGCTCTTGTTCTGGCATTTTTTGATCAGGGACTTGTTGTCGTTGCTTTGGGGGCGGTCTTGGCAGCAATTTTATCTGGATGCCTGTAGAAAATGATCTTTTTGAAATGATTGATATGAGAAAATAAAGGGGTAGATACAACATGAATGAAAAAATGACCCGCGAGAAATATATGCAGCTGATGCATACTTTTTTCAGACTGGGAGGAAAGATGGATTTTTTTGAAGTTCCGAAAGGGGAACTCATGCTTCTTATGCTGGTCAAAAAATGTGAAGAAGAAGGAAAAGCTGGTTCGGTCAGCCAGATCGCATCGATCTTAGATGTTTCGTCGCCTGCGGTATCGCGTATGATCCGTATGCTTGAAAAGAAAGAACTGCTGCGCAAACAGCCACTTTCGGAAGACCGCAGAAGTACGAGCCTGACACTGACGGAACAAGGACAGCAGGTTGTATCGCGGGCAGATGAAACGATGAACCGCATGAGTGAACAGCTTTTGAACCAGATCGGAAAAGAGTGGGCACTGGCGTTTGCTAATGACTGTGAAAAATTTTTAAATGCAATGGAAAATGTCATTGAAGATGAAAATAATAGAAAAAAATAGTTGACGAATAGCGAAAATATGTTATAATTATTTCCAGTGCAAAAAATACCCAATCAGTTGTATTGAAGCACAATTTACAACTGGAGGGAGGTTAGGTGTGATACAATGTCTAGTGTAACAGTTAAAGAAAACGAATCATTGGACAGCGCATTGCGTCGTTTCAAGAGAAACTGTGCAAAAGCTGGAATCCAGCAGGAGATTCGTAAGAGAGAGCATTATGAAAAACCAAGCGTAAGACGTAAGAAAAAGTCTGAAGCTGCTCGTAAAAGAAAATACAAATAATAAGCACATAGAAGAAGATCTGCTTTCATATATTGAAAGCAGGTCTTTTTCGTTATGGAATTAAAATGGTAACTTTTCAGATTTTTTTCATAAGCTTATAGTAAGCTCTGTGTTCAGGAGTGCTTATGGGAAAAATTTCGGAACAATTAGGAATTCCGGATGATGTGCTGGAAGGCGCGACGATCGTCAATCATTATGGAAACTGTCTGATCGTTGAAAATTTTCGGTCACTGATCGAATTTACACCGGAACGGATCAAGATCATGGGGAAAAAACAACGGTTACTGGTACATGGAAACGGGTTGATGATAAAACGTTTTACGAAGGATGACTGCAAGATAATGGGACAGATCGAACAAGTCGAATTTGAGGAGGAGCCAATATGACGAAGTCATATTTCAAGATGGCTCCGACGACCTGCCGCCGAGCGTATGCGAGGGGGCGTCAC
>CAKREC010000067.1 GCA_934316925.1 uncultured Eubacterium sp.
GATCTGGAAAAGAAGACATTTTTGAAGAGCTTCCTGTCTGATGTGTTTATCTATGAGGAAGAGCAAAAGGATGGCAGAATACTAAAAGGTCTCCGGTTTAAATTTCCGATATATATGAATGGCAGAAATGTATTAGGCGTGGATTGGGACAACGAGAGTACAGATGAGACGGTGTGCTTGTTGTGGAGAAAAGCTTGATAATTGGTTGTATAAAAGAAATGGATAAAGATGCACAGTATGACACGAGTGCAAAGCGTCTGTTAGGACAGAAGAGCATACTGGCACATATACTGGTAAAAACGGTTGATGGTTTTACAGCAGAGCAGATAGCCTCAGCCACAGATAAGGATATAGAAGAAGTGAAAGCGATTATTGCAGAGAAAGAACCTGCGCTTGCGTAGTTCTTTTATGGTAGCAAGAAAACAGTTTTCTGTGAATAAAATGGTCGGAATCAAGCCTCCAAGTCTATAATGGATTTGGAGGTTTTCTTCTGTCCATTTGAGTGGAAAGTAATTTCCAAAACAAAATAATCTGTGATACAATATATGAAAGAAATATTGGAAGTATTGGATCATAGAGAAAGAGCAGAATCAATTGTAAGCTGATCTGGCTTACATCTAAAATACAATGCAATTTTTTTCTATGCAGGGGCATAAGAGAGTGCATCTCAATTACCCTATTAATGGAATGGAGGATGCAGTATGGACGCGCGTAAGGGAAATATCTATGAGATATTGAATGGAAATAGACAGTTTTTAATTCCAGTTTACCAGAGATTTTATAGTTGGGATATTGATCAGTGCAAACAACTTTGGAACGACATTGTAGAAATGCAGAAAAAAGACAAAGCCGGTCATTTTGTTGGATCTATTGTTAATATCGCTGAACAAGCAATGCCAACAGGTGTTCAGAAATATATGATTATTGACGGTCAGCAGCGAATGACTACATTAACATTACTTCTCCTGGCTTTGCGTGATTATGCAATAAAGAATCCGGATGATACAACAATTAATGCTCGTCGTATCGATAATATGCTTTTAAAAAATGAATATGAAAGTGGCGAGGAACGTTATAAATTGCTGCTAACGGAAACTGATCGGGACATTCTTATAAGTCTTGTTGAGGAAAAGCCAATTACAGAAGATATTCGCTCAAGATTGATCGAGAACTACAAATTTTTTGCTGACAAACTGGCCGAAAAAGAGATTTTGCCTGCTCAGGTATATGAGTCGATTGGAAAGCTTCAGATTGTTAATATTACATTAGACCGTGCTGTTGATGATGCACAGGCAATTTTTGAAAGCTTGAATTCTACGGGCAAGGAACTTTCGGAATCGGATTTGATTCGCAACTATGTTTTGATGGGGTTAGAACCATCAGAGCAAACATATGTATATGAGCATCTTTGGCGTCCTATGGAGCAATTATTTGTTTATGAAACACAGGGAACAGTAATGGATGCTTTCTTTCGTCATTACCTGACAATGAAACTTTCTCGTATTCCAAAGCAGGGGCGCGTATATGAAGAGTTTAAGTTGTATCATTTAAATTGTGAATTCGGAGCTATCAGAGAGCTTTGCCACGATTTATTGGGCTATGCAAAATATTATACAAACATTGTGTTCAAGAGAAATTCTGATTCAGATTTAAAGAAGTTATATGGGGATATTATTGATTTGAGAATGGAAGTTTCCTATCCATTTTTATTGAAAATTCATCATGATTATGATGAAGAATTAATAACTTTAGATGAGTTGAAAGAAATGCTGAAGCTTTGTATTAGCTATGTGTTGAGACGTGCAATTTGTGAGATTCCAACTAATTCGATGAACAAAACTTTTGCTACGTTGAAAAATTATATTAAACCAGATGATTATCTGAATTCTGTTAAGGCATTTTTTGTGCTGCAGGATACGTATAAAGAGTTCCCGGATAATGATAAGTTTGAAGGTGCGTTTGTAACTCGTGATATTTATAATATGCGTGCCAGAAATTATATTCTCAGTCGTTTAGAAAACTTTGAAAATAAGGCTCCAATTATTATAGAGAATTTCACCATTGAGCATATTATGCCGCAAAACAAGAATCTTTCCTCCGAGTGGCAAGCGGATCTTGGCGTTGAGTGGCAGGAGGTTCAAAAGAAGTATTTACATACAATTGGTAATCTTACTTTGACTGCATATAACTCTGAGATGAGCGACAGATCCTTCATGGAAAAGATGGATATGCCGGGCGGATTCAAAGAAAGTGCGCTCAGGCTTAATAAATATGTGGTATTGCAAAGTGAGTGGAATGAAAAACATATTTTAGAGAGAGCAAATGAATTAGCAAAGAAGGCGGAATTGATCTGGTCATATCCATCCTTAACCGCTGCGGAACTTGCACCATATCAGATGGAAGAGAAACCAGTGCAGAAGTATTCTTTGGAAACGTATGATGTAAATTCTTTTACAAGAACACTGTTTGAGTCTTTGGATAAGCGTATTATGAATTTATCGCCAGCTGTAAAGAAGGAATACAAAAAGTTATATGTGGCTTATAAGCTGGACACTAATTTTGTTGATATTGTTTTTCAGAAACAGAGGTTACGCATTTCGATTAATATGAAGTTTTCAGAGATCAACGATCCTAATGGCATCTGCAAGGATATTACAGGTTTAGGACGTTGGGGAAATGGCGATACGGAACTGTTTATGGACCATCAAAATGAATTAGATCAAATTATGGAAATTGTGAAGCAGTCATTTGATGCACAAGCATTATAAGTTAAATTTTTCTAATGTCAGTTTAGCTGTGTAATTATTCTTTTAGGCGGAGATTGAAAAAGCGTCTCTATGCATGGTATAATACTGTATTATGAGAAGTTGAACGAAAGCTACGGATATATGATGTAGGATAGGGAGGTGGCTCTTATGGAATCGAACTTTGAATTTTTACAATCAGAGTTTCCGGTTTTGTCAACACTTGGTGGTCAGGCTGAAAAATACTGCTTTTCGGACCCTAATTCATGCCTTATGAAATTGGGAATGATTGGTGAAAGCATTGTGAATCTGATGTTTACTTACGATCGGATTCAATTGCCTTATGACAATACAGCAGCTACGAGAATAAGTACTCTTCAAAGAGAGGGCTTACTGACAAGGGATTTGACGGATATTTTACATGCACTTAGAAAAGCCAGAAATAAAGCTGTGCATGAAAATTATGATTCAGCATCAGAATGTAAAATTTTGCTTGAAATGGCACATAGCCTTTGTGAGTGGTTTATGCAGACTTATGGTGACTGGAATTATCAGCACCATAATTTTGTGATGCCTAAATTAGAGAACAAGAAAGTATCGGTTGCACAGGCGGATAAAATTGCAGAAGAAAAACAAGCAGAAGAACTTACGAAACAGGCAGAGCAAAAAGCAAGCAAGGCCGAGGTTATTGCCAAATCAGAGCGTCAGAAACAGGCTGGTAAAATGGCAAGTCAGCGGCCAAAATCCGAGGCGGAAACACGATATATTATTGATGAGCAATTGCGACAGGTTGGGTGGGAAGCAGATACCGAAAATCTGCGTTATTCGAAGGGAACTCGTCCTGCGAAAGGACATAATATGGCTATTGCTGAATGGCCGACAGATTCTACTGTAGGAAAGAGCGGACGTGTGGATTATGCATTATTTGTTGGTACAAAGATGATCGGTGTTATAGAGGCAAAGGCATTGCATAAGGACATACCGTCTGTTATTGATTATCAGGGGAAAGAATATCCATGTAATATTCGTAAGGAAGATTCCGAGTACCAGATTGGGGAATGGGGCAAATATAAAGTACCATTTACATTTGCTACCAATGGAAGACCATATTTAAAACAGCTTGAGACAAAGTCCGGCATCTGGTTTTTGGATTTGAGAAATCCTGCGAACCAGTCTATGGCTCTTCATGGTTGGATTAGTCCTATGGGAATGTTGGAGTTACTAGAAAAAAATCCACAAGAGGGAAATTCAGCATTGAAAGCACTGCCATATGATTTCCTTACAGATCCCAATGGGTTAAATCTGCGTGAGTACCAGTTAAATGCGATTAAGGCAGCAGAAAAGTCAGTTATTGAAGGGCAAAAGACAATTCTTTTGGCTATGGCGACTGGCACAGGAAAAACACGTACTGTATTGGGAATGATTTATCGTTTTTTAAAGACAAATCGGTTCAAGAGAATTTTATTCCTTGTAGATCGTACTTCTCTTGGAGAACAGGCTGCGGATGTATTCAAGGAAGTGAAGCTGGAAGATTTGATGACACTTGATGAGATTTACAATATCAAGGGACTTGAAGAAAAAAATATTGACAAAGAAACCAGAATTCAGGTTGCTACTGTACAGAGTATGGTTAAGCGGATTTTATATAATGATGGAGAATCTATGCCTGCTGTAACGGACTATGATCTGATTATTATTGATGAAGCACATCGCGGATATATTTTAGATAAGGAAATGGGAGACACGGAGATTTTGTATCGTGACCAGAGAGATTATCAAAGTAAATATCGAAGTGTAATTGAATATTTCGATGCAGTAAAAATTGCGCTTACCGCTACTCCGGCACTTCAGACTACGGAGATTTTTGGACAACCTGTGTTTAAATACACGTATCGGGAGGCTGTTATTGAGGGATATTTAGTGGATCATGATGCACCACATCATCTGGAAACAAAACTCAGTTCTGGAGGAATTCATTATAAATCTGGTGATATGATTATGCTTTATGACTCAGTGACAGGCGAAATTACCAACAGTGAATTGCTGGATGACGAATTGGATTTTGATGTTGAGCAGTTCAATCGTCAGGTTATTACTGAGAACTTTAACAAGACAGTTTTGAAAGAAATTGCGCGGGACATCGATCCGGAAAATCCGGAAGAACAGGGAAAAACACTAATATATGCAGTTAATGATGCTCATGCGGATATGATTGTATCTATTTTACGGGAAATATATTCAGAATATGGTGTCTCTAATGAGGCTATTGTGAAGATAACAGGCAGTGTCGGAAATCCTAAGAAGGTTCAGGAGACGATCAAACGCTTTAAGAATGAGAATTATCCAAGTGTTGCAGTTACTGTAGACTTGTTGACAACAGGAATTGATGTGCCGGAAATCACTACCTTAGTGTTTATGCGCCGGGTGAAATCGCGCATTTTATTTGAACAGATGTTGGGACGAGCTACCAGACTTTGTCCGAAAATTCATAAAACACATTTTGAGATATATGATCCTGTGGGTGTATATGATTCTTTAAATGATGTAAATACGATGAAACCGGTAGTGGTAAATCCCACAACAAGCTTTACCCAATTGTTAGATGGACTTTCAGAAATTAGTGATGACAAACAGGTAGAGCAGCAAATTACTCAGATTATTGCTAAACTGCAGAGAAAGAAACGAAATATGTCTCCTAAAATGATGGATTATTTTGTTAGCATGACTGATGGAAAAGATCCATCGCAATTTATTATGGAGATTGAAAAGCTAGATACACAGAAGGCGAAAGAGCGTTTGCTTAAATATCGTGATGTTTTTAAAATGCTGCAGGAGACAAAAACAAATAGCCCTCGCCCGGTGGTTGTTTCCGAGGCAGAAGATGAGTTGATCGAACATTCTCGTGGATATGGAAATGCAGAAAAACCAGAGGACTACCTGAATGCATTTTCACGCTACATTCAGAGCAATCGAAATGAAATTGCAGCATTGAATATTATATGTACGAGACCGAAGGACTTGACAAGAAAAGATTTGAAGGATCTGAGATTAACACTTGATCGAGAAGGATTTACCACACAGCAGTTGAATACAGCAATTTATGAATTGACGAATGAAGAAATAATGGCAGATATTATAAGTTTGATTCGACGTTATGCGATTGGCTCAACGTTGATTAGCCATGAAGCACGTATTCACAGGGCAGTTGAAAAATTGAGAAAAAAGCATAACTTTTCAAAGCAGGAACAGAGCTGGATATCCCGCATCGAAAAATACTTACTTGGAGAATCCGTCATGAACATCAAAGTATTTGATGAAGACAGCAGGTTTGCAGGCTATGGAGGATTTAATAAGATAAACAAGATATTTGAGAATAATCTGGAAAGTATTGTACTTGAGCTAAATGAATATTTGTATGACGACGGAGGAAATATTGCATGACAACACAAGAAATTGTATCAAAATTATGGAACTTATGTAATGTACTAAGAGATGACGGTATCACTTATCATCAGTATGTTACGGAGTTGACATATATTTTGTTCTTAAAAATGGCAAAAGAAACCGGAACAGAAGAGCAGATTCCGGAAAAATACCGTTGGGATGAATTGAAGACTAAAAGCGGAGTGGAACTAAAGAAGTTTTACAAGGAATTATTGTCAGAACTTGGGGATAATGGTACCGGCAGAATTCGTGAAATATATCAGGGAGCAGCAACAAACATTGATGAGCCTAAAAATCTTGAGAAAATTATAACAACGATAGATAGTCTTGATTGGTATTCTGCAAGAGAAGAAGGCCTTGGCAATCTTTATGAAGGCTTGCTGGAGAAAAATGCCAGTGAAAAGAAATCTGGCGCAGGTCAGTATTTTACTCCACGTGTTTTGATTGATGTGATGACAAAACTTATGAAACCGCAAGTGGGGGAGAGATGTAATGATCCTGCCTGCGGAACATTTGGCTTTATGATCGCTGCACATCAATATGTGGCAGACCATACAGACAATTTTTTTGATATTGAAGATGCAGATCTGGCAAGATTTGAGCGGGAGCAGGCGTTTACAGGCTGCGAACTTGTTCATGACACGCATCGCTTGGCGTTAATGAATGCTATGCTCCACGATATTGAAGCACCAATTATATTAGGAGATACACTTTCCAATATTGGAAAATCAATGCATGATTATGATCTGGTTTTGACGAATCCACCTTTTGGAACTAAGAAAGGCGGAGAACGTGCCACACGTGATGATTTTACCTATCCTACCAGCAACAAACAGCTGAATTTTTTACAGCATATTTATCGAAGTTTGAAAAACAATGGAAAAGCAAGAGCGGCTGTTGTGTTGCCAGATAATGTGTTATTTGCAGATGGCGATGGTGAGAAAATACGACTGGATTTATTGGATAAATGTAATCTACATACAATTTTACGTCTGCCGACAGGAATATTTTATGCACAGGGCGTTAAGACAAATGTTCTTTTCTTTACTCGCGGAAAAACCGATAAGGAAAATACGAAAGAAGTTTGGATTTACGATCTCAGAAATGATATGCCGTCATTTGGCAAAACGAACCCGTTGAAGCCAGAGCATTTCGATGATTTTGTAGCATGCTATGCCGATGGTGATCTGAGTAAGCGAAAAGAAACATATAGCGAACAAAATCCAAATGGAAGATGGCGCAAGTTTACGATTCAGGATATTCTTGCCAGAGATAAGACCAGTCTGGATATCACATGGATGAAGATGGAATCGGATACGGACAATTATACTCTTGCGGAATTGTTAGATCAGATTAAGGAGAAATCGCAGAATATTGCCAAAGCGGTTGCAGAATTGGAACAGCTGATTGGGGAAGTGGAGGAGTAATGGATACAAAAGCATTAAGACAAAAAATACTTGATCTAGCTATCCGTGGTAAACTTGTTCCACAGGATCCGAATGATGAACCGGCAGAGATGTTGCTAGAACGCATTAGAGAGCAGAAGCAGCAGATGTTTAAGGAAGGAAAGCTAAAGAAAAAAGATATTAAGAACGATACAATTATCTTTAAAGGTGAGGATAATTTGCATTATGAGAAGTTCCAGGATGGAACTGTGAAATGTATTGAGGATGAGAT
>CAKREC010000068.1 GCA_934316925.1 uncultured Eubacterium sp.
AAGAGGAAGACAGTCATTTAGGTGACTTTATCCAGGATGATAATGTACCGGTTCCGGCAGAGGCGGCAGCATTTACTTTATTAAAAGAACAGTTAGTAGAAGTTCTCGGAACATTAACCGAAAGAGAACAAAAAGTATTGCGTCTTCGCTTTGGCCTGGATGATGGCAGAGCGAGAACACTGGAAGAAGTGGGTAAGGAATTTGATGTTACGAGAGAACGTATCCGCCAGATTGAGGCAAAAGCGCTCCGCAAATTGCGTCATCCAAGCCGCAGCCGCAAATTAAAGGATTATCTGGACTAATGGAATTAAGCAAACGATTACAGATGAATGCCGATCTTGTGATGCAAAGACAACGTGTGGCAGATGTTGGGTGCGATCACGGATATGTTTCCATCTATCTGTCCAAACAGAAAGAATGTTCTTGTATTGCACTGGATGTTAATGCAGGTCCATTGGCCATAGCCAAAGAGAATATTGCGATGGCGGGATTGTCCGATCAGATTACATGCCGTTTAAGTGATGGGCTTTGTGAGGTGGAACCCGGGGAGGTTGACGCTGTTCTGATCGCTGGCATGGGAGGCATGCTGGCAACACGGATCGTGCAGCAGAGCCGGGAGGTTGTGAAAACGCTCAGACAGCTGGTGATCCAGGCACAATCCGATCTGGATCATGTGCGCCGGGAAATCTGTGCACTTGGATTTTTGATAGACCGGGAAGAATGCTGTTACGACAACGGCAAATTTTATCTTGCGATCTCGTTTCTGCCGGGTACGCAAAAGCAGGAGTATAAAACGTTTGAATGGCATTACGGAAGGGATCTGTTAGAACGAAAAGACAACACCTATCGTATTTTTTTAGAGAAGGAACGGCAAAAGAAGATGGATGTTATGGAAAAACTTAAATCCAATTCTTCGGATAACAGCCGCAAACGAATGGCAGAGCTGAAGGAACAGCTCGGTCTTTTGGAGCAGGCACTGGAAACCTATTACTGATAGGGATCCGATGAGCTGCTGCCAAGAGAAATGAGGGGAGGCATTATTATGGTGATTCAGGTTGAAAACGAACGAGTATCCTGCAAAGCGGGGACTACATTATATGAAATCAGTCGACGGCTAAGAGACCGGTATCCTTATCCGATCCTGGTTGCGAAAGTTGATGGTGTATTTCAGGAATTGTATCACACCGTTACCGATGGATCGGATGTAGAATTTATTACAGCTGCCAACGAAGATGGAAGAAGAGCATACATACGCGGCCTTTCTATGGTCATGATGAAAGCGTTGAATGAGTTCGAAACAGAAGAACCCCTTGGGTTGACGGTTGATTTTTCTTTGGATAGTGGACTGTACTGTGAACTGCAGGGGGCAACGACGGTGACAGAAGAATTTCTTGCACAGCTGACAGAGAAGATGACTGCCTGTGTGAAAGAGAATCTTTTATTTGTAAAAAATGTGATCCGTCGGAAGGATGCCGAAAAATATTTTCATTCGGTCAATATGTTAGACAAGGAAGAACTGATGCGGTATCGCAGCAATTCGCGTACTACTGTCTATCAGTTAGGCGATTATATCAATTATTTTCACGGTGCGATGCCATACAGTACAGGTGTGCTTGAACAATTTCGGCTGGAGTGCTATGGAAATGGGTTTGTGCTGATCACACCGAGACTGGAGTCTCCGGATAAAATGCCGGATTTCTGTCCGTCAGGAAAACAGTATCAGACGATGTCTCAGGCAAAACGCTGGGGAGAGCAGCTGGATGTTTCCAATGTCGGAGCATTGAATCGTGTGATCGTCCAGGGAAGAACACAGGAACTGATGCTGGTACAAGAGGCATTTCATGAAAAATGTATTGCCGATATTGCGAGAGAGGTTGCAGACCGGAGATGCCGCATTGTCACGATCGCGGGTCCGTCATCTTCTGGTAAAACATCCTTTTCTTATCGATTGTCTACACAATTGCAGACGATGGGATTGCGGCCGCATCCGATCGGATTGGATGATTATTTTGTCAATCGTGAGGATTCACCGATTGATGAAAATGGAAAACACAACTATGAATGTTTGGAAGCCATTGATATTGAACAGTTTAATACGGATCTTTCTGCTTTATTAAGAGGGGAACAGGTACAGCTTCCTACATTCAATTTTATCACAGGAAAACGGGAATACGACAAGCCGATGCTCCAATTGCAGCCGGGAGAGATTCTTGTTATTGAAGGAATTCATGGCCTTAATGACAAATTGACATATTCGATACCAAGAAGTGACAAATTTAAAATATATATCAGCGCTTTAACAACGCTGAATCTGGATGATCACAGCCGGATCCCGACAACGGATGCCCGTCTGATCCGCCGTATTATCCGGGATGCCAGAACAAGAGGAAGTTCGGCACAAAAGACGATTGCTATGTGGAATTCCGTAAGAAAAGGGGAACAGGAAAATATTTTCCCTTATCAGGAAGAAGCCGATGCGATGTTTAATTCCTCTTTGATCTACGAATTGGCAGCAATGAAACTTTATGCTGATCCGGTTCTGTATCAGGTGCCAAAAGATGCTCCGGAGTATTCGGAGGCACAACGGCTGCTGAAGTTTTTAGATTATTTTATTCCGATCGATCCGCATGATGTTCCACTGAATTCTATCTTGCGCGAATTTATCGGTGGTGGTATACTACTGAATTAGTTGAATATGAGTAGCACAAGTGATCGCGGCCATTCAGACGAAAGGGAATGGGTGAGGAAAGTCCGAGCTTCACAGGGCAGGATGCCGGATAACGTCCGGTGGAGGTGACTCCCAGGCTAGTGCAACAGAAATAAACCGCCACATATGTGGTAAGGGTGGAAAGGCGAGGTAAGAGCTCACCGCTTTTTTGGTAACAAAAAAGGCATATGTAAACCCCATCCGAAGCAAGACCGAACAGAGAGCGATACGGCGGCCCGTCGTGCTTTCGGGTAGGTCGCTTGAGCCTGCTGGCAACAGCAGGATTAGATAGATGATCACTCAATGACAGAACTCGGCTTATCGTGCTACTCATCTCTTAAAAAGATTTACAATGCGGTAAGAAACGACCGCATTTTGTAATATAAGGGAGGAAATATGACGGATATTATTCAAGAACGATATGAACTGGCGAAAGCCAGGATCCCGGAACTCAGGCATGAAAATTTTGGCGATTTTCAATCGTATGTCAGCCACTTGACGGATCTGTTTATTGCCTTGATTGAAATTTATGATGCACCGGAAAACTCATCTTGTTATAAAAAATGGAATGTTTCATTGCATGAAGAATTATTCCCGGAAAATTATGAAACATCTTATGCAAACCCTGCTTTTAGTGAACAGGAGTTTTCCGAGAAATTAGGCCGTTATATGTGCTGGTATTATGTGACGTGCCGTAAAGCGATACCATCTGCTTATCAGAAAGATTTATATGATCTGGTTCTTAGAATGGAATTGTTTATACAGATGACGGTATTGCTGCAAGAAGACAATCTGGTTAAAAATTTAAAAGAAAATGCGTATTATTATATTCACGATTATACTGATGAACGGATGGAACGAAGTGTCCGGCAGATGGTTGTTTCAGATGAAACGTCGGTGGTTTACCGTATGATCTTATCGGGCGAATTTTCTGATCTGGATTATCTATATCGTTATGGAAGGTATATCACCGATAATGAGATCAAGATGGCAGCATATTTGAATTCATTACCCCAGGAAAAAGTGGCCGCTATGGCAGCTACCTATACAGAAGGGTTCCGTAAGGGAATGGAGATTGCAGGAATTGATATCTCAGCGAAAAAAACAATTCAGATCCGTTATCATATTGGTTTTGAACCTATGGTATATGAAGCGGTGAAACAATTTGAAGCAATGGGACTCAAACCGGTCTTTTCGCCCAATGGATTAGAGAGTACCAGTCCGAATAAACAGGCGGATTTCGATCATCGCTTTGATGAGGCGCTGTATCTGAATCATGCACTGGTTACCGAACGGTTGAAAGCGTCGAAGCATTTCTTTGAACAGTACAAAGAGGATGCGCTGGGATATGCAGGCCCGGCCGTGATCGAGGTGTTTGGTGAGAAGAATTTCCAGCCTAAGTATAAAAAAGAAAGCTTGTCATATACTCAGGAACAGGAAAAGATGTCCGTGGAATACAAACAGCAAAATGCGCTTATTGTCAATCAGTATATTCCGCGGGATCAGTACAGCTACACGATCATTGCCTATCCAATCCCGGATATTGGGGATGATTTTGAACAGATCTTTGACCGGACTGTGGAAGTAAACACCTTAGATATGGGACAATATCAACAGATCCAGCAATGTCTGATTGACGCACTGGATCAGGGATATGCGGTACACATTACCGGAAGAGATCAGAATATAACAGATCTCACCGTTACCCTGCATGAATTGACCGATCCTGCAAAACAGACAAATTTTGAGAATTGTCTGGCAGATGTAAACATTCCGGTAGGAGAAGTGTTTACATCGCCTGTCTTAAACGGTACAACGGGTACGCTGTTTGTATCGCAGGTATATTTAGAGGGGCTACGTTATGAAAATTTAAAAATCGAATTTAAAGATGGTATGATCGCTGCCTATGATTGCTCCAACTTTGAAAATGCGGCAGAAAACAAAGCATTTATTAAAGAAAACATTTTGATGAACCGTGAAACACTGCCGATGGGCGAATTTGCGATCGGCACCAACACGACAGCCTATGTTATGGGGCGTGAGTTTGGCATTGAGGGTAAACTGCCAATTTTGATCGCGGAAAAAACAGGCCCTCATTTCGCGGTAGGAGATACCTGCTATTCCATGAGCGAAGAACTGATTCTTCACAATCCGGATGGAAAAGAGATCATTGCGAAAGAGAATGAATGCTCCGCGCTTCGCAAGACAGAGCCGGAAAAGGCATATTTTAATTGTCACACAGATATTACCATTCCTTATGATGAACTGGGAGAGATTGAGGTTCTTTGTCAGGATGGCAGAAAAATTACGTTGATTCATAATGGGCGCTTTGTACTTCCCGGTACAGAAGCTCTGAATGACATATTAGATACTTTATAAAAATGGAGGATGAAAACATGAGTAAGGTAGGAATTTTAATGGGCAGTGACTCAGATTTAAAAGTTATGAGCAAAGCTGCCGCAATGTTGGAAAAATTTGGTATTGAATATGAAATGACCATCATTTCTGCTCATCGTATGCCGGATGTATTTGTTGACTATGCGACAAAAGCAGAAGAGCGCGGTGTTGAAGTGATCATTGCCGGTGCTGGTGGTGCGGCTCATCTGCCGGGTATGTGTGCTGCGTTATATGACCTTCCGGTTATCGGAATTCCAATCCATACAAAGAGTCTTGGTGGTGTGGACAGTCTGTATTCGATCGTGCAGATGCCATCCGGAATCCCGGTTGCTACCGTTGCCATTGATGGTGCTGCCAATGCAGCAATTTTGGCAGCTAAGATGCTTTCTATTTCAGATCCGGAACTCCGGAAAAAACTCAAAGAGTACAAAGTGGAAATGAAAGATGGTGTTATGGCAAAGGCTGACAAATTGGATCAGCTTGGATATGAAGCGTACATCAAACAAATGTAGTTTCTTATACAAACTGTAGAAAGGCTTCTACAAGTCGATCCAGATAGCTCGCTTTTTTGCAATGATCCATGGCAAGCAGTGGGACGGATCCAAGTTCATTATTTTCATAAAAAAAGGTGATATTTCCAATGGTATCTCCTTTTTTTATTGGGGCGGTAAGGGATTTGTCAGAAATTTTATAGGATAATTTCCCCTCATCGTAAGGCTCTGTAAATACATAATGGAATTTCTTTGCCGGGTATTGCTGGATTTTCCCAGGAGTACCACCGGTTACGGTTACTTCATTAAAGGAAATGGATTCATAATTGCATTCATACAAATGACAATTAGCAAAACCATAATCTAAAAGAGAAGCTGCTTCTGAAAATCGTACTTTATGATCGGGAGCACCCATGATGACAGCAATCAGGGAAATGCCATTTCTTGTTGCACTGGCACTCAGACAATATTTGGCTTTGCTTGTGGATCCTGTTTTCAGACCGGTTATCCCTTTGTAGTAACGGACCAGTTTATTGGTGTTGGTCAAGCCAAACTTCGACTCTCCCTTTTTCGTCTTGTGTGTGATCTCATCCATCCATACGGTGGAATATTTCGATATTTCAGGATGATTTGTCAGCAGCTCCCTGGACATCAGGGCAACATCATATGCGCTGGAGTAATGTCCGGATGTGATGTCATCATCCAGTCCGCTGCAGTTGATAAAATGGGTGTGTTTCATACCGAGCGACTTTGCCTTTTCATTCATGCGCTCAACAAAAGCGGATTCGGAACCGGCAATTTTTTCAGCCATAGCAACCGCAGCATCGTTGGCACTTGCAATACTGATACATTTTATCATCGTATTTACGGATTGTTCTTCGTTCGGCTCTAAATACAC
>CAKREC010000069.1 GCA_934316925.1 uncultured Eubacterium sp.
TTAACACCCGTATGCCAAATTATGGATTGAATAAAGATCCATACAAGATGATCAATGACGGCTACCAGATTTCTTATAATGAAAAAACAGAAGTTGTGTCACTGCCGGCTAAGATTTCCGAGGTAACTTATGACGCTAAGATCGAGCGGCATTTTGAGGCGGAAGAGCTGGTGGGAAACTATCTATGTTTTTATGCATACAATCCAGCCTGTGATATCTACATTGATGGTAAGCAGGTGCTACATGAGGCGAAAGAGAATGATGTTTATCATCTGGCAAGTCCATCGCATTGGTATTGTATTGAGGTACCAGTGGACGACTTTGATCTGACGATCTATATGCATAACTCCCTTAAGATCAGTACATTATTTCAAGTGTATAATGGCTCGAAGAATGCACTGACATTTCGTATATTCCGAAGCAACATTTTCCAGACGATCGTGAGCGTATTTGTGTTCATTATCGGTACCGGTATGTTTGCTGCATCCTTTTTTATCAAAGGTAAATTGACAAGTCGTCTGAGATGGCTGGGAATTACATTTATTGACTGTGGAATCTGGGTTTATTCGCTTGCTAGTGTTTCGCAGCTGTTTGCCGATCGGACGGTATTGGTCTCATTCCTGGGATACTGCACATTTTTTATGCTGGCACCATTGACGCTTGGATTTGTTCTGACTTATGATTCTTTTCGCAAGATGGCATATATGCGTGTGCTGTTCTGGGTACAGATCACAGCTACGATCCTGTGTTTTGCATTGCAATTTTTAAATATGGTAGAGGGGCCACAACTGTTTAAAGTCGTGCATGCAGAGGTAGTATCAGTTGTATTTGGCATTCTGCTCTCGTTCTTTCGGAACGCACGATCAAAGACCAGAGAAGAAAGACAAGTATATTATGCGTTGATGATCATCAGTTTCTTTTTATGTGTTGACATTATCCGGTACTATGTGAGCAATTCCAGTGAGGGAGTTATTAAGTATTCGATCTATGGAATTGTAGTGTTGCTTAGTTACCTTGCTTATTCGGTGATTCATATGATCACGAAAAGCTCTCTGCAGGAGGTAAAGAATGAGGTTTACCGGGAACTGGCATTTAAGGACGTGATGACGCAGATGGAGAACCGGTCCTCTTATGAATTAAAAATTGAAACGCTCCGAAAGCTGCCGCCGGGGTTCTGTGTCGTTGTTGTAGCGGATCTGAATAATCTGAAGTACATCAATGATACATACGGTCATCATTATGGTGATGATGCGATCATCCGGACGGCGACATTGTTGAGACAGTTTTTTCTGGATATTGCGGATTGTTATCGGATTGGTGGAGATGAATTTTGTATTATATCGACCAGTAGTTCAGCGGATGAATTTTCCAAACGGTTCCAGCAATTTAAACAGGCAGCAAAGGAAGAGGCGGAACTTGTCCAATATCCATATTCTGTTGCTACCGGTTGTGGTGAGATGGATCACAAAGGAATTGATTATTGCATTAAATCCGTTGATTTTATTATGTATAAAAATAAACGGGCCAGTAAAAAGGCCCGCGATTAAATATATTGAGTTATTCACAGATAAATGTAGTGATGGAGTACCCTTTTAGTGTAGTGTTAAGTACTCCTTGCTGGAGAATAGCCGGTGGACACTCCGCCCAGTTTTCTCCGGCATGCAATGAGCCGCTGGTGCGTATGACAGTGGCTTTTTTTGCTCTGTCATGGTTGCTTTCATGATTTGAACTCCTTTGTTCTGATTTCATTCATACTTAAAAAGGGCACTTGATTTCTCAAATGCCCTAGTGTATAATCTACTTAGAAAGTGAATCGGATATGACTCCGATTTGCCCTCAGTATCAAAATGTTATAAGAATAGCATCCTTCACATTGAGCCGTAGAGGATGCTATCTCTTTTTATTGTTATGATTGTCTATGTAAGACAGAGCCGCAAAAATTACTAGCACTAAAGTTAAAACTTCAAGCGTGTTCATAGGGCATCACCCTCCTTTGTGAACTAGAGGGCATCTAATAATCGGAAAATCACATCCTACTTTCGTTTCAATTATACAATAACAGTATAACATAAAGGGAACGGATGTTCAAACAAAAAGAGGTCGCGTTAGGCGATTGACATTATATCTTATTGGATTTATACTAAAAAAATATAAGCTGTCATCTATCACCGGATAGATGGATCAAACGGCATCTGAGAACGATCGTAGGTACGATGTACACAAGGGTACATTATAAGATTGTTCTTGGATGCCGTTTTTGATGGCTCGAGCTAACAAGAGAAAAACAAGGATTATTATGAGGAGGTTAAAACATGAAGTTGTTTATAAAACATTTTGATGAGTTGAGTTGTGAAAAACTGGTCGACATTTACAAAGCGAGAATGGAAGTATTTGTTGTGGAACAGCAGTGTCTGTATCAGGAAGTTGATGATGCAGACAAAGTGGCGTATCATATCTGGCTGCAGGATGAGGATGGCATACAGGCGTATGCGCGTGCGTTACCGGCAGGAGCAACATTTAAAGAAGCATCGGTGGGACGTGTGATTTCGAAAAAAAGACATTGTGGGTTGGCAACGAAAGTTGTTTCTGCTGCGGTGCAGGTGGTGAGAGAAAAATTTCATGAAAATACAATCCGGATCGAGGCACAGGAGTATGCAAAATCATTGTATGAAAAAGTTGGATTTGTGCAGATTTCGGCAACATTTATTGAGGATGGCATTCCGCATGTGCTGATGGAGATTCAAGGAGAAAAGGAAAACGGTCTGCGATCCCTTGACATAAGTAAGAGTGTTACCTTATTATAAAAATATAATATCAAAACATCTGAAAAAGTGATGAGAAATGAGGGGACATATGAAACTGAGAGAACAGATCAGTACAGGTGAACGCGTATTATGGGAGGGAAAGAAAGATACTAAGGTATCCGTTTTTGAAGCAATCTTCAATCCGTTGATGCCATTTGCTTTGATATGGTTCTTATTTGACATGGGATTTATTGCTGTTTTCAGTCAGGAAATTCCGACGGATGGAGCAATTCTCGGCAGTATGATCGGCTTTTTTGCCCTACATCTGATGCCGGTATGGATTTATCTTTTTGGCGTGTTTACTGCCGGATTGAAAGCCAAGCACACCGAATATCTGGTGACTGATCGTGCCATTTACATCCAGTCCGGAATCTTTACGACGGTGACAGAGATGAAACCATTTACCGATCTTGCTCATGTGAGTGTGCGGCAGGGTGTTTTTGACAAACTCTGTGGCACCGGCGATGTGATCAGTGTGTGCAATCATACTTCTACGAGCGCTGACAGTAGCTCGCATAGACATGGAATGAATATTGAAAATATTCCGGACTACGAATATGTATTTAAACTTGTGAAAGATTATCAGGAGGCCATCTATTCCGATACGATGTATCCAAATGATCTGCGGCCTCGTGAAAATCATGGATATAACACAACCTACATACGCAAGGACTTTTAGGCATTGCCATGGTTGTATAATTTCTGGATTTCTGCCGGCAGTTTGTCAGGGAGCATGGACTTGACGACATCTTCGGTGCCATTGGCAATTGCCTGATCGTAATACCAGCATTTATATTTGAGCATATCAAGTGTTTTGTTGAGTGACTCAATTTCTTTTTCGACAGCAGCTTTCCGGCTTTCAAAAATTTCTTTGCGGGCAGGATAGGTTGCTGTTCCTTTTTTACAGAGTTCAAAGTACCGCTTGATCTCGGAAATTTCCAGTCCGGAGGCTTTCAGACATTCGATAATACGCAGGCATTGCAGATCTTCCTGCTCAAATTGCCGGATGCCGGACTGCCTTTTTAAATGAGGGAAAAGCCCCTCTTTATCATAATAACGAAGTGTGGAAACCGGAATTTGAAACATTTCCGATACTTGTCCGATCGTGCACATAGAATGACCTTCTTTCAAAAAAAATAAATTTATCTATTGACCTAAAGTTAAGTTTAGATAGTAAACTGACTATAACATGAAATATCAAGATAAACAATTGTAAATTGGAAAGGAGATCAAAATGTATCACAATTCATTGACTTTAAATAATGGCGTGAAAATTGTAATGAAATTTTAATTCAGGAGGAATGATACAGTGAAAAAAATCGTACAGACAGCTGGAAGAAATGCGCTTGGTGAATTTGCGCCACAGTTTGCTCATTTTAATGATGATGTTTTATTTGGAGAAAACTGGAACAATACGGATATTGATGTGAAAACAAGAAGTATTATAACGGTAGTAGCATTGATGGCGTCCGGAATTACGGACTCTTCTCTTAAATTCCATTTGCAGAATGCCAAAGATCATGGCGTGACACAAAAAGAGATCGCAGCGATCATTACGCATGTGGCATTTTATGCGGGATGGCCAAAAGGATGGGCTGTTTTCAATCTGGCAAAAGAAATATGGAATGTAGGAGAAATGGATCTTCCATTTGAAGATGAACAGATGCGCGCCCATGCAAAATCGATGGTATTCCCGATCGGAGCGCCGAACGATGCTTTTGCCAAATATTTTATTGGACAAAGTTATCTGGCACCGGTTTCGACGGAACAGGTAGGCGTTTTCAATGTTACCTTTGAACCAAAATGCCGTAACAACTGGCACATTCATCATGCGAAAAGCGGTGGCGGACAGATTCTGGTATGTGTAGCCGGACGAGGTTATTATCAGGAAGAAGGAAAAGATGCGATCGAGATGAACCCGGGAGAAGAGACTTCGAATGAGTGGTGCGAGCCGGTATCGGATGAAGAATACAACAAACTTTCATAATGAGAATAAAATGCAATAAGCGGGTTTTCGTGTTGACAGGTTCTTGATAGAAAAGTAAAATAATTTCGACAGCTTGCCGCCGGGGAATGCGAGCGGTGAGACATTTATACTAGGAGGACTAAACATGAAAATTGGAATTTTAGGATATGGAAATCTTGGCAGAGGAGTCGAGTGTGCGATCAAGCAGAATCCGGATATGGAACTGGTGGCAGTATTTACAAGACGTGCGCCGGAGACCGTGTCGATTTTGACAAAGGATGCAGCAGTGTGTTCGGTAGCAGATGTGGAACAGTGGAAAGATAAGATTGATGTGATGATCCTTTGTGGTGGCAGTGCAACAGATCTGCCGGAGCAGACTCCAAAGTATGCGGAACTGTTCAATGTCGTAGACAGCTTTGATACCCATGCAAGAATTCCGGAACACTTTGAAAATGTAGACAATGCAGCAAAGAAGAGCGGACATGTTGGAATTATTTCCGTTGGCTGGGATCCGGGAATGTTTTCCTTGAATCGTATGTATGCTAACGCAATTTTGCCGGAAGGCCGTGACTATACATTCTGGGGAAAAGGTGTCAGTCAGGGACATTCGGATGCGATCCGTCGTGTCGAAGGTGTAAAAGATGGAAAGCAGTATACGATCCCGGTAGATGCTGCATTGGAGGCTGTAAGAAATGGCGAAAATCCAGAACTTACAACAAGACAGAAACATACCAGAGAATGCTTCGTTGTATTGGAAGAGGGCGCAGATCCGGCAAAAGTAGAAGAGACGATCAAAAATATGCCGAACTATTTTGCGGATTATGACACCACCGTGCATTTTATCAGTGAGGAAGAATTGAAAGCAAATCACAGCGGTATCCCTCATGGCGGTTTTGTGATCCGCTCCGGTAAAACCGGCTGGGATGGCGAGAACAGTCATGTGATCGAATACAGTCTGAAACTCGATTCCAATCCGGAATTTACTTCCTGCGTTATTGTAGCATATGCAAGAGCAGCATTCCGTTTATATCAGGAAGGACAGAACGGCTGCAAGACCGTATTTGACATTGCACCGGCATACCTGAGTGCAAAGGATGGCGCGGAATTGCGGAAAACTCTTTTGTGATCCAAACTTTGTTATATAGTGACTTTAAAAATAAATGCCTTCAAGTTATAATAGAAAAAGCTTGAGGGCATTTTAATATATACACGAATGTTTTTTTAATAATAAAAAGTGGGTATCATCATGAAAGTAATTGCAAGAATTCATACGGATTTTAAAGAAAAATTTGGCATTCCCCGTCAGAGCGGTCTGGTGGAGGCACTGGAGGCGAAGATTGTGTTTGAACCGGAATACCGCAATCCACATGCGCTCAGAGGACTGGAGGATTTTACACATTTGTGGCTGATCTGGGAATTTTCGAAAGCCAAAAGGGAAACCTGGTCACCGACGGTACGTCCGCCAAGACTTGGTGGAAATGAACGACTGGGGGTATTTGGC
>CAKREC010000070.1 GCA_934316925.1 uncultured Eubacterium sp.
AGATTGCTCTGCTTGAAGAACTCCAATCCACGGAATTGGCTCAATTATCAAGCCGCTAAATTATCATTTATAGTCAAAAGGAGATGAAATCTTATGGAGAAAGATCTAGTGGCTTTGATTGATGAAATTCCAGAAATCGAAGCTAAGTTTAGAAGATTCGAACCTTCGGATGGATTATGCGTTCCGCCAGGTGAATTCATATATGATAATCCGGATTTTATAGCATGGAAAGAAGAAGTCAAGTTTGAACTTCAAGAAATATACAGCAGGACTAATGATACTTACATTTGGAATATAATAAATGCGACTGGTGTCATACATAAATTTAATGGCAAAAATTATGACGAAAGGGATAACTTTAATAAATTAAAAAGCTCTCTTTTGGTTATACGTAAAAACATTAACAAGTATTATCCCCCAAAAAACGAGCAAAGTGAGGACAATGAAATGCTTAAAACCAAAGTATTCATAAGTCATTCTTCAACAGATCTAAAGTATGTTGAACCTTTTGTTGACCTACTTGCAGATATAGGGTTAACAAATGACAATCTATTCTGTTCATCAGTTCCAGACTATGCCATACCGCTAAATCAAGACATATATGACTATTTGGCATCATTATTTCGTAACTATAATCTCTATGTTATTTTTATGCTTTCCGAGAATTATTATAAAAGTACCGTTTGCCTAAACGAAATGGGAGCGGCTTGGGTTCTGAAAAGCGAATATACTTCTATACTTCTCCCTCAATTTGAGTATAGAGAAATCAAAGGTGCTGTAAATCCAAATCGAATAGGCATGAAATTAGACGACCAGGAAGACCAGCTCAAAAAAAGACTTGGCGAGCTAAAAAATATCATTTCAAAAAGTTTTGGAATAAGTGTGCCTGATAATCGATGGGAAAAGAAACGCAACGAATTTATTGAAACAATAAAAAACCTTTGATTAAAGACCATGGGGTGAACATAATGACTAACTTTAATGAACACGCATTAGAAATGTCGATAATGCAGTTATTTAAAGACGAAGGGTACACCTATATCAGCGGTGACCAAATTCATCGTGAACGCACTGAAGTTTTGCTTATTGATGATTTAAAGCAATACCTATATAACCGTTACGCCAAGGACGGCATTACTTTAAGTGAGGTTGACGGGATTATTCTTTTCTTGCGTAACATCTCCGGTACTATTTACGAAGCCAATAAGGAAGTATATAGAATAATATGCAATGGCTTTACTTTGACCCGTGAGGATAGAACTCAAAAGGATATTCATATTAGACTTGTTGATTTTGAAAATCCCGGCAACAATATTTTCAAGATAGTAAATCAGTTTGAGATTGACGGAATCAACAATCAGAGACGTATTCCTGACGGTATTGTTTTTGTGAATGGTATTCCTGTTGTTGTGCTCGAATTTAAGAGTGCTGTAAAAGAAAATATGACTATAATGGATGCCTATACACAACTTACGGTTCGTTATCGCAGAGACATCCCCGAACTTTTTAAATACAACGCCTTTATTGTAATCAGTGATGGAGCGAATAACAAGTATGGTTCTTTATTCTCCCCATATGACTTCTTCTATGCATGGAGAAAGGTCGAGGACGGAGACACCGAGCTTGACGGTATCAATTCGCTCGTAACAATGGTACAAGGTTTGTTCCGCAAAGACCGTCTGCTCGCTGTTATCAAGGACTTTATTTACTTCCCTGATAACTCTGATAAAGATTTGAAGATAGTTTGTCGTTATCCTCAGTTCTTTGCGGCAAATAAGCTGTTCAATAATATCAAAGAACATATTCGTCCTGCCGGGGACGGCAAAGGCGGTACATATTTCGGAGCTACAGGATGCGGAAAGAGTTATACGATGATGTTCCTCACCCGTATGCTGATGAAAAGCGAGTACTTTAAGTCTCCGACTATTGTCATCATTACTGACAGAACTGACCTTGACGACCAACTTTCCAAGCAGTTTGTCAGCTCTAAGAAATACATCGGAGACGAAACGGTTGTCAGCATTGAATCCCGTGAAAAACTTCGTCAAGAACTTCAAGGTAGAGAAAGCGGCGGCGTGTATCTGACTACGATCCAGAAGTTTACCGAGGATTTACAGGTGCTTACTGAGAGAACAAATGTCATCTGCATTTCTGATGAAGCCCACCGCAGCCAAGTAAATTTGGATCAGAAAGTGAAAATCACAGATGCAGGTGTAGAGCGCACTTATGGCTTTGCAAAGTATCTCCACGATTCGCTTCCAAATGCTACATATGTTGGTTTTACCGGGACTCCGATTGATGCAACTATTGAAGTTTTTGGCGATGTTGTAGATGCCTACACAATGACCGAGGCTGTCCGAGATGGTATTACTGTCAATCTTGTTTATGACGGTCGTGCGGCTCGTGTAACGCTTGACCAGGCAAAAATCCAAGAGATTGAGGATTACTATTCCAAGTGCGCGGAAGAAGGCTCTAATGAGCACCAAATTGAGGAAAGCAAAAAGGCTGTTGCCAATATGGAGGTCATCATTGGCGACCCCGATAGATTAAGAGCAGTAGCACAGGATTTTATTGCTCATTATGAACAGCGTGTTGCGGAGGGTGCGACCGTTGCGGGCAAGGCGATGTTTGTCTGTGCAAACCGCTATATTGCATATGACCTATACAAGATTATTGTTGAACTTCGCCCCGAATGGGCAGAAAAAAAGGTCTGTGCAGACGGCGTGGAATTGACCGAAAAAGACAAGAAAGAACTTAAGCCGATTGAAAAAATCCGTATGGTTATGACACGTAACAAGGACGATGAACCAGAGCTTTTCAATATGCTCGGTACTAAGGAAGACCGTAAGGAACTTGACCGTCAGTTTAAGAATATCAAATCCAATTTTAAGATTGCGATTGTCGTTGATATGTGGTTGACCGGATTCGATGTTCCTTCTTTGGATACCATCTACATTGACAAGCCTATTCAGCAGCACACGCTTATCCAAACCATCTCTCGTGTAAACCGTGTATACGAGGGTAAGGATAAAGGCTTGATTGTCGATTACATCGGCATTAAGAAGAATATGAACCTCGCCTTAAAGAAGTACACCAACTTTGAGACAGAGGAATTTGAGGGCATCGAGCAATCCATTACGATTGTCAAAGACCAACTGGAAGTCCTGGACCAGATGTTTCACAACTTCAATAGCCGAGACTTCTTTGAGGGTTCTCCGGTCGAACAGCTTGCTTGCCTTAACCGAGCTGTTGAGTATGTGCAGCTTACCGAGGAACTGGAACTTCGTTTTATGGCAGCTGTCAAAAGAATGAAACAAGCGTTTAACCTCTGTACGTCGAGTGAAGAATTTACAGATAAGGACAGAGATTATATTGCTTTTTATTGTGCGGTTCGTTCCATCCTTTTTAAGCTGACTAAGGGAGATGCTCCTGACACAGCACAGATGAATGCAAGAGTTCGTGAGCTGTTAGAGGGAGCAATTCAGTCCGATGGCATTGAAGAGCTTTTCGAGACAGGCAAGCATATCTCTGTTGATATTTTCAGCGATGAGTATATAGATAAGATAAACGCAATTAAGCTGCCAAATACTAAAATCAAGATTTTGCAAAGACTTTTATCACAGGCAATTGAGGAATACAAGAAAGTCAACAAAATTATGAGTTTGGAGTTTGCGGAGCGAATGAAGCGTGTTGTGGATGAATATAACAACCGCCGCAAAGATGAAGCGTTTGCAAATGAAGTTTTGGACGATGTCGCCGAACAGCTCGCGAATCTGTTGGAAGAGCTGAAGAAAGAAAAAAACTCATTTACGGCTATGGGAATCGATTATGAGGAAAAAGCGTTTTACGATATCCTTAGCATTGTTGCACGTAAGTATGAATTTGAATATCCTGATGACAAGATGGTCGAGCTGTCCAAGCGTATCAAGGTCATTGTTGACGATAAGGCACGATATACTGATTGGTCTACTCGTGATGATATTAAGGCAAATTTGCAGGTTGACCTTATCTTATTGCTTGATGAGTTTGATTATCCGCCGGTAACCATTGATGATGTTTACAAAGAGGTATTAGAACAGGCAGAGAATTTCAAAAAATATCAGGGATAAAGGAGATAGTTTTAATGAACACCACAGAACGCCCAATTTGGGGAATACATAGTAAGGACGAGCATCTGTTTCTTACTGAAAATCGAATTGCTCTCGGCTGGTCTGATTTTGGAGACTTGTCGCTTGTTAAAGCAACCAGAGAAGCATTTAAGGAAAAATATGCACAAACTTATCCTAATGCTAAAAAAGGTGCTATAGCAACCAGTTCAGGAATGCTTTTCAGATTTATACACGAGTTGAAAGTGGGCGATTATGTAGTCTTTCCATCTAAAAGTGATAGAATGATTAATATTGGGATAGTGGACGGAGAGTATATTTATGCACCAAGTACCGGTGAGTTCGTTCAGCAAAGAGCGGTAAAGTGGCTTAAAAGATTGCCCAGAACTGTTTTTTCGCAAGGAGCGCTATATGAAGTCGGGTCTGCGATGTCCCTTTTTGCGATAAAAAATTACGCAAGTGAGTATTTATCCGCTGTTGATAATGATTTTAAATTAGATACATCTATTTCAGATGAAGATGAAAGCATTGCTGCGACAGCCGACGATATTATTGAATCCACTCGTGATTTCATACTTAAAGAATTAAGTAAAAATCTAAAAGGATACGACCTTGAAGATTTTGTTGCAGACCTTTTAAGGGCGATGGGATACAGAACAATTGTATCACCGCATGGCGGCGACAGTGGGATAGATATAACAGCATACAAAGATGAACTTCCACCCAGGATACTTGTTCAGGTAAAAAGTCAGGACGGCGATATAAAGGAAACGGTCATCCAATCGCTGAAAGGCGCAATGCGTGAAGGCGACTATGGGCTTTTTGTAACACTTTCAAATTATACCAAAAACGCCATAAAATATCTTGAAAACACACCCATTATAAGAGCAATAAATGGCACGGAGCTTGTGGATTTAATTTTGAAGTACTACGATGCACTGAGCGAAAAATATCGCAGAATGATTCCACTGAAAATGGTATATGTGCCTGTTTCTAGGGACGATATAGTATAGTTTAAAACCCAACCCCATAAATTAACAATGGAACTTTTGCCTTCACTATGAAACTTTTCCTGAAAGAATAGTTTCAGAGTGACTTATTATCGCCCAGAAATTGACTTTATCTCCCCTCTGCGGAGCAGGGAAAACGGCACAACAAAACTATCCATAAAAAAAAGCCCGAAAACCCTTTATTAAAGGATTTCAGGCAAAAAGAAAAAGCACGGTAGTTTCAGATACCATTGTATCAAAATTACCGTGCTTATCTGGTCAAGATTACCCATGACCAGAATCGCTCACGACCTTATTCTTGGCTTAACAGAGTTATTTGATGCGCATTAGTATCAGTGCTGAATTTATTATACTCCGCCTGTATCATGTTGTCAAGTGATTTATGCTGCTTACACCTGTCATGATAACGCATTAGTATTCACCGGAAAGAAGAAAATCCGCAACGTGCATTGTTTTGATCCCCTCGTAGTTACCACCGGCAAAATCATCTGTCAGCAGTACATATTTGGGGTAGTTGTCGTGAATGTCGAGCAGGCGCTCATACTCACGCTT
>CAKREC010000071.1 GCA_934316925.1 uncultured Eubacterium sp.
TTATATTATTCTGGATGCGCCGGGACATATTGAATTTTTGAAAAATATGATCACAGGGGCGTCCAGAGCAGAGGCAGCACTTTTGATGATCGATGCCAAGGAAGGTGTGCAGGAAAATTCACGCCGGCACGCATATATGCTGTCGATGCTTGGAATCCATCAGATCGCTGTTGTGATCAATAAGATGGATCGTGTAGGTTATGACCAGAATGTTTATGAAAAGGTAAAGGCAGAATATCTGGAGTTTTTAAAGAAGATCAATATTACACCGAAGTTTGTACTGCCGGTTAGTGCTTTTAAAGGTGAAAATATTGTAACCAAAAGTGATAAGATGCCATGGTATGACGGTATGTGTGTGCTGGAAGTACTGGATCATTTTGAGTGTGAAAAGCCACATGAAGAGAAGCCGTTCCGCATGCCGGTTCAGGATGTATATAAGTTCACCGGAAATGATGATGACCGACGGATCGTTGCCGGTACGATCGAAAGCGGCACGATCCGGGCGGGAGATGAAGTTGTATTTTATCCTTCAGGAAAGAAAAGCCATGTGAAAAGCATTGAGGTATTTCATGCAGACCCAATTCTGGAAGGTAAACCGGGAATGGCGATCGGATTTACCATGAAGGAACAGATTTATATTACCCGCGGGGAACTGATGACCGTGGCCGGTCAGCAGCCGCCAAAGACGGCATCGCGCATTTCGGCCAATATTTTCTGGCTGGGAAATAAAGATCTGGTACCGGGAAAGAAATATCTTCTGAAAATTGGATCCGACAAAGTTAAGGTTGAAGTGGAAACGATTAAGGGGGTTATGGACTCCTCCAATTTGTCTTCATCGGAGACCAGAACAGCCGTAAGAAAGAATGAAGTGGCAGAATGTATTTTGCGCACAGAAAAACCGATCGCATTCGATCTGGTGCAGGACAATGCCACAACAAGCCGTTTTGTAATCGTAGATGAATATGAGATTGCCGGAGGTGGTATTATTACAGAGAATCTTCCGGAAGAAAACGTATCAAAAACGGAAAATATCGTCTGGCATTTTGGCAAAGTTACCAGTACAGAACGTGAACAGATTCTTGGACAAAAAGGTCTGGTTGTCTGGTTTACCGGACTTTCAGGGTCTGGCAAATCGACCATCGCAGTTGAGTTGGAGAAGATGTTGGCGGATCGCGGCAAGGCAGTTTATCGTCTGGACGGAGATAATATCCGCCATGGTATCAACAAAGATCTTGGTTTTACCGATGAAGACCGAAATGAAAATATCCGTAGAATTGCGGAGGTTGCAGCTTTGTTCCAGGATGCAGGGATCATTACACTGGTATCCTTCATTTCACCGTTTCATAAGATGAGGGAATTTGCAAGACAGCGGGTGCCGGAGGGAAGGTTCCTTGAAGTATATGTGAGTACAGATTTTGAAACTTGCAGACAGCGTGATCCGAAAG
The DNA here is from genome assembly GCA_934316925.1 of uncultured Eubacterium sp. Classification (GTDB taxonomy): domain Bacteria; phylum Bacillota; class Clostridia; order Lachnospirales; family Lachnospiraceae; genus Eubacterium_F. The sequence continues at coordinate 1,446 of CAKREC010000071.1, forward strand.
GATTATATAAAAAGAATATTGAACATTTTACAGGAAAAGATTCTGTGTATGAACAGCCACAGCATCCGGAAGTCGTGCTGGACACGATTGGGGTTTCTCCTCAGCAATGTGCTGAAACTGTATTGAGAGAAATTGAAAAATGCTTACTGTTATCACAAAATTAATGTAAATGGAGGACTGGTTTGTATGGCAGGTGGAATTTCATCCGTTATGGTAAGACAAACTCAGCGTATAAAGAGAAAGTGGAAAAAAAAGAAAGCGCGTAGTGCAGGGAGAAGAATTCATGTATATACAGATCCGGATGGAGGCGTGATCCGGATCTGCGGTGTGGGCTGGCTTGCTAAGAAAGCTTCTGTGCTTGAGCCGATGTTTTGCAGAAAAGAGGCTGCCGAGATCTCATCCAATATTGATACCGAGAGCATGTACGCCCTGAAAAGTGCCACAAGAGATGCGTGTCTGGAGCAGATGCTTCAGAGTGAAACCTACACCTTTGACAATATTTTTGTGATACGCAATCCATATGGCGAGACTCCACTTACGGCACTTGCTATTTTCTATACAGAAAAAGAATATGTGGTCAGAGTTACGGTCAAAGGTACGACCAAGGCGACAGATTATGTGCAGGAAATACCGAAAGCAAAATATCACCGGGTGCCGATCCTTGGACTTTACGCCGGACGGGAGAATACGGTGCGGCTTGAACTCATCGGTGAGGACGGCAAGACAGTGGCAAAGCATACGTTTCCGATCACAACGAAAAAGTTGCCAAAAGAACTGCAGAATATCATCAACGTGAAAAAAATGTCGGAAGATCCCGGGATTCCTTTTGTGATGATCTCGGGTGGACTTGGGATCAAGACCTGTGTGTTTGACAAAGAAGGTGAGATCCGTTATTTTCTGCGCCGTATGGTAAAAGGATATGGTATTTTCCCTTTGGAGAATGGACACTTTTTTTACATGGAAAAAGAGATCTCTACCCCATCCTATTCCAACCCGCAATGTGTGATGTCGTATGATATGGATTACCTGGGGAGAGTATACCAGTGTTATCTGACCAAAGATGGTGTGCATCATACGGTAGAAGAGAAGGTTGGTGGCAACATTCTTGCAGGTAGTAATACGATGATGGAACACACGGAAGATATGGTGATTGAAATTGACCGCCATACGGGTGAGGTCGTGTGGGAGCTTCGTGTTGAAGACCTTTTTGATGATACATACAAAGACATGATGGACTGGGCTCATGTGAATTCGGCGGTATACTGTGAAAAAGATCATTCGGTTTTGCTGTCGCTGCGTAACATTCACACGGTCTGCCTGGTGGATTATGAGACGAAACAACTGCGCTGGATGTTGTCCGATACCGAATTTTGGAAGGGTACCACGATGACCGATAAGATACTTACTCCAGTCGGTAAAGTTCCATGGGTTTACCAGCAGCACGCAGCGTACGAGTTGGATGCCGATTTTGATGGCAACCCGGACACAAAGCACATTATGATTTTTGACAATCATTGGGCGGTGAGACGAAAGGCCGATTCTTTTGATGATGATCCGCTCAGTTATGTAAGTATCTATACGGTAAATGAAAAAGAAATGACAGTTTCTTTATATAAACGATTTGGGTTCCGGAAAACGCGTATCCGGGCAAACAGTATTTATCTGCCGGAAGAAGGACGTATGTATTCGATGGCAGGATCGTTTGCCAAGTCCTTAAAGGGAAATAAGGGTGCCGTATACGAATTTGATTTCGAAACAGGAAAAACTCTTAGCGAAATTCGTATTAAGCCGGGATTTTTCCGTGGATATGCCTTTGAACCGGATGTGACAGCACTGACTAAACCATTACCTTTAAACCGGGAGTATGTTTGTGGAAATCTGCGTCAGCCAAAACCGGTGAAATTGCAGGATATGGAGAAAATTTCATTCAAACGATGTAAAAAACTGACAGATCCGGCTTATTTTCTACTGCGGCAGGAAGACCTGATCTTTATCCGTGAGGTTGACCATGCAATAGCAAAGATTTATTTTGTCGGCGCCAAAGGTGTCTTTGAAGTAGATTACGAAGATACCTATCAGACGATGAAAACGTTTGAAGATAAAGAATACTTTATCACAATGCAGATCAATCATCTTCCAAAAGATCGTTACAAGATTTATGTAGAAGTAAAGGGAGAGTTATATAATACCGGTAAATGGGTATCAACTTGTAACGGATAGATTTTTATGTTATACTATGCTTTAAAAGGCAAAGTCGCCTATATAGGATAAGGTGACTTTGCCTTTTTTAAGAGGATACATAGGAAAGGAATGGAAGAAAATTATGTCAGGAAGTACGATAGCAATATTAATCGCATTTGTGTGCTATTTGTTGTTTATGATTGGGATTGGAGTATGGTGCTCGAAAAAAAATAACAGCACGGAGGATTATTTCCTTGGTGGCCGTGGTCTGAATGGCTGGGTGGCTGCGCTGTCCGCACAGGCGTCCGATATGAGTGGATGGCTGCTCATGGGACTGCCGGGAGCAATTTATGCAGCGGGAACCGGAGAGGCGTGGATCGCGATTGGCCTGTTTTTGGGAACGGTTGCGAATTGGCTGATCATATCAAGACGGCTTCGGCGTTATACGATCGTAGCGAACAATTCGATGACGCTGCCGGAATTTTTCCAAAACCGTTTTCATGACAATAAAAAAATCTTGCTTGGTATTTCATCGGCTGTGATCGTCATTTTCTTTTTGGTATATACCGCTTCGGCATTGGCTTCGGGTGGTAAATTGTTCAATACCGTGTTTGGTATTGATTATCATATTGCACTTTTGATCGGAGCCGCTGTTATTTTGACCTATACATTTCTTGGTGGTTTCTTAGCTGTTTGTACGACAGACTTTGTTCAGGGAATGATGATGCTGATCGGACTTATGGCGGTTCCTATTATAGGATATTTAGCAGTGCGCGGAGATTTTGGAGCAGCACTTGTAGCAAATGGAGTTGCTGACAGTGCCAATTATATGAGCCTTTTTAAGGCAGCAGACGGCACGCCATACACATTTGTCAATATTATTTCCCAGCTTGCGTGGGGACTTGGTTACTGCGGAATGCCTCATATCTTAGTTCGTTTTATGGCTGTAAAGAGTGAGAAAGAGCTGAAGAAATCGAGCGCGATTGCAATTATCTGGGTTATTATTTCCCTATTTGCAGCATGTGCGATCGGCGTGATCGGACGGGCATATCTCACAAATGTACTGCAAGAGGGAGCAACAGAGACTGTATTTATCACAATGATCAAAACGATCTTTTCCGGAAATATGTTACTTGTATTTATTGGAGGCTTGTTCCTTTGCGGTATTCTGGCAGCGGTTATGTCCACTGCCGATTCCCAGCTTCTTGTTTGTGCATCTTCGGTCTCTAAAGATATTTACAAAAATATCTTAAAACCGGAAGCCGATGACAAGAAGGTATTGCATGTGAGTCGGATCACGGTTATTGTGGTAGCTGTTTTGGCATTTGTGATCGCATGGAACCCGAACAGCAGTATTATGGATCTGGTATCTGATGCATGGGCAGGCCTGGGAAGTGCGTTTGGACCACTTGTAGTATGTGCCCTGTTCTGGAAACGTACAAATCTGCCGGGAGCAGTAGCAGGTATTGTGTCCGGTGGTCTGTTTGTTCTGATCTGGGATTATCTGCCGATCGCAGCAGGAAAGACCTTGTATGCGACAACCGGAATCTATTCTTTGCTTCTGGGATTTTTCATCAGTCTGCTTTGCATTGTAGTTGTCAGCCTTTTGACTGCAAAACCAGATGCTCAGATCTTGGAAGATTTTGAGAAAGTAAATACATACGAGGAGTAAATTTAAAAAATATCCATCCGATGAAAAAAATCTCCATCCGACGCGTGGACAGGTGATGCTGACGCATCAAGTCCCCGCGCTGGATGGAGATTTTTTTGTGCAACTAGAGGAGAGGAGGCGCCAATATGACGAAGTCATATTAAGGAATGGCGCCGACGACCTGCCGCCGAGCGGATGCGAGGGGGCGCT
>CAKREC010000072.1 GCA_934316925.1 uncultured Eubacterium sp.
ATGATATTGCTTGCATGAATTGTTTCAGTCTATCTCCGTGGATAAGATGACACTCAGCATTGATCGTTGGAATAGTCGCTAAAGAACGACGAAATACGTTTTCTTTTCCAGCGGATCTATCAAAGTGTGTTCCTATAAGAATAACTTTAATGATATTGAACCCAAGCTCAGGAGCAATATCTGCTGTTGGATCACAATATGCTGACTTTCGGATGATTTTTGATACTAACCCAATTAAATGTTGACCTATCTTGGAACTTTGAATAGAAATTAAATGATTCACTTGCAAACCACGTAATTTGTCGTCATTTTCCACCTTAACAATAACAGTGGAGGTATCAACACTTTCGACTGTACCCAACAATTCCTCTGGTGTATATTCAAATATGCTCATTTCGTCCCCCATTTACCAAATTTTTAAGAAATTATCTAAAAGCCAATATTGACCGTCATAAGTTTCTTCCCATCCATTACCATATACTTTGGTGTGCGTATCATCTGCATACTCAAATACCAAAAATCTGCTAATTCCTGCATCAATGATATGCTTTCTGCAAGCTAAGGTCATAGTTCTCGCAAGAACAACGATGGGCTTACCCTTAGAAATTTGCGCTAAAAGTTTTGGCTGAATATGTTCATCATTAAAGCCATATCCAATACATAAGTATGCGCCTGCCTGAATAAATGCATTATCCGCTTCCGCAATCACGGTTCTGTATGGTTCGTCGTGTGTTGTACTACACTTTTCCTTTCCCGGAGGAATAATAAGTGGTTGTAAAGCACTGGGTATGGTACGTGTTAAAGGGAAAGATGCCACAGTTCCATCGGGAGTTATAAACCAGTCCAACGAACCGTGAACTTTCCAAATATCAACAACTCTTTCACGAGCGCGTGTCCGCTTTGTTTTCAACGAAGTTGAAGGAAGCTCTAGTTTTTTAATCAAAGAGCCCTCAAACCCGGTAACTGTGGTTGCACCAACTCCATCGGCAGCATATTCCGCTAATCTATCATAATTGGTAGTTACAACAGCTACTTTATTGGGGGTAGGGGCAAGTACCTTTCTGATTAAGTCAGCCAATGCTTTGGGTGGGTCTATAGGGTGTTGATCAAAATAGAGAAGATCCTTTTCGTTGACAGTTTTCCACACAACTCTACGAATTTCTTGTAGTGTTTCAGGGAGAAGGTTCACAGCGTCTATTGCCCCCTCCAGCCCTGAATTGTCTACTGCCGTACAAAAGGCACTATAATTAGGATCGGAGATTACAGTATAGGATTTCTTTATTTCTTCCGCAAGCCCACCCATAGAAGGAAGTTCATATGGCATGGATGCACCTGAGCCTAAAACTATCAAAGGACTATTCTCCAAATATCCTTGGAGTAAACTTATACAGCCGCTCCATTCCATAGAGTTTTCTCCCTCCGTTTTCAGATCTAAAGCAGAATTCTCGCTTTATCCTCGCCCTAATCTTCGCTTCTGCAACTTTTTCCAAATCAGTCTGAAATGCTTACAAATGTTCTGGTCAATCTTTAGCAGATTAACCAGAACCTCTTGGTCTACAAGGTCAAGTGCTTTTTCGATATTCTCATCACTTCGAATAATTCTATCAACTTCTTCAAGAATATTGTTGCGTAGGTCAGAATCAATATGTTCTATTTTGGGCAAAAGGATATTGCCCATTTCACCAGGAAGAATTTCGAGAACTCCACCACCATAGCTTCTGCCGCATATTTCTGTAAAGGCAAAAGAAACACTGTTATAGTACGCCAGAAGGATGTTTTCTGATTCCACACCAGTATTGAACTTCATTCTGTGCATTGTGTCAGTCGAAACAGCACCGCAACGATTAAGGACAAACTTAGGGTAAAGATTATTTCTTCTTAAAAAGAAAGCATCTGGAACCCACACAGAAGGAACAATATACCAGCGGTCTCTGATAGAACATTTATAACCTTCATGATCCTTATTTTGCTCACCCAATTCTATGTATTGCTTGTGACCGTCGGCATAAGTATCAAAAGGAACATCCGGGAAGCTAATCAACCGAGCCCTTTTACCCGCTTGTTTGTTGATACACCAATCGGCTTCTGTAAAATATATGCCATGTGCATGAGAACTGCGTCCAATCAGTGGAAGGGTAACGGATTCCAGCTGGTATTTCTTGGATGTTTCTTCCGTGATTGAGAAATACCCATTATTTCCTGTAGTGATACCTACATTAATGAGACCGTATTCGGAGAATTTTGCAAAACGCTTATCGGTTCGTAATTGCTGAATCAGTTGCATTTCTTCGGCATTTACAAAATACTTTGTCCATTTTTCTTTTGCGTGCGGCATCTTTTGAAAACCATTCTTTTGAAGATCTAAAATCTTAAAGCCCTCCAGATCTTCCATCTCGATTATACGGATACCTTTCTCATTCTCATCTTTTTCACCAATGAATACAACAACTTCTTGCTCAATTCCGGGAAAAACAAGCTGTTCAAATGTAATTAGCGTAATTTTGGCAAGGTGATTAGATAAATACAATCGTAGATCTTCTGCGTATGCTACTTGCAAAATCTCAGCAGGAATAACAAACGCAATCTTCCCATGTTCAGAAAGTAATTGAACACAAGCAACCATAAAAGCCACCCATGCGTTGATTAATTTGTTGGCTTTCATCCCATTATCAGTTAGAATTTGAGACTGAATCTCTCTCTGGCTTTCTTTGAGATATTGGTATCGAATATAGGGAGGATTACCCAAAATCAAATCATAAGTAGTTTTTCCTTGAAGTCGCTTGAAAAAGTCAAAAAAATCCTCGTTACATACCTCAATGTTTTTCTTGTCTGCATATCGGGCTTTTACTTTTCTTGCTTCATCCGGTTCAATCTCTACTGCCTGAATAAAAGGAATTCTATCTATCAAGTCAGTATTTCTGAGGCTATCCAGAAAAACACCATCACCGCAGCTCGGTTCAAGTACGCTATGGATATTTTCGGACGCAAAAAGGCTCACCATAGCATCTGCAAGCTGCAATGGTGTATAATACGCTCCTCTTAATTTCTGCTCTGAACTATCCTTTTTGAGTCTCATTGTAAATACCTCGCTTAATAATCGAGTCTATATACACGATCAATCAATCCTTGAATCTCTGAAACAAGTGCTTCTTTCTGTCTCTGCAACAGATTTGCAATACGTTTTGCCGGACGACCAGACAGTGCATCGTTGATTTCGTATATCTCTCGACTTGCTGCCACCACTCTGTCGTGGATGGCTTTTTGTTCTTCTACGGCAAAATCCAACTCTACAAAGGGTAAAGTAGAAAGAGCGAATGTACCACGAGCCGTAAATCCACCTTCGAAATCGCTACCTACGATCTCCAAGATTTTCTCTGTAATGGGGTTTGATAACCAGGCCTGGATGTATTCCAGCGCATACGGGCTACCATCTTTTTTACTAACCGCACAATATCCGGCGGTGCCGCCTGATGCAATCAAAATATCATTCGTATCCATTGCATACATGGGCTCTTTGCTTAACACACCTACTATCAATTTGGGCGTGTTAATAAATGCAGTCAGGGCTTGCGTTCTTCCGTACTGATACCATGTATCCGCGGTGGCGTTTGGAACGTCACGAGTCCCATCAGGGGAAACGCACTTAGGAACCAAACGGTCATAATGTGCTAAGAGATAAGCGTATGTTCCCGGATAGCTGCTTTGCATTTCATCTATGCAGATAAGATGTCCATTGTTATCATAGGGAAAAATAATCTGCTTATCAGTTGTAAGAATACTATACGAATTCAATCCCTTCTCTGCCTTTTTGGTCGGCTTAAAGTAAGGTCGAAGTAAGGCTTTCTCAATAGTGTAATTGTTGCCATTCCTACTAATTTCGATAGTATCGGCATATTCAGCCACAACTTCATCCGAGGAGAACCAATATATTGGCGTTGGCCTTTCTGCACTTGTCTGAATTCCGTTAAAGATCTCTGCGTGTTTTGTGATTGGAACAGACACTTCATCCAATCTCTGGAGCATTGTCAAAAACTCAAAGTCAGTTGTCAATCTCCATGGCAGCTTGTTCAATACGGAAGAATTAAGCTCAATAGAACTCACTTCTTCACCTGCCCACAGTTTGTTAGCAGAATCAACGCTACTGTACACAAAGGTTGTCTGCTTTTCTTTGGAAAGCAAAATGATAGAGCTATAAATAGTTTTGTCCTCAAACAACTGTGCATCTCCAAAGTCATCCAGACTGACGAGCATTCGTTCTTTTGCAATCAAGCTACGCAATTTCTCGCCGGCACCAATCTTGAAAAATTTATTAGGTACAATATAGCATACCAAGCCATTTTCGTTGATCTTATTGATTGCCTGCTCTATGAAAATAAAGTATTTGTCAAATTGCTTGTGTGATGTCTTGTACTTCTTCTTATAGACTTCTACTTCCGTACTCGGCAACAGCGTGTGCATTCCTTCGGTATTCACATACGGAGGATTGCCGATTATTACATCAAAGCCACATCCGTTGTTAATTGCATTCCAATCAAAAGGAGCAATTTCCATCATCTGATGGTTAGCGCCGCTAATTCCATTCAATTCAGCTTGGCTGACAAGGGAGTTCCCAAATTGAATATTGTCACCAAGATCAGGAAGAATCGGAACAACTTCTGCCACAGAAGGTGCTGTTTCATCTTCAATCAGCTTGATCAACAAAGAAAACTTTGCGACTTCGACTGCATGGATGTCAATGTCTATGCCGTAAATACAGGAACAAAGAATGTCTTTTTTCTCTTGAATGGGCAGTTTGTATAAATCAATACCCGTTTCAATTAAATGATCTGTTCGCCCGTTGCAGATATACCATTGCACGCAGTAATCCTGCAAATAGGCAAATGCTTCTTCCAAGAAAATGCCAGAACCACAGGAAATATCAGCCACACTGATATTCAAAATCTCAGAAGGAGTTTTTCCTTCACACACTTTGGAAAGCGTTTTATCGACCATATACTTAACGATTTCCGTGGGTGTCGTAACAACAGATCTGTTCTGGCAATCTTTTTTCTTGCCAAGACCAATGGTATTATTTTCAAGTAGCATTAACTGCTCGGTTAAGAATATCTCGTAAATCTTTCCAAGCAAATTAGGCTCGATAATATTAAACAAATAAGGACTCTGAGGGTAATACAAATCCTCAATCATGCCTTTAATAACTTCGCAGGAAAGATCAAAAATAATGTCTTCACCGGAAAACATTCCAGAATTGTAGCGCCGGTCAGCAGAACGGAACAATTCCTCCAGCTTGGATTGCAGTTGATCGGCGTCTGTAATGGTATCTTTCAACTTGTGATACAACGGCAGATTCTTATCTTCGCAAATTCTCAGAAAAACAATTTGGTTAATAAACTCCTGCACGACATCGTTTAATACTTCCAACGACGCATAACGACCACCTTGAGCATACAGTTCGTTGCTGAGAGCCACACGCC
>CAKREC010000073.1 GCA_934316925.1 uncultured Eubacterium sp.
CTCCATTTCTCTAAACGCACATGTTTAACTCCATTGATCCAGTTCCTGTTTCAATGTCGCCAGCAACTGATCCTCTGGAACTTTTTTGATGATCTCACCTTTCTTGATGAGCAATCCCTCTCCGATTCCACCGGCAATGCCAAGATCTGCCTCTTTTGCTTCCCCCGGACCATTTACAACACAGCCCATAACAGCAACCTTAATATCGAGATCATAATCCTTTACCAATTCTTCTACTGCATTTGCCAGTGAGATCAGATCAATCTGTGTTCGTCCGCAAGTAGGACAGGAAACAACCTGTATTCCGTTTTTTCTGAGTCCCAATGTTCCAAGGATCATCTTAGCTGCATAAATCTCCTGAACCGGATCACCGGTAAGGGACACCCGGATGGTATCTCCGATTCCCTGATACAGTATATTTCCCAATCCAATTGCCGATTTCATGCTTCCGGAATAAATCGTGCCTGATTCGGTAATGCCTACATGAAGCGGATAATTTGTTTTCTTTGACAACAATTCATGAGCTTTGATACACATCAACACATCCGATGACTTAATACTGATCACCAGATTATCATATCCCATGTCCTCGATCAGATGAACTTTATCCAAGGCACTCTCAACGATCCCCTCCGCTGTTACGCCATGGTATTTCTCCACAAGAGCCTTCTCCAAAGAACCACTGTTGACGCCTACCCGTATCGGGACACCATGTGCTTTGCAGCAGTCGACAACTGCCTGGATCCGATCCGTACTTCCAATGTTGCCCGGATTGATGCGGATCTTATCTGCTCCATTTTCGACCGCAAGGATGGCCAGACGATAATCAAAATGAATATCCGCTACCAGTGGAATATGGATCTGCTTTTTGATTTCTTTTAATGCATATGCTGCTTCTTTTGTTGGAACAGCACAGCGAATGATCTCACAGCCTGCCTTTTCCAGTGCCAGGATCTGTGCCACGGTAGCTTCAACATCCTCGGTCTTTGTATTCGTCATAGACTGGATGGCAATCGGATTACATCCACCAATCTTTACATTTCCGATCTGAACTTCTTTTGTCAACATTCGATACATAACTTTACGCTCCAAAAATCTTCCATACATCATTTACAAGGATCACAACCATAAGTCCCATCAGCAACAGGAAACCAGCGGTATTGACATAGTTTTCAAACTTGGCAGGAAGCGGTTTACGACGGATTCCTTCTATGATCAAAAACAACAAGCGTCCACCATCCAGCGCTGGGATCGGAATCAAGTTCATAACTCCGAGATTGGCCGTCAGCAAAATACTGATGATCAGCAAATTGATGACTACTGCACCAACACCTGCGGAGCTGCTTCCATCCACAACATCGCCAACGGTCTTCACAATGCCTACCGGACCGGATATATCTTTTGCACTTACCTTGCCGCGTATCATCTGCCATAAACTTTCAAGTGTGGTCGAAATCCAGAACTTCACTTCATAAGCAGAATATTTGAGTGTACCAAGTACACCAACTTTTTCTCTGGCAGCACCATAACCAAATCCCAACTGATATACAGTTGTTCCATCCTCTTTTGTCACTTTTTGCGGTGTGACATGAATTTCTTTGGTTGCACCTTCCTGCTCTAAAACCATCGTAACTTCCTGTTCACTAAAAGGATGAAAAATAATATAGTAACTTACTTCGCGGTTTACAACAATTTTTTTATTATTGATCTTTTTAATGATAGCTCCCGGCTCTACACCAGCCTCTGCCATTGGGCTTCCACTTTCGACTTCAACAATCTTTGCCGGGTCATAACCGATCGATCCGATCACGATAACAGCCAGAACAAATGCTAAGATAAAGTTAAAAAAGGGACCGGCAAAAATAATTGCCATACGCGCTAAGACTGATTTTTTGCCAAATGCGCTGTCATCTTCTACTTCTTCCTCTTCCCCCAGCATCATACAGGAACCACCAAACGGTAAAATTTTCCAGGAATACACGGTATTCGCATCATATTCTTTATGCTCATCAAAAAAATTCTGGGATTTAAAAAACAGAACTTTTCTTCCCTCCTTGGATTTCGCCGTAGAAATGATCCTCGGTCCCATGCCAAGTGAAAATTCAATCACTTTTACCTTGTTGTATTTTGCAACAATAAAGTGCCCAAACTCGTGAAAAACGATGATCACACTAAACACGAGCAATGCCAATATAATATTTAATAAACTCATATAATCAATTCCTCCTGATCCTATTATTCATGCCACATATCCAGACGTTGATACGTCTCCTGCTCTACTTGTAAGATCGTATCCAGATCCGGTGCTTCTACTACCGTGTGATGTTTCATCGCATACCGTATCAGATCATATATTTGTAAAAATCCGATTTCTTTTTTCAGAAATTTGGCAACTGCGTATTCATTGGCTGCGTTCATAACTGTCGGCATGGAGCCGCCGATCTGACTGGTTTCTTTGGCAATCGGTATTCCCTGCAGCACATCCGTGTTTGGTTTTTCAAAATGAATTTCGCGAATGGTCTCAAAATCAAGCCGTTTGCCATCTAAAAAGATGCGGTCCGGATAGTACAAAGCATACTGGATCGGCAACCGCATGTCTGGCGTTCCTAACTGTGCCATCACAGCTCCATCCACGAAGCCTACCATCGAATGAATGATGCTTTGTGGTTGTACCAGAACATGAATCTTTTCAATATCCACATCAAACAGCCATTTTGCTTCAATAATCTCCAACCCCTTATTGATCATCGTAGCGGAATCCGTCGTGATCTTTTGTCCCATCGACCAATTGGGGTGAGCCAGCGCCTGCTCCACGGTAACATGCTCCAGTTCTTCTTTTGCAGCATGCCGGAACGGACCGCCGGAGGCCGTAAGATATATGGTGTCGATCTGTCTCTTTTGCTCTCCATTTAAACATTGAAAAATAGCAGAATGCTCACTGTCAACCGGCAAAATTTTAACACCATGTTTTTTTGCCAGCGGTATGATGATATGTCCCGCTGTGACCAGCGTTTCCTTGTTTGCCAGTGCAATATCTTTTCCATGACAGATTGCTTCCATGACCGGACGGAGCCCGATCATTCCCACCATCGCTGCAACAACGACCGAAACTTCCTCCTGTGTCGCCGCAGCAATAAAGGCATCCATACCATATCCGATTTCGCCTGAAAATTCAGGACATTTCTGTTTTACAATATCACTTAACAGCTGTGCCTTTTGCTCATCTTTAACCGCAACCATCTGCGGATGAAACTCCCGGATCTGTTCGCATAGCAACTCCACATTGCTTCCGGCTGTCAAGGCAACCACCTGAAAATCATCCTTATTCTTTCGAACAACATCTAATGTCTGAGTTCCGATCGAGCCGGTAGAACCCAGTATTGTAATCTTTTTCATACAATTCTCCCATGACTTATTCCATAATTATAAATGAATGTAAGAAGTCAGCACCAGTAAATAATATACGAAAGGTGCTACAAATATAACACTGTCAAACCGGTCAAGGATTCCGCCGTGTCCCGGAATGATCTTGCCATAATCTTTGATCTCATAATTCCGTTTGATCGCCGAAGCCGTAAGATCACCAAACTGGGAAATCACTGCACTTACCATTATGATCAGTGGAAATGCTACCTTAGGTGTGAAAATAAACAGATCACGGTATGGGAAAAAGCAGGCAAAGCAGAATCCAAGCAAACCAGCACCCAAAACACCACCTATGCATCCTTCCCAGGTCTTTTTCGGACTCAGCTGGGACAAATGATGTTTACCGAGCATTTTTCCGATCACATAAGCACAAGTATCACATCCCCATGCGCCTATAATAATCAGCCACACCAACCAGTTTCCATGCTGCATTCCCCGTGTCTGATAGATAAAGGAAAACAGCACCCCAACATAAAGGAAAGAAAAGATAGCTTCCGAAACCTGTTTAAACTCATACTTCGGATAGTTGAGCACATATACGATCAACATGGAAATCAGAACGAGGATCATCATTCCCGTGATCCAGCGATACAAACCAAGTCCTAAAACCAGGTAATATCCAACATTTCCTATGTACGCCACAAAAGCCAGTGGCTCTTTTTCCAGTCCACATGCTCTGAGCAGTTCAAAAATCCCCACGGTAGACAACGCAAACACCGTAGCAAGCAGCCACCAATTTCCCAATACTAAAACAACAATTGCCGCAAGTACTAATACAATACCACTCATTAGTCTTGTTTTAAACATTTAAACGCCTCCAAATCGCCGATCCCGATGATTATAATAATCGATGGCTTTCTTTAACTCTTTTTTATTAAAATCAGGCCACAAAATATCGGTGAAATAAAACTCTGTATATCCTAACTGCCAAAGCATAAAATTCGACAGTCTTTGTTCTCCACTTGTACGGATCAAAAGATCAGGATCCGGGATCCCGGCAGTATCCAGATAAGAAGCAAACTGTTCTTCTGAAATATCACTCTCTTTTATTTTGCCATCCCGTACATCACTCGACATTTTACGCATGGCGCGCACCATTTCATCACGGCTTCCATAATTTAAGGCCACCTGAAAATGTAGTCCGGTACAATTCTTTGTTGCTTCCTCTAATTCCACAATACTCTGCTGAAGATCCTCATCCAGCGCCGAGATGTCACCGAGTACCCGCACACACATATTATTTTTCGTACTTCTTTTTATACAATCTTTCAAATACTGGCGCAGAAGCTTCATCAGCGCATCCACTTCATCTTGCGGACGCTTCCAGTTCTCCGTAGAAAATGCATAAACGGTAAGATAGTTGATCCCAAGATCATAGGCATCCTCACATATTTTTTCAACGGTTTTCGCACCGGCAACATGACCGGCTTTGCGAGGTAACAATCTTTTCTTTGCCCATCTGCCATTGCCATCCAATATGATCGCAACATGATTTGGAGCTGTGCATTCTTCTTGTCCCATCTCTGCCTCCTGTCTTCTATCCATAAAAATCGAGGACAGTGCAAGTTCCCTGTCCTCTATGTTTTATACTGTCATTACTTCGTTTGATTTGCCCTCAATCACCTGATCGATCTGTTTTGTATACTTGTCTGTCAATTTCTGGATCTTTTCTTCTAATTGTTTCTGTTCATCTTCCGAAATCTCGTTTGCTTTTGCTTCTTTCTTCACAGCATCGTTGGCGTCTCTTCGAATGTTTCGGATCGCTACTTTTGCAGCCTCACCTTTTTTCTTGACATCCTTTACCAGATCTTTACGACGTTCCTCTGTCAACTCTGGAAACACAAGACGGATCATCTTACCATCGTTGGCTGGTGTAAGTCCAATATCCGAACAAAGGATTGCCTTTTCAATATCCTTGATCAGGCTGGAATCCCAAGGCTGAATCTGGATCATACGCGCCTCTGGTACAGAAATATTCGCAACTCCCTGTAACGATGTCATTGTACCATAATAATCAATCTGAATACGGTCCAGA
>CAKREC010000074.1 GCA_934316925.1 uncultured Eubacterium sp.
CAGGAAGCTTTTCAGCCGGTGAACTTCCCTCTCTGTCAGGAAAAAAGAATCTTACTGTGCACGTTCATTGCCTTTACTTTGATATGATAATACCGGAATAGCGGAAATGTCAAGGTCTTTTCATCATCCGGCCTGCTTATACTTCTTTCCATAAAATTTTTTCCACAGTGTCGATCACCGGATATTTCTGTGTTCCGATGGGACGTCCGTCCCGATAGGTGGAAAATACATCGCAGGAGATCACATTACTGCTTCTGTATATTTTCTCCACCGGTGTATGTCCGACAACCTGTAAAAGGCTGTCTTCTCCATACATTGCCTCCTGATAACACTGCGGGCGGTACCAGATGGGACTGGCACTGCACCATAGCTGCTCCGGTCCCATGGTATTTATCTCCGCGATAGTTTCGTCCACAGAGTCTGTATTTTTCACATTTTCCTCTATAAATGCCTGTAGGATACCGCCATGGCAGAACAATACATCATCGATCCTCTGTATGTAGCGGATCTGATTCCCGTCCGGCAAGGCCTCCTTAAGTTCCTCCAGTTTATTTCTGACCGTATAGGCTGCCGCCCGACTGTATCCCGATTCCCGCTCATTCCACAGATAGCATAGATCATGATTCCCGTAACACCACAGAGTGTCGGGGAATTCCTTTGCAAAAGAGATCGCCGCGTCAAAAGTCTGCTCATACAATTCAATGTCATATTCCCTGTTCCAGTCATCCGGGATGTCCATCAGGCATACTGCCCGATCTGCCACACCTTTTCTCATCCGTTCAGCCGCTTCCGTGAACATATATGGTTTTAAATGAACATCCGGTATCACAAGTGCTTTCATATCTGCTTCTCCACGTTTCTTTTGCTAAACAAAAGTATCTTTCCGCCGGAATCTGGTGCCTCTGTCCGGGGTCCCGGCCGGCTTGGGCTCCCCTATCTTCCAGCGTTTTCCCTGATAATACAAGACATCGGATTTTTTCCAAAAATAGCTGTCATTCCGCATCAGGAGGATATAGGCTGCTCCAACTGCGGGGATTCCATCTGTAAAACCTACCCACATCCACCCCGCATATTCCGGTCTCCATCCCAAAATATCATATCCACTCCGCCGTATTCCCTTGGAATCAGTGGCCTGCCCAGGCACAAGCCAGCCAATACATTCATAATAGGTTCCGCTCTCTGTGCTGTCTACTTCGTATACCTCATAACAGCCTTTGCCCTCTTCACTTTTGCGAATATATCCATTGCAAATCGGATACCTGAAATTTTCACAATCTTCCATGTAGGGAAAGCGATGTATATATTCATAATTCTCTCCGGCAATGCATCCTTTGAGCTTATCTCTGTTGTAGTCGAAATCATTTCCTTCATAGAAGTTATAATCTTCGCCGAAATAAGCATCGCAGGATTCATCCTGCAAATAACCACTAGCATAATACACTTTTTGTATACTCATACATTTTCCCTTTCGTCAACTATTTTCTGTTCCATGGTATCCATCATAACCGGTGTTTCGCACCCACACCGGTTATCTCGGTCTACACCCTTTATGAATCTCAATACCATATTTATTGTAACAGAAAATCGTAATTTTTTTAATTTCTTCTGTTATATATAACGAAAAACCGCTGAATGTGCATAAATGCATTCAACGGCTTAACGATTCATATTATTTCGGCAAATTGGGATTGCATGTGGGTACATGCGGATTACAGGTCGGTGCATCTACCGGGCACGGTGTACAGCCTGCGTCAACCTTTCTGTCAACTTTTTCGTCAGCGGTAAATTCTGTTAAACATTCTAACATCTTTTTCACCTTCTTTCCTTTTACTCTATGATTCTTTATGAATTTTTAAGGAGTCCATCCATAAATTCTTCTACATCTGCCCAGGTTCCTTCCTGCGGATCATAGGTACAATACCACGGCTTATCATAGATTTCGTTTCCGTTGCTGTCTGGTCTGCAATCAAAACAGGCATATCTAAATTCACAATCTTTGCAGCCTTTAATTTTGTCCTTTGTGAGAAATGCCGGTTCCGTACCTAACATTTTTGTAATAGGTATTTCTTTGATATTGCCATACGTCAGACGGCGCTCCATAACACAGGGATATACATCCAGCTTACAATCAATATAAAGTCTGGCTCCGAAACAGTTATGTACTTTTTGGTTTCGCAGAAAATTATCCGCACTTACCGGTTTCCGAAAAGTCTCTTTCGTTATCAGTTTTCTGCGCAGCATATCCCGGGAATACAGATGCAGTCCTGCTCTCCCTGTTACCCGGGGCAAATCAGCTCTTGCCATTGCCCTTTTATCATCAAACACATATCTCGGAATATCTTTCATCTCTACGGATGCTACTCTCACAGTATTCCCAAGATCCAGTGCCCTACAAATGCGATCCTTTGTCAGATTGTAGGAGCCTTTTGTACAAGTCACATAATCATGAACTGCACTGTCCGCCGCATATAGGGAAAATGCCAGAGCAACTTTTCTGTCTGTGATCAGTTCCAGTAATTCATCCGTTAGCAGCGTTCCGTTCGTGTACACTTCAACAAACTCAAAGGTATCCTTCGCAATTTTGATCATCTCAGCTATCTGTGGATGAATCAAAGGTTCTCCACCTACCAACTGTATCCGCTTTATGTCGATGGAATGTAAAGCGTTCACCGCTGTCTCAAAATCCTGCATTGTCATATCACTGATTTCCACATTTTTGGAAGAACCTTCGTAACAATGTCTGCAATATAAGTTACAACGCTGTGTAATCTCTATCCATGCAAAATCAATGTTTTTTCCATACAGATATGGGCAAATTTCTTCCACCAAT
Organism: uncultured Eubacterium sp.; assembly: GCA_934316925.1. Taxonomy (GTDB): domain Bacteria; phylum Bacillota; class Clostridia; order Lachnospirales; family Lachnospiraceae; genus Eubacterium_F. The sequence goes on from CAKREC010000074.1 coordinate 2,831, forward strand.
TTGCTCTTGTCAGCAATCACAATATCCTCTTTTATGAAAAAATCTCTGACAGTGACAGGAACATTTTTATAAGCCTCCGAAGCAAGCTGATGTAAATATTCCAGATGTTCAGAATCCAGATGATATAGTTTCCGGCTGTTAAGATTATAAATGCAATGATGCTTTGCCCCTGATACTATATGGACATTATTCTGTAACTTATACATCGGATAAAACAACAACTCCTCTACTAACTATATGAAACAGTACAAAGATTGCGCCATTCCATCTTATACTGTCTTCGTTCCTACAAATCCTGAATTTCCTCTATCCCCTATAATCTTCTCTATCGTTCCATCTTCCTTATAGTAGATTCTGTAAGTATCATGACCTTTATCATTTTTCATAGGAACCAGCATCTCCACATGGCTTCCCATATCCTTGCAGATGACTCCGTCCTCGTCCTGAACTGCATCATATTTCAGCATATCCAAAATACTAATTTTGGCATTTCTTACATCATAGTATCCCATCTTTTTTCTCCTCCCTATGACACGCAAACAATATTTCATTTTTACAAAAGTCTCTCCACCGCTTTTGCAGACTCTGATTTACCCATTTTCTTCAGATTTGAAGCTAAAGCTCTGAGGGAAGTCTCTGCTCTGTACACATTTCCATTTTTCACACACCAAATTGCATTTTCAATTAGATCAGCATTTGCACTGTCTAGATCCCCAATTCTTGACAACCAATTCTTTAATCCTTCTAAATCATCTACACTCATTTTTCTTCCTCCTTATCACTTTTGGGCATTGTATCATTCTTTTCATTGCTGAATAGATGATACACTTGAATTTAACTTTGATATGCTGGACTCAATTGTTTCTAAACGATTTATTAATTCACTCTGCGTCATTGTATAAGAATCCCTTGTTCTTTCAGCTTCTCGCTGTATTGTTTCAATAATATTTTTGCCCGTTGTTACAACTACCTTTTGAATAGCCAAATTTTCTTCTCGGCGTTGTGCATCATCACGCAATCTCAATCCTAGTTTAACCCATGCAGACGCTGCACCAATCTGACATGATCTCATAATCAGCTGTGTTTCATCCAGGCACCAACATACAGACTCTACATTTCCTTTAGATGGTTGCTCAATTCCACACTGTTTCCATAAATCATCATATCGCTTACACAAGACCTCACATTCCTGGCACATATTCGCAAGTATTTTCCTATGCTTTTCTAATTCTACCGACAATTGCTGTTTTGCTACTTCCTCAGCCTTTACTCTATTTACTTCATTTCTGTATCTGATTTGTTCGTTTTTTTTAGAAATTTCATCATTTTCTCTTTTTATCTTCTCATTACGCTCTATTATTTTGATATTTGCATTCCTTATGGCATTATTCTTTCTCTTAAGTTCTTTAATCTTTTCTATATGCTCTATATGCTCTTCATACCTATCTGAAAGAATGCAACCCCATACAATTTCTACAGTCAATATCAAAAAAAATGAAGCAATACACATTGCCATAGTCCTATTTATAATTTCTGGATTTACATTATTGTGTCTGAAAGAATTATTTAGTAAGCATAGTCCAATAGGTATAATCCAGAGATAATGCGTTTTTGCTTTTAAAAGGAGTTCCATTTTCTCTAATTTTCCACCATCCGAGTCAATATTCTCCCTCTCAGCTTCTGGGTATGGAATATTTTGCAAAGGCCACATAGCTTTTTTTTCAAAATATTTTTCATCATTATACTTAACCACAAGCTTGCAATTTTCCATCTCTTTTTTACTCTTTAAAATTTGCTGACGAACCTTAGCTATCTTTACTATTACCTCCTTTAATTCATCTAATGCCCGATCTTCCGCCACAGTATAGCCTTTTGAGTAATCCGCCATCATAATTTCACCTGATTCCGTTAACTTAAATCCTGTATAATATTGACATATTTATTATAACGCATGTATTTTTCTATTTCAATATTTTCCTAATTTATGTGCTATAATCCGTCATCTTTACCCATATGGTATCTTCATCCGTCAGACTATGCTCTTCTCTCCGTATCTCCCGTCCCAGTTCGTCATACTGATATAATATTGTTTCCCCATGAGTTGTACTTCCCGCAGTACAGGACATCCAAACTTCTTTTTCCATCCCCCCGTCTTCTCCGTATGTATAATTGCTCTCCACAATCGTATCATCGCTAGACTCTCTATTCTCTCCATCTCTGTATGTTTTCGTTATACGAACCAACTGGTTTTCATCATTATATTCATAATCTATCTTACATACCGAAATGCTGCTATCAGGTCTTTGTACCAGTTGGAAAGTCGGTTCTCCATGACGATTGTATAAAGTCACATCATAATAAAAAAAATCTTTGCCCTCTCCCGCATAACAATAGATTTCTTTTCTACTCTCCGTATTCA
>CAKREC010000075.1 GCA_934316925.1 uncultured Eubacterium sp.
AGCAGATTCGGCAATACCATAATGCATTGATTTTAGCAATTGTTTCTTCATCTGTTGCAAACATTTTCAAAAAATCTTTATATGACATAACATCGTCTATATTATGTTGCATTAACTGTTTATGAAAATCAACAAACTTACTCTGATTGTTCTTTCCATCATGCTTCGCCCTCCATATTCTGTCTGCACGCATCAAATATACATTCAATGACTTTTTTATGTGCTTTAAAATATTTGCCGAAAGGATTGATCACAACTCCGGCAACCTTATCATTATGCAATCCAATTTCTAAAATCTGTCTGAACGGAATTTCCATCACAACATTCGGAACCGGCTTTTTATGGCTTTCTTCCTCATTAGTAAAGATATACAGCCATTCTATTCCATCCTCTGCTGCCACGGTATCCATGCGAAGTCTTACTTCCTGGTCCAACGTCAGCCTGTCTCCTTCCTGCAAGGTGCTCACATCAAGATTACGAAACATTTCTCCGCTTACTGTTACAAACGGCACCCATCCCTGTCCATCGTTCATTATGCGAAAACATACTGCTGTGATCACATCTATAAAACTCTCATGATTCTGATTTTCATAAAGATTACTTATGGCATTTTCTATCAGATTATGAGTATATCCCGAAGGCAATTTGGGATGGTCGCTGAATGGGCGACACTTTCAGACAAAGAAAAAATGCCAGCACGAAAATGTACCGACATCCTTTAATCAATATTTGCTTGTAAACCAATCATAAAACTCAATTTCTTCTTCATCAGAAGTATCTTTATTAATGAATTCCTGTAAATCCTTTTTCATATTATTATAAGTTTCCTGATATTGTGTGCTGTTGCAAAAGGCAGTGTGCATCATTCCTCCATAAACTCCACATGTAATAGCATAATATCTTTCACATTTTTCCAAGGTTATCCGACAGGAATCCCTGTATTCTTCATCCGCTATTATCAATCCGCCTTCACTTCCAGTCTGATACGGCTGATAAATATTATCCCACATATATTCTACACTCCCAGTATTTCATTCGTATATTTGAACAATGTCACATTCAGCTGCATGATATCATACTGCTTATCAATAATTGCTTTCTGCACGATCAGGTCAAACTTACTGCTCGGACTGAACGCCCAGTCTGCCCTTGCCATCAGATCCTTTGACTGCTCCAGATCAAGATGAAGTGCGATACACAAAGCCATTACCGTCTTTTTCTTTGGATGATAATGCTCATCACACTGAATCTTTGAAAAGTGTTTCCTATCGAGGTTTGCATTTTTCCAAACATCCTTGTTGTCGATTCCAGCTACCGCTATCAGGTCAAACAGCTTTTCGTGAAAAGATGCCCCCATATTTGCAAGCTGATCTTCTAAGGATATGTCAGCTGACAGCATACAGGATTCCGTCAACCTGATATCAGCATCCGGTTCTTCATCAAATGTGTGACTTTCCTCAATGTCCTCACTGCGAAGTATTTGCTCATATAGCTCTTCATCCGGTATATGTCTGCTTCTGGCTCGTCCCTTGCTTCCTACCAGATATTCCTTCTTATGACTTTCGCTGACATAATTAGCATCTATGTATGAATCAATCTCGCCAACTATCTGTCCTGATAGCTGAAATGATTTCTTGTCAAACACCACAAGAATGATCTGCATTTCATTTTCTGTAAGAAACTCACTGAATACGGATACTGCTATCTATAATGCCTTATCCTTTGGAAAACCATACACTCCGGTTGAAATCAATGGAAATGCAATGCTCTCACATTTTAATTCAACAGCTTTCTGCAAAGATTTTCTGTAGCAACTCTCCAGAATATCAAACTCATGATGTGTCCCGCCTTCCCATTTAGGACCTACTGTATGTATGATATATTTTGCTTTCAGATCATATGCTCCTGTAACAGCTACCTCGCCTCTGACAATTTTTCCAATCTTTTGACGTTCTGCAAGGAGCTGCTTCTTTCCAGCAGCCTCATAGATTGCCAGATCCGTGCCACTTGCACATATCGGATTTGGATTAGCAGTATTGACAATAACATCCGCCTTTACTTTTGTAATATCATTTCGGACAATCTTAAATGGCATATGGCGCCTCTTTCGTTTTACGCTTTACTCGTTCACCACACCACCTGCAATCAGTTTCTTATAAAACTCAACTGCCGCTGCAAGATCCCTATCATCCGGATGTCCTTTGGCAACACCGCCAATCAGCTTAAATGGTCCAAATGTATCAAAACCCTTGCACGAGAACCTTCCCACCAGATTATCATGCTTATCATCTATAATGGATTCCATAGACTTAAATGCCTCGCTTCCACCATAGGTACACATCAGAAAAATGTTTTTATTCTCTATCAGATCGACTTCATTTGTCTTGGCAATTTCATCAATAATTTTCTTTGTATTTCCATGATGCACTGATGCATAAATAATTGCTGTCTTCATATATTGTTAGTTCCATCCTTTCTTAGTCATCAGACTTCACTTCCATTATCCATTTACAATCGGGGAAATAACCGGTTTTCCATCTCTGTCTAAAAGCGGTGTCAATCCTCCCGCATATCCTGCTGCATGATAAATATAATTTACACCAGTTTCCTTATCTACCCAGATTTCTGTTACATTCATGGTTCCCTGTGAATATGTCTTTTCAAATCTTTCATTCTTTGCCATTGTTTTCTCCTTCTCTGTTCTGAATTGCCATGCGTATCATCCTCTCAAATGACTCGCTGAAATGTTCATCATCTTCTGGCGTCCGTTTCTTTGGCCCTTTTATATGATTTTTTCCAGAAGCTACAATTTTAAATTTTTTTTAATTTGTGGCGTTATGATAAATTAATATCCTTCTTACCCAAAAGAAAATCAACAATATTGATATGTGCAATTCCATCTCTTGAATAATCAAATCGATCTAATGAAAACACATATTTCGGTGATGCATCACTGATTGGCTTAAAAGCACCAAACTCTCTTTCAATCGTTTCCTTGCCAGCCAAATAATATGCCACCTGAATAAAACATTTCTTTCTTCCATTTATTGCAACAAAATCAATTTCACCCTTATATGTTTTTCCAGTAAAGACTTCATAATCTCTTGCTTTTAGCTCGTTATAAATTATATTTTCAAGAAAAAAGGTATCCTCAAAATTTACTAAGTTTGTATTTATCATGCGAAAACCAGTATCTACCGCATATTGCTTCTCTATATACGACATTGCCTGTTTTCCTACAATATTAAATCTTTTTACACGATCAATTAGACAAGCCTTTTCCATTTTATCAAGATATCTGTATATCGTCTTTTTATCCAAAGTATCTGCATTTTGATGTATAAAATAGTTCTCTATGTTTTTACTGGAAAAATCCTTTCCTGCATTTGCCATAATATATGTTGCTACTCTTTCAAAGTTTTGTCTATTAACCTTTGATCTGTCAGTAATAATATCCTTGTCTAAGATACCTTCATATGTCTGCTCCAAATATCTCTTAATATCACTTTCTTTTGTAAACGAAAAACGCAAAGGGAAGCCACCCCAATTGATATAATCAATCATAAACTCATCCGGAGACATATTTCTTCCTATAGCTGTAGCATATTCGTAGCTTTCGGCAAAGGAAAATGGCATTATTCTAAATTCAACACATCTTCCAACCAACAATGTTGCCATCTTGCCGGATAGCAATTTCGAATTACTTCCAGTAATAAAAATTGAGCAATTTAATGTTGCCCGAAAGGAAGCTAAAACCTTTTCAAAGCTCCTGACATGCTGAATCTCATCTAAAAAAATCAAGTATTTGTCATGATCCTTGATTTGCTCATTCACATAGGAATTAAGTTTTTCTGCAGTTCTTATTTTTTCAAATTGCAAATCTTCAAAATTAATGGTAATAATATGCGCTCTATCAAACCCATTTTCAATAAATTCTTCTTTAATCTGCTCTAACAATATAGATTTTCCACATCTTCTAACACCTGTCAGAACCTTAATTAAATCCACATCATAAAATGGTCTTATTTTGCTTAGATATCTTTCACGCTTTATATACATAACATCATCTCCAAATCAAAATATATATTTATTATGCCACAAATCAAGATTTTTTCAAGATTTGTGGCACATATTTAGAAAATTTCCATTTCAATTTCTACCACTTTTTCATCCGTAACTCGTTCGTCTGTTTTTTCTGCCATAGGCATTCTCTCCTTTTCCCTGAACTCACTCGCGTTGCACGCTCGTTGTCGCGGCATTCGGTGCTCGTAAGCACCTATAAATAAAAAAAGCAACAATGAATTGTGGTCATCATTGTTGCAAAATTTGACTGTTCCCAGGGGGAATCGAACCCTCAACTAGTGCTTAGGAGCTCGAGTCCACACTGGGAACAGCGATTATTTTAAGTAAATATGAGTCAAGGAAAGCCTTGATTTTCCTGACTATTTTGTAAATCTCTGTCAAAATAAGAAAACGGAAAATCACCTGAGAAAAATGGTTTTCGCTGTCAAATCGCTGACATTGTCACCCTGAGGGTTCCGCCATTCCGTTCCAATGATTTTTTCATAAATATGGCTACCATTCTATCTGTAGCAGTAATGATAACACTGTTTTCTTATTAGATTATCTATATTATAGCGTGTATGAGCAAGGGATGTCGATGGTTTTTGACCAAATTATTTTGGCAACCTATTAAATGTTGGGACAGCAAAAACCACGGCTGCTCTGTACAGAGCAGCCGCCGTTTTCCCTATATCATACACTGCTTTTCAGCACCGCAAGGATGGGTGTCCTGTTATCGTCGTATTCTGATTTCTTTTAGGGCATTTCAGGACTATCCACAAGGGATAC
>CAKREC010000076.1 GCA_934316925.1 uncultured Eubacterium sp.
GATCACAACCTCATCACTACCTGCGTATGCTTTCTTTAATTTTCCTTCTTTTTTCTCAACTGTTACACCCGGCCAGTTACCTACGAACTGGTTTGCACCGGTCAAGGCATTAAAAAGTGTTGTCTTACCGCTGTTTGGATTACCGGCAAGGGCAATTTTTACTGACATTTTTTTCCTCCTTCTAAACAAAAGTCAGGCGTCAAACCTTTTTGTTTGTTTCAACTTGTTTAAATTAGTTCAAACTAACTATTATGCAAAAAAATTTACTTTACTTCAATCATTTCTGCATCTTCTTTTCGCAAAGAGAGTTCGTATCCTCTTACTGTAACTTCTACAGGATCGCCCAAAGGTGCAACCTTGCGGACATAAATCTCTACGCCTTTTGTGATTCCCATATCCATAATACGCCTTTTCACAGGACCACTGCCAGTCAACTTCTGTACCGTGACAGTATTGCCTATGCCAACTTCACGCAATGTCATCTTTCTACCTCTTTTCCTTAAACCATAATCTTGCTTGCCATGTCTTTTCCAATCGCAACCCGTGATTCCTTCACATTCAGGATCACATTTCCTCCGGCTTTTGAGATCACCGTTACAATACCGCCAACCACAAATCCCAGGTTCTCCAAGAATTTTCTTGTATCCTCTCGACCTCCAATACGCTTAATGGTAAGTTCTTTTCCCACCTCTGCTAATGTCAATGGCATACAATCACCTTCCTTTATCCTTAGCTGCTTTTATTAGACATTTTTAACATTGGTTAGTATAGCCTAATGATTATTAGTTGTCAAGAACAATTTTAGGTCTTTCGTTGATTATCAAAGAAAAATGTGATATACTTCTAATAATCATTATGAATCGGGGTAATATTTTATGAAAATAAACGAATCAGCTGAGAACTATCTTGAGACGATCCTGATGCTCAGCGAAAGACTTCCCGTTGTTCGATCTGTAGACGTAGCGACGGAATTAGGGTTTAAAAAGTCAAGTGTCAGCGTTGCCATGAAAAATCTTCGTGAGAAGAATCATATTACAGTCACAGATGCTGGTTTTATATATCTTACCGAATCGGGAAGAGAAATTGCCGAAATGATATATGAAAGACATGCACTTCTGACCAAATGTCTTACCGCTATGGGTGTGCCGGAAGATATTGCCGAAGAAGATGCCTGCCGTATTGAGCATGTGATCAGTCCGGAGAGTTTTGCGGCGATCAAGCGTCACGCAGAACGCAATTTACAAAAAGAAGCAGATTAATAACCAATCTGCTTCTTTTTCATATATTTATTTCTATACTATATAATAACATAAACAAAAAAGCTTCTTTCCTAAGAAAGAAGCTTTTAAATCCGTACGTGAGAGGATTCGAACCCCCGACACCTTGGTCCGTAGCCAAGTGCTCTATCCAGCTGAGCTACACGTACATGATGCACAACGCAAGATATATAATACCTCTGACATTCAAAATTGTCAATAGTTTTTTTGATTTTTTTAAAATTATTTTTTTGATGATATTTCTTTTTGAAAATCTATCAATTTTATCCTTTGCAAATGCTTTCATATATGATATGATAAAGAACAGAAAAGCGAAGAAAAGGAATAGTAGCATTGGAAACTTTTTCAGAGAGTCGTCGGCTGGTGTGAGACGATAAGGGGAACATTGTGAACTCGCCTTGGAGCTTCTGGCTTGAAATTATTATTGAAGTAAGGTCAGACGGTCGCTCCCCGTTACAGGAGAACTGCATGTTAGTGCAAGAGGGCATACTTTGGTATGAAATAGAGTGGTACCGCGAAAGATATATTCTTCCGTCTCTATAGCCGTAAGGTTGTAAAGGCGGGATTTTTTTTGCCTTTGCATCGATGTATATATTTTGATTTATGAATGGAGGATGAATTGTGAAGAATTTTGACAAGTACGAAAAAGCATATTTTATGCCCCCAGAATGTACGTACGACTGGGTGAAAAAAGAAACAATTACCAAAGCACCGATATGGTGTTCTGTCGATTTAAGAGATGGTAACCAGGCATTGATCGAGCCTATGAGTCTGGAAGAAAAGCTTCAGTTCTTTGAAATGTTAGTTAAGATCGGATTCAAAGAAATTGAAGTTGGATTTCCTGCTGCATCTGAAACGGAATACGAATTTATGCGCGCACTGATCGAGCGCAATATGATTCCGGATGATGTTACGGTTCAGGTTTTGACTCAGGCAAGAGAGCATATTATCAAACGTACCTTTGAGGCAGTAAAAGGTGCTCCCCATGCTGTGATCCATCTGTATAATTCTACTTCTTTGGCACAACGCGAACAGGTTTTCCGCAAATCCAAAGAAGAGGTTAAACAGATCGCTATTGATGGCGCAGTCCTGTTAAAACGTCTCGCAGATGAAACCGATGGCAATTTCTCGTTTGAATACAGTCCAGAAAGTTTCTCCGGCACCGAAATGGATTATGCTGTTGAAGTATGTAATGCGGTATTGGATGTATGGCAGCCAACAAAGGAAAATAAAGCGATCATCAATATCCCTTCTACCGTTGAAAATGCGATGCCTCATGTATTCGCCACACAGGTAGAATATGTTCACAAGCATTTGAAATATCGTGACGCTGTTTCTTTAAGTCTGCATCCGCACAATGACCGTGGTTGCGGCGTTGCAACTGCTGAACTTGGTGTTTTAGCTGGTGCTGACCGTGTTGAGGGAACTTTGTTCGGCAACGGTGAGCGTACCGGAAATGTTGATATTGTCACATTGGGAATGAATATGTTCACGCATGGTGTTGATCCGGAGTTGGATTTTTCCAATCTTCCAGCAATCCGTGAAAAATACGAAACCTTTACACGAATGCACGTATATGAGCGTCAGCCATATGCCGGCGATCTGGTATTTACTGCTTTCTCCGGTTCACATCAGGATGCTATCGCCAAAGGCATGCAGTGGCGCGAAGAAAAGAAATTAAAAAAATGGACCGTTCCTTATATTCCGGTTGACCCAAAAGATGTGGGACGTACTTATGACAAAGATGTCATCCGCATCAACAGCCAGTCTGGAAAAGGTGGCGTAAATTATATTTTAAAACAAAACTTTGGTATTTCTCTTCCAGATGCAATGCGCGAAGAGGTCGGATACCTAATGAAGCATGTATCGGATGAGGCGCATAAAGAATTGACTCCGGATTGGGTATATGAGATCTTTGAAAATAATTATATCAATTCAACTCCTTACTTCCAGATCAACGAATGTCATTTCAAACAGGAAGATGGCATCATGGCAGAGACAACGATCACCTGCGGAGATGACCAGACGGTTGTGCAGTCAAAAGGAAATGGCCGTTTAGATGCTGTCAGCAATGCGATCAAACGTTATTTTGGTGTAAGCTATCAGTTATCCAACTACGAAGAACACTCCCTGACACAGGGCTCTTCCTCAAAAGCCATTGCTTATGTCAATATTACCTGCAATGGAAAGGTATATTGGGGTGTTGGCATTGATGAAGATATTATCAAAGCTTCGATTCACGCTCTCTGCGTATGTGTAAATAAATTGCCAGAGATCAGACAGTAACTGATCGACACAATACTTTAAGCAAAAAAAATCCGCTTATCGGGTGCAATTGCATTCCGACAGGCGGATTCTTTTTTCATTGCTTATCATGCTCTGATCGCTCTAATCATATCTTGTTCCCATATTATGATCAGTAATAAAATTTGTCTGACAGAACCGATCTCTCGTCGTATTCACTGCCACAGCAGTTACCAAACCATCTGGTTTATTGTCATTGATCAAAACTCGTTCGCCCTGACCCGCACCAAATATGATGTGTTCATACCGAACATGATTCTCCTTCAGAAAACGCAAGGTGTGTTCTTTTTCCCACTCTCCTCTGGCCGTCAGAAAAATAATCATATCATTGGCAGGGATCGCGTCCAGGAACTCCCTTGCACCCGGCAAAAATTCATCGTGTCCCAATATATATGGACCATCATGAACCAGTATGGTGCCATCCAGATCTAATATCCATGTTTTTGGCATTGGCGATAAACGTACTTCTTTCGGTTCTAACATAAACTCTCCTCAGTTATAAATTCTCTGTATATAAGTCGATAAAGCAAAAAAACACCATGGAATCAATATAAATCTCCTCCATGATGTTCTCATTCTGCTGGTGGCCGGGATCGAACCGGCACGGGTATCGCTACCCACAGGATTTTAAGTCCTGGGCGTCTGCCAATTCCGCCACACCAGCACTTAAATAAAAATGAACAGAACGAATATCCTGTTCAACGACCCAGATGGGACTCGAACCCACGACCTCCGCCGTGACAGGGCGGCGCTCTAACCAACTGAGCCACTAGGCCATATCTGTGAATACACACATCAATCATGCAGCTATATTCTGTATCATACTGCAAGTGGACCCTCGGGGGCTCGAACCCCGGACCGTCCGGTTATGAGCCGGATGCTCTAACCAACTGAGCTAAAGGTCCATAAAACAAATGACTCCTACGGGATTTGAACCCGTGTTACCGCCGTGAAAGGGCGGTGTCTTAACCACTTGACCAAGGAGCCAGACGCAAAACATATTGTATCATATACGCACCTTGAAATCAAGTGCCTTTTTACAAAGAAAGTCCACAGGCACAACACCTGTGGACCTATTGCAAACTCCCCGAGTAGGGCTCGAACCTACAACAACTCGGTTAACAGCCGAGTGCTCTACCATTGAGCTATCGA
>CAKREC010000077.1 GCA_934316925.1 uncultured Eubacterium sp.
TGTGACGTGTCGCCAAACTGCGACTGCCACGCGGAAAATGATATTCCGATCATTCCGAATATTGGTATGCTGGCATCCTTTGATCCGGTTGCGTTGGATCGTGCCTGTGCAGATCTGTGTAATGAAATGGCACCGGTTGCAGGCAGTGTTTTGGATGATCATATAAAAGCGCATAAGGAAGAGTGTGATAAAGAGCACGATCATTTTCATATGACACATCCGGATACAGAATGGAAATCGTGTCTGGAACATGCGGAGAAGATTGGTCTTGGTACGCAAAAATATGAATTGGTCCGGATATAACGATAAGGGATTGGGTACACTAAAGGCAGAGTGACCCATGATTGGAGGAAAAGATGGAAAAGAAAGAGACAAATTTAAGAAAAGTTGCCGTGATCGGTTGCGGTTTTGTTGGAGCTTCCTGTGCATTCAGTTTGATGAATAGTGGGCTGTTTTCGGAGATTGTTCTTCTGGATGCGGATCAGGCAAAAGCTGAAGGAGAGGCGATGGATATCGGGCATGGAATGCCATTTGTCCGTCAGATGAAAGTGTATGCAGGAAACTATGATGATATTGTAGATGCTGCGATCATTGTGATCACGGCAGGAGCAGCACAAAAACCAGGTGAGACGCGCTTGGATCTGGTAAACAAAAATATCAATATTTATAAATCGATCATTCCGGAAATTTCAAAGAGAGGGTTTGATGGTATTTTGCTGATCGTATCCAACCCGGTCGATGTTCTGACCTATGCGGCTTTAAAACTTTCCGGTCTTCCGGAAAACCGTGTGATCGGTTCCGGTACTGTATTAGATACATCCCGTCTGAAATATCAGCTGGGTGAACATCTTTCGGTTGACAGCAAGAGTGTCCATGCGTTTATCATTGGAGAGCATGGAGACAGTGAGATCGCAGCATGGAGCAGTGCTAATGTTTCCGGTATTCCATTGAATGATTTTTGTGAAATGCGGGGACATTATCAGCACGATGAGGCGACACAGGCAATTGCGGACAAAGTAAAAAACAGTGCATATGAGATCATAGAAAAGAAAAAAGCGACATATTTTGGAATCGCGATGGCAGTAAAACGCATTTGTGAAGTCATTATCCGTGATGAAAAATCGATTTTACCGGTGTCCTCTATGATGCATGGGGAATACGGTGTGGATGACGTCGTTCTCAGCATGCCGGCGATCATCGGTAAAAATGGGGTAGAGACATTGGTTCCGATTCCGTTGGATGACGAGGAAATGCAGGCATTGCAGGAGTCAGCAAAAACGTTGAAACAGTACCAAAATTTGTAAGAGATACAGGCACTTATGGACAGAGGATCACATAAATTAAAGTAATGTTATTCTTTTTGAGGTGCCTATGCAATCATTTCCACAACCTTTAAGTCAAAAAGAAGAATATGAGTACCTTGCCCGATGGGAGCAGGGGGACAAAGAAGCCAGGCGAGTATTGATTGAACGAAATCTTCGCCTGGTTGCTTATTTAGTGAGGAAATACAGCAACCTGGATCATAGTGTTGATGATCTGATATCGATCGGCACGATCGGGTTGATAAAGGCCATTGATACGTATCGGCCGGGAAAGGGAGTTCGTCTTGCTACTTACGCTTCAAGGTGCATAGACAATGAATTGTTAATGACATTTCGCAGTGATAAAAAGCAGTCGCGGGAAGTTTTTTTATACGAACCAATCGGCGGAGATGATGGAGAGGGAAATTATCTCAGCCTGTTAGATGTTCTGGAAAGTGTCGATGAGGACATTCCGGAACGAATGGAGAAAGAGGACAAAATTTCTAAATTGTACCATTACATCGAGACAGATCTGTCAGAGCGGGAACGCTATATTATCCGACTACGGTATGGCATTCCGAAAAATCCCATGCTACAGGAACAAAACGAAGTGACACAGCGGGAAATTGCGAAAAAATTGGGCATCTCCCGCAGTTATGTAAGCCGCATTGAGAAAAAGGCATTAGGAAAATTAAAAAAAGCATATGAAGGCAGGAACTCATAGTGGCATTTACAAGTCAAAAAATTGAAAATTTATTGGAGCTATCGCTGAATTTACCGGAGGAACTGCGTGAACAGAGTGGAAATCTGTCTGCAGGGTATGATGAAGATGATCAGACCTGGGAAGTGATCTTTCGTTATTCAGAAAATCCGGAACGCATGCAGGAGAGATACCCGGACGCTACCCTGTTGCGCGGTGGGTATGGCATTTTGCAGCTTACCAGGTCACAGCTGCAGGAGCTGGCTATGGATCCACAGATTGAATTTATTGAAAAGCCAAAGGAACTCGAATACGCTCTGTATAACGGTAAGCTGGCTTCCTGCATTCCTCCGGTACAGGCGGCGCCGCTGGAATTGTCCGGGGAGGGCATTTTTGTTGCAGTCATTGATTCAGGGATTGACCTGTTACATCCGGATTTTAGAGAGGAGGATGGAAGTACCCGCATTGTAGGACTGTGGGATCAGACGCAACAATCCGGAGATCCACCGGAGGGGTATCGGCTGGGAACTTACTATACAGAAGAAGCGATCAATGCAATGATACGCGAAAATGAGAGCAATGGAGTTCCGCTGCCGACCAGAGATACATCAGGACATGGAACGCATGTTGCGGGTATCGCAGCGGGAAATGGAAGAGCACGCCGCGGGGAATATCGGGGTGTTGCATACCGGTCGAAGCTTTTGGTAGTAAAGTTAGAAAGCGTGGGAAGACATGGGTTTCCCGGAACCGGGGCGTTGATGCAGGCGGTGGACTTTGTGATCGGGCGGGCGTTAGAAGAACAGCGGCCGATCGCGATCAACTTGAGTTATGGAAACAGCTATGGATCCCACACGGGGACTTCTCTTTTAGAAACTTATCTGGATGAAATTGCTCTTGTTGGACGAAATGTCATCTGTATAGGCAGTGGAAATGAGGGTGCAAGCGGGAGACATCAAAATATACGGCTGGAAAATGGACAGACACAGCAGATTGAATTCTCGGTGGCAGAAGGAGAGCGGAGTCTGGGGCTTCAGATCTGGAAAAATTATCGCGATGTCTTTCGAATGGAAATCACATCGCCGTCCGGTCAGAATGTGGTCATTTCTGAAAATATAAAGGGGCAGCAGGAGTTTACTATGGGACAGACCATTCTTGCTGTGTATGCAGGGGAACCGTCTTTTTACTCGACACAACAGGAAATATACCTGGAATTCTTCTCGGCACCACCAAGTGAACGGATGAACTCCGGCGTGTGGAAGATCCAATTTATCCCTGTTGCGATCACCGAAGGAAATATCTGGCTCTGGCTTCCGGCTGGAGCTGTCGTGGGGAGAAATACCCGGTTTTTAGTTCCGTCGCTCACAAACACATTTACAATTCCATCAACCGCGATCCGGCCGGTTACCGTGGGCGCGTATGACAGCAGCACCAGGACATTTGCGGCTTTTTCCGGACAGGGCAGTGAATCGCCGGGGATTCGTGAAATCGACACCAAGCCGGATCTTGTGGCCCCGGGCGTAAATATTGTTTCTGCAGCACCGGGGGGCGGGTATACATCCAATACGGGAACTTCGATGGCGTGTCCGTTTGTTACAGGAAGTGCCGCACTTCTTATGGAATATGGGATCGTGAAAGGGAATGACCCATATCTGTATGGACAAAAAGTAAAAGCGTATTTAACCAAAGGGGCGAGGCCATTCCGTGGGATTGAGGTGTATCCGAATGCTCAGGTGGGGTGGGGAAGCTTGTGCTTGAGGGATAGTTTCCCCCAAACCTATTGAATAATTTACTAAAATAGAGTACAATGGGACAGAATAGAAACAAAAGAACCTAAAGGAGGTCAACTATGGAAATTACAAAACAGACAACCATGGGACAGATGCTCGACTTTGACCCAGGTATTGCTTATATTCTTATGCAGTCCGGTATGCATTGTGTTGGATGCCCATCTTCGATCGGAGAGTCCTTAGAGGAAGCATGCATGGTTCATGGATTGGATGTCGATACTGTTTTTGCAGAGATTCAGAATTATCTCGAAAGCAAAAAAGAGCAGTAGTTCCGAGATCATATAATGAAGCGGTTGTATGTATGAGAGAAATCTTATATATACAGCCGTTTTTTTTGACGAATGAGACATTTTGAGGTAAAATAAAAGCATATATTTTTGTACGAATTGGAGGAATTACTATGAAACAAATGTATGGGATGAGTTCATCTGGAAACCTGGCAAAAGCAGTGGAAAAAATTACCAATCCAAGTGCATTGTTTTTTATTACCTCAAGTGAAAATCTGGAGAAGCACACACTTGAATTGGAGGAGAGATTCCCGGGAGTGCCATCGATTGGTGGTGTTGGTCAAAGCTATGGAGATACAACGACAAATGAGAACGGAGT
>CAKREC010000078.1 GCA_934316925.1 uncultured Eubacterium sp.
TGAGAAAGTTTTCCCGGGAGGAATTCATGTAAAAGCGCTTTTTGAAGCAGAATGCAAATGGCGTCTGGTGGAAGAATTTGGAACAAAATGTTTTGAAGAGCAGGCGGATGGGAAATTGTTATTTCAGGCAGAGTATACGGACAAGGAAAATCTGATTACTTGGTTACTTACCTTTAGAAATAAAGTAATTTTATTAGAGCCTGAGGAGATACGCATGGAGTTGTGCACAGAGTTACAGAAGACCTTACAACAATATAAATAAAGGAGAAGAGTCAAAATGAAGTATGCATGGATGGATGAATATCTGATGAATAAGACAGGTGTAACCAAAGACCTGAAAGAAGAGTGGAATTGGATTCGCTATATGATAGGTGGAAAAATGTTTGCTGCCATATGTCTGGATGGGGCAAACGAGAATAAACCTGTTTATATAACTTTGAAACTGGACCCCTTGGATGGAGATTTTCTCAGACAGCAATATGAAGATATTATTCCCGGATATTATATGAATAAAGTGCACTGGAATTCTGTTAAGCCTGATGGCGTGGTGCCGGATGATTTATTAATGGAAATGCTGGATAAATCCTATGCATTGGTGCTTCATAGCTTTAGCAAAAAGCGTCAGCAGGAAATTTTAGTGACGACATATTGTGGCTTGGATTGTACAAATTGTGAGTATAAAGAACCTTGCAATTGTAATGGTTGCGTAGCGACAAAAGGAATGCCTTTTCACGCAGAGGAAATACCGTGTCCGGTTGCGGCATGTGTGATGCAAAAAGGGCTATCCTTTTGCGGAGAGTGTACTGATTTTCCATGTCAATTATTGACGGATTATTCAAATGATACAGAGCATGGAGATAATCCGCCGGGGGCACGTATTACGGCGTGTAAGATGATTAAGTGCTTGTTGGAAAAGAAATAGAAGGATGATGAAATACCATGCATGAAATAGTTGCAAAGTCAATACTGAGTCCACAAAACGGAATGAATCTTTACAGGGGATGTCTTCATGGATGCATCTACTGTGATGCAAGGAGCACATGTTATCAGATGGAACATGCATTTGAGGATATTGCAGTTAAGGTGAATGCACCTAAGCTTTTGGAAGAAACACTGCGCAGAAAAAGGAAGCGTTGTATGATTGGAACCGGTGCTATGAGTGATCCGTATCTGCCGATTGAAAAGGAACTTAAGCTAACTAGGAAATGTCTGGAGCTTATCGATGAATATGGGTTCGGACTTGCGATTCAAACGAAATCAGATTTAATACTTCGTGATTTGGACTTGTTAAAGAGTATTAACAGAAAAACAAAATGTGTAGTGCAGATAACCATGACTACTTATGAAGAAGAACTGTGTAAGATTCTGGAGCCGGGGGTATGTACTACCAAGAGAAGATTTGAGATTTTGAAGATTATGCGCGATGAAGGAATTCCGACGATATGCTGGATGACACCTATATTACCGTTTATAAACGATACGGAAGAAAATATTCGCGGGCTGTTGGAGTATTGCAAAGAGGCGAAAGTATATGGAATTCTATTGTTTGATATAGGGGTTACCTTGCGGGAAGGTGACAGGGAATATTTTTATCAGCAATTAGACAAGCATTTTCCGGGGATGAAAGAGAAGTATATCCGAACCTTTGGAAATGCTTATGAGGTTCCATCGCCTAAGAATAGGGAATTGATGAAACTGGTTAAGGATGAGTGCGTACGGAGTGGTATGATTTGTGACAGCAACAAACTCTTTTCTTATATGCATGAATTTGAGGATAAAGCTGCAGGAAAACAGATTACTTTAGATGAAATTTTTTAAAATGGGAGATTAAAAGAATGGCGTACGATTTCAAAAAAGATTCAAAAGAGTTCTATAGGTCAAAGATTAAACCTGAAATTGTGAATGTACCGAAGGCAAACTACATTGCAGTTAGGGGGAGTGGTGATCCTAATGAAGAAGGTGGGGCGTATCAACAGGCAATCGGTGTTTTGTATGCAGTAGTTTATACCTTGAAAATGAGCTATAAAACGGATTATAAAATAAAAGGCTTTTATAAATATGTGGTTCCGCCGCTGGAAGGGTTTTGGTGGCAGGAAAATGTTTTCGGTGTGGATTATAGCGATAAGGTTGCATTTCATTGGATTTCGGTCATTCGGGTTCCTGATTTTGTATCCGAAAAGGATTTTGACTGGGCAGTGAAAATGGCAACAAATAAGAAAAAAATAGATTGTTCTTCTGCAGAGTTCATAACCATAGAGGAAGGGTTATGCGTCCAAATAATGCATATAGGTCCGTTTGATGAAGAGCCAAAGAGTGTTGCCATCATGGACGAATTTCTTGAAGAAAATGGTTATGTGAATGATATCAATGAAGAGAGGCTTCACCATGAAATTTATTTGTCTGATGCAAGAAAGATTCCGGCAGATAAGTGGAAAACAATCATAAGGCATCCGATTAAGAAATCGGAATAAAAAAGACGTCCTAAGCAGAGAAAATACTGCATAGGTATTCAGTGAAAGCACAGAAAAGAGGTTAAAAACGCCTGAAAATATGCTATGATGTAAGTATTCAAAAATCATGTAAATCTGTAATGAGATG
Organism: uncultured Eubacterium sp.; assembly: GCA_934316925.1. Taxonomy (GTDB): domain Bacteria; phylum Bacillota; class Clostridia; order Lachnospirales; family Lachnospiraceae; genus Eubacterium_F. The sequence continues at coordinate 2,599 of CAKREC010000078.1, forward strand.
GTCATTTAAGAACCGGAGTTTACGGATTGATACAGAAATGTAATGAAAACTTGCAGGAGAGCAAAATGGCACAGGAAAAAAAGAGAATCTACATTATAGAAGATGACGTGGCACTGAATCATGGAATTGAGCTGACGCTTGGAAATGAAGCATATGAGTGTCGTCAGTTTTTTTCGCTAGGTGAGATTCAGCATATAGAGCAGGCGGATCTAGTAATTTTGGATATCAATCTGCCGGACGGAAACGGATTTGACTATCTGAAACAAGTCAGAAAGACATCTAACGTTCCTGTTCTGATACTGACGGCGAACGATACGGAACTTGACGAGGTGATGGGACTGACGCTGGGAGCAGATGATTATGTCACAAAACCATTTTCACTCATGACGCTAAGGCTTCGGGTGAACAATCTGCTGGCAAGAGCAGGTGCCAGACAGGCAGAACATGCAAACAGATATGAAAAGCATGGTCTGGTTCTGGATTTTGACAATTTGCTGTTTCAGAAAAATGGTACGGAAATCGAATTGAGTAAGACGGAGATCCGTTTATTGAAATATTTCACGGAAAATGAAGGGATCACGCTTCCCCGGGAAAAGCTGATCGATCATGTATGGCAGAATCAGCAGTATGTAGATGAAAATGCATTATCTGTCACTGTAAAAAGACTGCGGGATAAAATAGAAAGCCCCGGTGAGCGGCTGATCCATACTATATACGGTATTGGATATGTTTTGAAAGGATAGCGGCGCATCCGCCGGATAGAATATATTTGTGATGGCAGCATAGGTGAAAACATGAAATTTAGAAGAAAAGAATATGAATTTTTAAATCAGATGCTGGATGATGCGATCGCAGGCACTTTTGAGGAAAACTGCTTTGATGAAAGTGAGCTTTCAAAATTGCAGACAAAGCTGATGCGTTATCTGACCTCGGCTTCGATGTCTGAAAAAAAGATTTGTGAAGAAAAGAATAACATAAAGGAGCTCATTACCAATATTTCGCACCAGACAAAAACACCGCTTACCAATATACTGATGTATGCGGAACTATTGACAGAGGCAGCGGAGACAGAGAAGGAAAAGGAATATGCCGGCGAAATATATGCACAGGGGAAAAAGCTGGAAAGCCTGATCGGTGCACTTGTGAAAATGTCGCGGCTTGAGACAGGAATCTTCCAATATGAGCAAAAGATAACTGCTTATCAGACGATCATCAGTAGAGCGGTGGAACAGGCGTTACCCAAAGCTACCGCAAAGAAGATAACGATCCATGTAAAAGAGGGTGGCTGCTATCAGGCAAACATCGATGAAAAATGGGTCGTGGAAGCAGTTTACAACATTCTGGACAATGCGATCAAGTATTCAGATGCAGGCACGGTGATTTCTGTGGAAGAGTTTTCCTATGAATTCTTTTCGGGAATACGGATCACAGATCAGGGTGTGGGCATTGCGGAAGAAGAAATTCCGTTATTGTTTGGGCGGTTTTACAGAGGAAAAACGGTACATGACAAAGAAGGGATAGGTGTCGGCCTGTATCTGGCGCGTGAAATCGTGGAACATAACGGAGGATACATAAAAGTCAGGTCAGAGGTCTTAAAGGGTTCTACATTTGATATATGTTTTCCAAGATAGTGTCATGCATTTCTTGTCATATATTTGTTTGGCAAATGTGCGGCTAAATAACCCGCGAAGCAGATTATAGCGATATCAATTTATCTGCGAAGCAGATTTTGCAAGGATTGTGGTTCAAAATATTGCAACATTGTAAGA
>CAKREC010000079.1 GCA_934316925.1 uncultured Eubacterium sp.
AATCGTGCCTGTATGGCCCAGTCCTTCTGCTTCTATCAAAAGTTCCTTCTTTTTATCTGAATTCTGATGCTCGCTCTTAATGTCAGCCAGATCATCAAAATTCTTACCCATCATCTTGGATACTAATTGAACTCTAGGAAGGCTCTCTACCGAGTACTCACCAACCAGTTCGCCATTTCGAAGAACCGTAATGCGGTCACAGACCTCATAAACCTGTTCCAGAAAATGTGTAACAAAAATGATTCCTACTCCTTCACCTCTTAACTTACGCATCAATACAAATAACTTTTCAACTTCATCATCATCCAGAGAAGAAGTTGGCTCATCCAGAATGAGCACTTTACATTGCATATCTACCGCTCTGGCAATTGCGATCATCTGCTGGATTGCAATCGAACATTCATCCAGACTTTGTGTTGGGGGAACATTAATATCTAAGCTTTTTAATAGTTCGGCTGATTTGCGGTTCATTGTCCGCCAATCGATCATGCCACATTTTCTGGGTTCCCGTCCAATAAATAAATTTTCTGCCACCGTAAGGTTTGGACAAAGATTAACTTCCTGATAAACTGTGCTGATTCCATTTTTCTGGGCATCCTGCGGAGAATGATTTACGATATCTTTGCCACCTTCCATAAGAATCTGGCCTTCTTGCAGATCATACACACCCGTGAGTACTTTGATCAGCGTAGATTTTCCAGCTCCATTTTCACCCATTAATGCGTGAATCTCACCCTTGCGAAGAGTAAAATCCACATTTGATAATGCTTTTACGCCGGGGAAAGTTTTGCTGATGTTTTTCATGGATAATACAACTTTATCGCTCATTTTTTCCCTCCATTCTTCTTATAACAACAAGCATTATTTTCCATATTTTTGCATAAAAAGGGTGTGCCACTAACAATGCACGCTATATGACACACCCCTTGGCAAGTTTACAAATATAGAATATTCTGATTAGTACATACGCTTGCTCATAACATCATCTGTTACAACAGTAACGTCATATGTTTTTCCATCTACTGTTACAGATTTTACAGTGTCATCGTGTGCGAAGATTTCTTCATCTACGTATGCTTTTTTCTCTGGTGTCTCACCATTCTGCAACTGCTGAATGATCTTTTCTACACGTGGTCCGTGAAGTGGGTTACACTCGGTATCCAGTGTAATCTTACCATCTTTAACAGCCTGCAGACCAGTTTTGGTTGAGTCAAAGGAGAATACTAACATGTCGCCATCAGCACCAACTTTGTATCCAGCACTCTCGATTGCATCGATCGCACCAAATGCCTCATTGTCATTCTCACAATATACAACATCCATATCTTTCTTGTATTTCTTCAAGAAAGACTCCATAACTTCCTGGCCTTTTGCCTGTGTAAATTCACCAGTTGTCTTCTCAAGAAGGTTCCATCCTTCTGCTTTGGTAGCATCTTCCAGTCCTTTTGTACGTCCGATCTGAGCGGAAGCACCAATCGTACCCTGAATGTCTACTATTTTTGGTGTGTCAATGCTTTTTGCTTTTGCATACTGTTTCAAGTACTCAGCAGCTTTTTTACCTTCCAGTTCGAAATCGGAACCAACCCACGCAGTGTAAAGACTGTCATCTTTTACATCTACCATACGGTCAACGATGATAACTGGAATCTCAGCATCTTTTGCTTCCTGAAGTACGGTGTCCCATCCGGATTCTGTTACAGGAGCAAGAACGATGTAGTCAACTTCCTGCTGAATGAAGTTACGGATTGCAGTAATCTGATTTTCCTGTTTCTGCTGAGCATCATCAAAAATCAAATTGTATCCATTCTCTTTTGAGAATGTAGATTTCATTGATTTTGTGTTTGCTGTACGCCAGTCAGATTCTGCACCTACCTGTGAAAATCCAACGGTAATAGTTTTACCATCAGAAGATCCTCCTGATGATCCCCCATCAGAACTTCCTGCTCCTCCACAGGCTGTCAGTGAAAATGCCATCACTGCGGTCAAGGCACCTGCCAAAACCTTTTTCAAAAATTTTTTTCTCATAGAATAAACCCTCCTTTTTTTGTTCGGTTATCTTATGGTCATATATTATCAAAAAAACACCACAAAAAGAATGCTTTTTTTTGTGATGTTTTTGTGTATTTTTATCTTTTATGCAAATAATGTTTGTTTTTTTATGATGAGGTTTATTTTTTTACGACTGCAGGCAGGCAGGAAGATATACTTCCACTCTTGTGCCTACATCCAGTTCGCTATATACACGGATTCCGTATTCTTCGCCAAAACGCAAACGGATTCGTTCATTTACATTGTAAAGTCCATACGACTCTTTTTCCTGTTCTTTCTGACACCGTATTCGGTCATTGAGCGACTCCAGTTCGTCTCTTGACATACCCTTACCGTTGTCAGCGATCACGATGACACAGATATCCTGTTTTAAATAGCCATACACTTTGATCTGTCCCCTGCCTCGTTTGTTCTTAATTCCGTGGTACAACGCATTCTCAACAAGCGGCTGTAATGTGATCTTTGGAATTTTAACTTCTGCGATTTCATCCGGAAGCTGAATGGAATAATCCAGAATATCTTTATAACGTACCTGCTGAATCTGCAAATAACTGCTGATATGACGGGACTCCTCTTCAATGGTTACAATTTCTTTTCCACCATTCAATGTTGCACGGAAGAAATCGGATAAAACTTCTACCATATTGACAACCTGATCGTTGTCCCCGGCTTCTGCCAGCCACACGATCGTATCCAACGTGTTATATAAAAAGTGCGGATTGATCTGCATCTGCAAAATTTCAAGTTCTGCCTCACGCAGGCGCGTCTGCTCCAAAGTGATATGTTCGATCAACGCACTCATTTTCTCGATCATAACATTGAATGACTTGCCAAGGACTTTTAATTCTGCTCCGTGTTCAATATGAGAGCGGACGCTCAGGTCCCCTTCGGCAGCTTTCTCTGTCACTTTGCACAGCTCATTAACAGGGCGTGAGATCGTTCTTGGAATATAAGTGATCATGATAACCGCGATCGCGATCAGAATACAAATAATGATAACGCTGATCGTGATCATCCATACAGTCATGCTGTTGATCTTATGATACATCATGGTACTTTTCTGATTTTCATAGTACAAAAGTTCCATGATATATTGCTGGATCGATGCGGTGATCGCCTGTACTCCGGTCTGCCAGATCTCCTGATTTTCATCATAGTGGCTTCCACTTTCTACATTGGTCTTGATCGTGAGCGTATATTTTTCCAGGCGGTCCAGATTTTTTTCCATGTTATGAATAATATCCAGACTGTTGGCGTTCAGTTCAGGATTTTTAATCTTGTCCAGAATTTTTCGTGCATGATCAATATCTTCTAACGGTTTCTGGCTCCAAAAATCTTTGTTTCCCACAATGATCAGATAGATCTTATAATCGTAATTCTTCTTAAAGTCCAGACTAAATTCGCTGATCTCCGACGTGCTTTTCGATGCCTTACTGTAATACTGATTATTTTTCAGCATGATCGAAAACCAGATCCCCATCAGGATCACAAACGGCACCAGCATACTGATAAAAGCCACCGTAATCTTTTTTGTCATCGAAAAGTCTTTATATTTTTCCATCCAGCGATGGATCTTTTTTTTCATTGTGAACCTCCCCTTTCGCGATATTGCATCGGCGAACACCCTACATTTTTCTTAAAAATGTGTGAAAAATAATGTGGATCCTTGTACCCAATCGCTTCACAGATCTCATTGCTGCGCATATTCGTGCATTTCAGCAATTCTTTTCCCCGTTTTAACCGTATATCCGTTAAATATTTTACAAAAGTCTGACCCGTTTTCTGGCTGAACATAGCACTTAAATGATTGGGGCTGACATTTACTTCCAACGACACCCGGTTTAATGTAAGTTCCTCGTCACTATAATGTTCATTAATATATTTCTTGGCATTTTCCACAACATCATTATTAAACTGTTTGGTCTGATTGTCACGGATTCGCATTACTTTTTCAAAAAGTTCTTTGATATATTTCTTGGTTGCATCTAATGTGCTTACAACTGCCTGCATATGATTTACAGATTTAAACGGTTCTGAAAATTCCTTGGTCGTATCATCCAGAAAATCTGTCACAAAATGGCTGGCAACAAAAAACATGTCCATCACAATATATTGTCGGAAGATCATGGAATTTTTGCCTGCATCACCTGTATTTTTTATATACTCCTCAACAAAAAAGTCTATCTCATCGATCTCGCCACCACGTAGAAATTCTTCTATTTTTTGTTTATCCAGATTTTTAATAACCTCTGCAC
>CAKREC010000080.1 GCA_934316925.1 uncultured Eubacterium sp.
TTCCAGCAGTCTGACACTGTGTAGTCCTGAAAATTCAGCCAGATAACTTGATAACCCTCTTTGATAAAACGATTGACGGTGAGTTCGTTCAATTCATTTTTGGGATCGCTGACCACGATGCTCGGTTTGTTTTGTTTCAACGGCATCCAGTTCAGAAACGGGAGGACGAAGCCGGTTGTTTTTCCACTGCCGGTAGAGCCGATGATCAAAGCGTGAGTATCTTCAGTGAATGTTGCCTGCAACTTTCCATTTGTATCGCGGGATACACAAATCGGGAAACCGGAAATGTTTGTTTGAGGGATTTTGCTATAGGGAATTGTTCTTGTTGCATTTCGCTCCTGATAAACATGTCCGGAGCATAATTTCGCACTTTCATTATGTTCAAATAAAGGAATGCGCTTTTCGATTTCGCTGATATATGCTCCGGTTCGATTACCCGACGCACTGACTATATATTTATCGAATTTGCTGTCATTTGTCATTATGATAGCCTCCCCAAAAACTGTAGCTTTCTTTTTTTGTGCAGTAAATATCAGCAATCGTCCGTATTTCATCAGAAGTGACATTTACATCCGAGGTATCCGCACGTAATCTGCCGATTGCTTTGTCCAAAAGTATGGATGCGGTTTCATATTCGTACCGTGCTAAAAGACTTAATGCATCCTTTTCAACAGATAAAGCCTTCAGGCGAAACGTGTCTTTTTTAGCTTCAATGACTTTTTCAAACAAACCGATGAATTCCTCCGGGTACATCTTTGAAGCCGTGACCACATCGCACTTAGAACAAATCTCTTTACTGGGTATAGAGGATGTTAGGATGATCGGGAGCACTCCGGACAGATCCAGCGATATCTGAGTTGAACCATTCAGCTTGTAATTCTGTCGGAAAGAACCGGAGAGAAACTTAGAGAGGGAAGCGGAGTTTTCTTCTGACAGTTCCTCGCAGTGCTCCAGCAAAACAACGGCGTTTTTATCCTGCAATTTGTCCAACACAGAGATGAAAATGTTGTCCTTGCACGGGGCAAACGAAGGATCACTGATGGCTGCAAAATTGAGAATCGTAAAAGGATTGTCTTTGAAGCAATCCGAAATGGCAATATGGTAGAGATCAAACGCGGCTTTATCCTGACATACAATGAGCAATGGCTTGTATACGGACGATGCCCGAATGTCGGAAACGGAAAGATTTGCAATAATCTTGTCGCATTCGCTTGATCGGGATTCCGAGAAAAGGCGGAATTTTGACAAATCGTATGACAGTTCGGATGCTTTGCTGATGTTGAGCGGAATATCCGGGTGAGCCATATCTTTCCCGTTTGCACTTTTGATGATAGAGCATTTTGTTTGCTCCGTCAGTACGCTCGAAGATATCATTTTTAAAATGTCTGGACAAAGCTTATATCTTTGGAACGCACCGCGATGGAATGCCTTTTCCAGTTCCACAGAGGGTTTGTAAGGTTTCGTATCAGCGGAAATATTCAGACCTTCTCGCAAATAATTCAATGTTTCAAGTTGCGATGGAGCAGAAAGGATAGCGACGATGACTTCATGATAGAAATGAGGATTAGGATCATATTGTGCCCCCATAAGGAGACAAAAGAAATGATTCCAACAAGCACCGGTTTTTATATGCTTCAAAGCGCTTTCTTGATCTTTGGCAAAAAAGAAGCCGTGATATTTCAAAAATGCCAATAGAGCAAGGCAGTCAGTGTCTCCCCCCTGTGCTTTGGATTCAATCGTGGATTTTGTCGTGTCCAGTGTAATGTTATCTCCGGATGGAAGTATCGTTTCTTTGATTTGCATCGCGGAGGATTTCAAGGAAAGAATATACTGCTCATTTTCGGAAAAACGATCAGGGAACAAACAGGAAAGGCGGAGCAAAGTGTTAAAGCTCGAACTTGTGTCCGCTTTTGCAAACAAATCGGATGAAATAATGTCCCACATCGTATTCAACCATTTTTCATCTTTAACGCCAGAAATGTCGGCATACCGGTCGAAAATGATTCTTGCGCCATCCGTCGCCAAAAAGCGGGAAAACATAACGTCGGCAAAAAAATAGTTTGAAAGAAAGGATTCTTTCAACAATGTGGGAGCGTGGGTAATTCCATTTTTCATTTCAATACCTCCTCTTCTTCGTAAAATGCCTTGATGGGTGTATGGATCACTCTGTCAATCAAACCATATTCTTGGGCTTCTTCGGCGGTCATACGGTTATCCCGATCAGTGTCCAAACGTATCTGTTCTATCGGCTTTCCTGTGTGCTTTGACAGCAAGTCGTTCAATACTTCGCGGGTTTCCCGAATCTGTTCCGCGTAGAGAAGAATGTCAGAAGCCTGACCTTGAGTGCCGCCGAGCGGCTGGTGGATCAAAACAGTGCTGTGCGGAAGGGCTTCCCGCTTTCCGTGTGTTCCGGCGGAAAGGAGAAACGCGCCCATGCTGGCAGCCATACCCACGCAGGTTGTCCGGATATCGCAATCAATATAATTCATGGTATCATAGATCGCGAGTCCTGCCGAAACGGACCCGCCAGGCGAATTGATCCAGACGTTGATTTCACGTTGTTCACGAGGTACTTTTTCAAGGTTAAATATGTAGTTCAGATAGAGCATTGCGCTGATAGCATAGTTTGCCATCTCATCACATACCTCTCCAAAGAGTTTGATGACGTTTCTGTTTAAGAAAAAGCCATCGGAAAGGGGTTCTCTTCCTGCAAAATTTTCGGGAACAGGGTTGATTTCTTTTTTCATATATCCTCCTTCAGAATCCAATTCTGATACTTTGCTTCGCAAATACAGAATCTACAAGCGGCTTGATGGTATTGGCATCGACCGTAGCTTGTTTGTCGCTTCTCATAGCCAATAAAAACGATTGACTGATTGCTGATTCAATGATACCTTGATATTTGCGAATATCTTTGCATTTTGGATACAGTGTGTCTACCAAGTACGAAACCGAATTGTTGTCAACGATAACCTTGCCATTGCAACGTAGCTTATCCAGAAAAGAAGGAACCGTATGTTCTGCCAGAATTGCAGCAATTGTGTTGGCATCGGGTTCGGGAAATTCGATGATATCGCAACGACTTTTCAAAGGCTCACTGAGGTTATCAAGTTCATTTGCCGTCATAATGATAAAAAGATGAGAAGCATCAATAGGAAAACCGAGAAAATTATCTTTGAAATTGTGCGAGGTTTCATCGGAGGTCAAAGAGAGCAACTCGTTTTGAAAGTTTCCGGAGCGATCCGCAATCATATGAGCCTTGTCGATTTCATCAATGCCAAACACAAAGTTCCCGCAATGGAGCGTTGTCATTCCTTCAACGACTTCTCCCGGCAGGGCGGCCAAATATGCGTTGGAGTGTCCGGTCAGCCCGTTTCCGGTTGCCATCTGAACGGCATTGGAAATGTGCACCGGGAGGTTCAGAATCTCTCCAACTGTGTTCATGACGCGCGTCTTGCCGCATCCGGGAATGCCGGAAAGAATAATGGGACGACTGACTCCGGATTGAAGATACTGAGTGAAGTGAGGAATCAATTTATCCTTGATTGTTTCCAAGCCACTGATTTTCTTCTCCCACACATTATCCACATGGCTCAGAAAATTCATATCCAATATCGGGAGTGCGGTAGTACAGTGAGGAAGGTTTTTGATAGTGCTAACCCATTTTTTGTTATGCTGACCCAACTGAGTGTCACCCATCATTTCATATTCTTTGACTTCTTCCTGGACCTTTTCGGGAATATTACTGATGATAAAAACAGATTCAGCGTCTGACTTTTTCAGTTTCTCTCGGTTTGATTCCTGATACAAATGCATCAGTTGAACCAATACATCGGTTGGCAACTTGCTTAAGGCAGTAACTACGTCCTGCTTGCTGTGGTTATTCATACTTCCTTCCTCCTGTGCTTTTAGTCGGAATTTTTCTCGATTCTGATTTTTACCCCAATATGGTTAAGCTGAATTTTGATAGCTTTGCTATCCGATGCACTGACAGATTCTGCAATGCAGCAGGGAAGTTTCTCTGTTGCTGAAATGGTCTCTTCACGGCTCATGCCAAGTGTTTGCTCAAGGGCTTTGACAAGTTCCTCGGTATCGACGTGCGACGGAACTTCAATGAGTTCGATGCGATAAGTCTTTTCTTTCTGTTCTGTTTGATCGGAATACTCAGCTTCAATAGGTTCGTTTGTTCCATCGTCATCGTCTTTCATGGATTCGAGCAATTTAAGAAGTTCAGAGAGGCCTGACGAAGCATCATCATCGTCGTCGTTATTGTCCTCATCTTCATCGCTATTGTCATCAAAGC
>CAKREC010000081.1 GCA_934316925.1 uncultured Eubacterium sp.
CATTGAAGCGGAGTGTGAATGGCTGAAACTTCATGCGGTTGCTATGGCTGGCAATCCGTACATGTCCATACAATGTGGTGTCGTCCAGGTAAAGAGCCGCTTCCGAGTCCGCTCGACCGTTGCTTCCCGGTGTCGAATACTCGATCAGCTTATGTGGATAATAGTCCCAGTCTCCATAGGATCCATCATACACAATTCCCTGAAACTTCTTGTCATCTTTGTCATTGTCATCTTTCTTCAGATTGGCAACGCCTTCGATCAACATATCCTCTTCCATATAATATCCATATGAAATGGTGCTGATATATGGTGGCAGTTCCGAAACCGGAATCGCAATCTCATATTTGAAGTTTGAATGTGCAACCTTAGCTCCGGAAACACCTTCAATCGAATCTGTATTCAGCTTGAAGGTAAGATTTCGTCCGGTGTCTGTCAAGATCGTGAACTTACCATTGTTATATTTACCAGACCAGGTCAGTGCCTTGTCACTGCTTTCTTTCATATAAATATAAACATAGTCGCCATCCATGATCATAGCCGTTTCAAGAAGTGGCTTTTTATCTTCTACTGCCGTCTTGCTGACCGCTTTCCAATCTGAAAAACTGCCATCGATCACAATCCCGTCATAAACAGCCTCTGTCTCTTCTCCGGCGATCTCCGACGCTTTCGGAATCTTGTCACTCGAGATCGAGGTACCGGCAAAGGTCAGTGTAAATTCATCACTATAAAAGAATGATTTTGGTATCGAACACTCGATATCATACTTGTCCTTTGTATCACTTGGCTCATATACAACCTTAGAGTCATCAATCACAGATGATCCCGTCTTGTCGCGCAAATCCTTTTCCTGTGAAAAAAGAATCGCAGTCTTTGCTTCCGGCGCACCCTTCTTGGTGTACGCGATCGAGATTGACTGATAGAACATTGGCATCCAGTACTCATTGCCGCCGTTCTGCTGGATATATAAATATATATTTTCATCATCCTGCGTCACTGCCCACTTAGAAGCAATGCTCTGATCTTTTGTCTCTATCATAGACACATTGACCCATTCGCTGGGATCACCGTCCACTTTTACAGTCATAGCGTCCGCACAGACCCACGTGCTCAATGTAGTCACCACGCAGGCTGCAGCCGTCATCATGTATCTTATCCATCTATTCTTCATGTGTATCACATCCTTCACTTACTGTCAGTGTATCAATTTTTCCGACATTACGCAAGCTTCTATTTCTATTTATATCGGATTTTTTTCTTATTCCTGAAGTTCCAATGCTTTCTGCTCCAATTTTTCTCTTGCTTCCTGGAAACAGGAAATGATTTTAGGAGAAAACATACCGCACTCACCATTGATGATCATATTGAATGCCTTGTCGAGTGCATACGCACTTTTATATACACGTTCACTGGTCAGTGCATCATAGCAGTCTGCGACAGATACGATTGCTTCGATCTTGGATGGCGTAAGACCATAGCAGATGGGGCATTCCAGGATACTACCGATTTCTTCGGCGGCCTTTTTGATATTCAGTTTCCTGCCACATTAAAGGTGATCGGAAATTCAGCTTTTGCATCCTGTGATATGCTGGGTTGTTTTGATGACAATGGTCTGGTAATTCCAAAGGGTGTGACGACCATTGGTTATGTGCGGATCCACACCTATCAAAAAGGCGATTCCAAGACCGTATACTCCACATGGAGCAGTAAGAAAAAAGTGAAGATCAAAAAATAATCCGAATCGATTCAAACAAAAAAGTTTGGCTGTCTTTCTGACAAAGACAACCAAACTTTTTTGATACCATTCGTATTTATCGTCCCACTCCGAATCCTCGCAAAGTCTCCCTGGTAGCACAATATTTATCCACCATACACACGATCCACGCTTCGCGGCACTTTGGTGGAAGTGGTACCATCGGAAACATATGCGTCAGTATGATATTTTTTTCGATTCCTGACAATGCAAAATCCTGTTTAGCATTTTTCAATGCGGTTTTCGGATGAGTAAAGCCATGTGGACGATGTCCATGGTCTTTATCATGCCAATCATACAAAAAATAATCATGCAGCAGAGCGCCTCGTATCAGCGCTCTGCGATTTACGTTAATATTCAAAAACTTCACAAGCCATAAACTCAACACAGCAACTTTGATACTATGTTCCAATACGGTCGTGTCTCCATGCTGAAAACATTCTTTTTCCAGCTGCAGTCTTCCTTTTCGACTTAATACATCCAGTTCACGCTTTACTTCTACCGGCAGCATGCTTCATCAACCTCCTGACCCACTACAATCTGCCCATATGGTAACACCGAACAAGTGTGATGTCAACGAAGATCTATTTTCCGGATGGTATCTCTTACTTTCAAAACCATCGATGGCGAAACAGAAAGTTCATCAATACCCATTTTCAAGAAGCGCTCGGTAAGAGAAGTATCTGCTCCCAATTCTCCGCAGATGCCTACCCAGCATCCCTCTTTATGCCCGTTTTTTACGGTCATCTCGATCAACCGGAGTACCGCCTCGTGATGAGTGTCACAAAAGTCATCCAGTTTCGGATTCTGTCTGTCGATCGCAAGTGTGTACTGCGTAAGATCATTCGTACCGATACTGAAAAAGTCAACCTCTTTCGCCAGTTCATCACTGATCATGGCTGCTGCCGGCGTTTCGATCATAATACCGAGTTCTACGTCCCCATACCGGATCCCTGCATCTGACAGTTCTTTCTTTACTTCTTCCACAATTTCCTTGATCTTTTTTACTTCCCACAAAGACACGATCATTGGAAACATGATCGAGATGGTTCCATAGTAGCTGGCACGGTAGATCGCCCGCAATTGCGTCTTAAAAATCTCAGGACGATCCAGACAGATCCGGATTGCCCGGTAACCCATCGCCGGATTTTCTTCTTTTTCCATATGAAAATAATCCACCTGCTTATCCGCGCCAATATCCAGTGTCCGGATCACAACCTTTTTGCCTGCCATGGTCTCCGCCACGGTCTTGTAAGCATGAAATTGTTCTTCCTCCGTCGGATAATCCTCCGAATCCAGATACAAAAATTCGCTGCGGAACAATCCGATCCCCGCCGCATCATTCGCAAGCACCGATGGAACATCTCCAACGCCTCCAATGTTGGCGTATAAACAGATCTTCTTGCCGTCTGCGGTCACTGTGTCCTTTCCTTTTAGTTCCTGCAAAAGACGTTGTTTATTCTGCTCGTCCTGTCTTTTTTTCTCATACTCTTCCAACAGATCATCCGTTGGATCGATCAATATCCTGCCCTTAAAACCATCGACGATCGCCATTTTCCCCTGCACATCATCGGGATAATCCACACCGATCAATGCCGGAATATTCATTGTCCTTGCCAGGATCGCTGTATGGGAATTGGTAGAACCATGTCTGGTAACAAAAGAAAGCACCTTGCTTTTATCCAGCTGAACGGTCTCACTCGGTGCCAGATCCTCTGCCAGAAGGATCACCGGCTCTTCGCTGCGCAGACCGTCATTATTTCTACCCTGTAAAATCATAATAACACGGTTGGAAATGTCTTTGATATCCGCCGCTCTCTCCTTCATGTAATCATCATCCATAGCAGCAAACATCTGAGAAAAATTGTCCCCGGTACTCGCCACAGCAAACTCTGCATTGATCTTCTGCGTCTCGATCATATTGGTGATCGATTCGGTATAGTCCAGATCATCTAGCATCATCTGATGTACATCAAAGATCATGGCACTGGCTTCTCCAACTTCCTGCAGGGCCTTCTCATACAAGCCCTGCAGTTGTTTTTTTGCCTCTTCTTTGGCATCTGTAAATCGTTTTACCTCATGCCCGGTGTCTGTGATCGATCTTCTTTTGACCAGACTTTCTCCTTTTTGAAACACAGCGATATGGCCAATGGCAATACCACCAAATACACTCTTACCATCAATAACAACCATAACGTCCCCCTCCATTTTGTCTGTATTTCAACGTGCTTACAGAT
>CAKREC010000082.1 GCA_934316925.1 uncultured Eubacterium sp.
CCTAAGAAAGAAAGAATCTGTATCCAGGAAGCTCACATTCTTGGTATTCCATTGATCGGTATCGTTGATACAAACTGCGATCCAGAAGAATTGGATTATGTAATTCCAGGAAATGACGATGCTATTCGTGCAGTAAAACTGATCGTATCTAAAATGGCAGACGCTGTTATTGAAGCAAACCAGGGTGAGTCTATGGTTGACGAGACAGCAGAGGAAGACGCAGAATAATTTAGATCATTATTTAGGAGGATTATTGATATGGCTATTTCAGCATCAATGGTTAAAGAATTAAGAGAAAAAACAGGCGCCGGCATGATGGATTGTAAGAAAGCACTTACAAACACAGACGGTGATATGGACAAGGCAGTAGAGTGGCTTCGTGAGAACGGTCTGGCTAAGGCTGAGAAAAAAGCCGGACGTATTGCAGCAGAAGGTCTGGTAGCTGTAAATGTCAGCGAAGACGGAAAGAAAGCTGCAATTGTTGAAGTTAACTCCGAAACGGATTTCGTTGCGAAAAACGAGTTGTTCCAGAATCTTGTAAATGCAGTAGCTGCTCAGGCAGTAAATACATCCGCAAGTGATCTGGAAACATTCATGAGCGAAGCATGGATCGAGGATTCTTCTGTAACCGTAGAAGAGAACTTGAAAAACATGATCGCAAAGATCGGCGAGAACATGAATATTCGTCGTTTTGAGAAAGTATCTCAGGACAATGGTGTTATTGTTCCATATATTCATGCAGGCGGAAAGATTGGTGTTTTGATCGCTGCTGAGACAGATAACAACGGTGCAGAAGTTGTTGAATGCCTTAAGAATGTAGCTATGCAGGTTGCAGCTATGAATCCTAAGTATCTTTCTTCTGATGATGTATCAGATGAGTATAAAGAGAATGAAAAAGAAGTTCTTCTTGCTCAGGCTAAGAATGATCCAAAGAATGCTGGCAAACCAGACAATATCATTGAAAAGATGATCATTGGCCGTTTGAACAAAGAACTCAAAGAAGTATGTCTGACAGAACAGGTATATGTAAAAGCAGAGAACAAAGAGTCTGTTGCTAAATATGTTGAGTCTGTTGCTAAAGCAAACGGATGCAATATCAAATTGACACAGTTTGTTCGTTTCGAAACAGGTGAAGGTCTTGAGAAGAAAGAAGAAGACTTTGCTGCAGAAGTTGCTGCTCAGTTAAAATAATACAGAGTCATGTCCTTTGTGGACAAGATTTCAACCTCCTCGATATGTGATGGATGTTACATATTGGGGAGGTTTTTTTTATCATTCTATAGAGAAACCTTGTAACAATCTGTCTTGCGCCCCTATATGTTTTATGCTATAATTTTAAAGAATGTGATGATATATGATTTATGAATTTCAGTTAGGAGGTTGTCTGTGAAAGATACTTCAAAGACTGGCTTGACACAGGACTATCGAAAAAAAAGGGTGCAGCGGATTAAAAAAATTATCATCATTACCTGCATCACATTATTGATTTTGCCAACAGTGTTATCCATATTTTTAATGTGCCGTGTTTTTTCGCTGGAGAGAAGATTGGATCGTGCTTTGGATACGATTGCGGTATCACAGAGCGAAGAAAAGGAAACTGCCAAAGCAAAAGAGGCAGAACCCGTTCCGACGGTGACAGCACAATCCGTCACACCGGCGGCCGTTCAGACCGATGAAAATAAGAAAAAAGTTTATCTGACATTTGATGATGGACCTAGCACAGAGACAGAAAAGATTTTAGATATATTGAAGGAAAATCAAGTGAAAGCGACCTTTTTTGTCACGGGAAAAGAAGATGCTTATTCCAAAAAGATGTATCAGCGGATTGTAAAAGAAGGTCATACATTAGCAATGCACTCATACTCGCATTTGTATGATGATATTTATTCTTCTGCTGACGCGTTCGCAAAAGATGTAGATTCCCTGGTAGAATTGCTGAAAAAAGAGACTGGTGTTACGCCAACGTTTTACCGGTTCCCCGGGGGAAGCAATTCACAGATGATCAAGATCCCGTTTCATGATCTGACAGCGGTGTTAGAACAACGCAATCTTGTATACATGGATTGGAATGTATTGAGCCCGGATGGTAAAAGTGGAAAGACCACAAAAAAGAAAGTGATCGAGGGAATTATGACGGACACGGAGCGCTTTGATACCGCCGTGGTTCTGATGTATGATTCTCCGGAGAAACCTTTGACCGTGAAGGCATTGCCGGAACTGATCCAAAAGATGAAAAAAGCAAATTATGAGCTGCTGCCGATTGATGACACAACGGCAAAAGTTCGACACAATAAATAAACCAGGAGGAAAATAAATGAGTTTCTTTAAGGATTTAAAAGAGGATATTGCACAGTCTGTGAATGAGCTGGCAGATTCTTTGGATGAAAATGTGCAGGAAGAGGAAACAAATCTTGAAAAAAGTGAGCCGGATACTGCTTCACAGACGGAAGATTCTGTTTCCACAAAGGATATTTTGCCAGAGGCAGATCTGAAAGAGATAGCCGATGAGATTCAGGAAAAGATCGGCAATATGGATGAGATCCAGCCGGAGGAACTGAATGAGGCTGCAGAGGAAGAAATCGTGGATGAGCCGGAAGAACAGGAAGAAGTAAAAGAAGATGCCGTTGATGCGGTTGACAGGGAGGATACTAAAGTGGAAGAAGAAGTATTAGAGCCATTAGAAGACAATTCAGAAGAAGTTACGGTCATTACCAAAGGTACCACGATCAGTGGTGGGATCCGTTCGGATACATCATTGGTTGTAAAAGGTAAGATTGATGGTGATGTGGAATGTGCCGGAAAGCTGACAATTACAGGTAGTGTATCAGGAAATACCATTGCCTCTGAAATTTATGTAAACACGCCACGCCTGGCTGGAGACATCAACAGTAAAGGACTTGTAAAGATTGATGTGGGAACGGTTGTACTTGGAAATATCAACTGTACATCTGTTGTGATCGCAGGTGCTGTGAAGGGCGATGTTGAAGTCAATGGTCCTGTTGTGATCGACTCGACAGCTGTTGTAAAAGGAAATATCAATGCAAAATCTTTGCAGATCAACAGTGGTGCAGTTGTTGATGGACATTGTTCTTTGAAATATGCAGATGTCGATCTGGATTCTTTCTTTGAATAAATGACAGGAATATTAGATAGAGATTCTCTAGGAGGTTACTATGGCTCAGTATAAAAGAGTATTGTTAAAACTTAGTGGTGAGGCACTTGCAGGAGATAAAGGCACAGGTTTTGATGAGGCGACGTGTGTGCCGGTTGCCAAGCAGATCAAGACATTGGTGGATCAAGGGACGGAAGTTGCGATCGTGATCGGAGGAGGAAACTTTTGGCGAGGACGCTCCAGCGAGACGATCGATCGGACAAAAGCAGATCAGATTGGTATGATGGCTACCGTTATGAACTGTATTTATATGTCGGAGATCTGCCGTTCTGTTGGTCTTATGACACAGGTACTGACTCCGTTCGAATGTGGTTCTTTTACAAAGCTTTTTTCCAAAGACCGTGTAAACAAGTATTTGTCAAAAGGAATGGTTGTATTTTTTGCCGGCGGTACAGGACACCCATATTTTTCGACCGATACAGCTACCGCTTTGCGGGCGATCGAGATCGATGCGGATGTGATTCTGGCAGCAAAATCAATTGATGGTGTTTATGACTCTGATCCTGCTAAAAACCCGGATGCTAAAAAATATGCATCGATGGACATGGCAGAGATTGTAGATAAACAACTGGGTGTAATTGACCTGGCAGCTGCTGTTTTGTGTATGGAAAATAAAATGCCGATGTATGTATTTGGATTAAATGAAGACAACAGCATTATCAATAC
>CAKREC010000083.1 GCA_934316925.1 uncultured Eubacterium sp.
CTACCAAAATGAAAGTCCCCTTTCTTTTTCCAAGTGGGTCGTACTGATCAATTTCCGTGACAACCATATTTATATCAAAACTCCGATCTATCTTTACCGGCATTATTTTCGATACTATGTCTCATTCGATGATTTTTATATTTTTGATATTGATGATCTTTTTTATTTTTCTACCCGGACGATCAGCCGCCGGGGCGGGCATCTGTTTGTAGCCGACTATGGCATGCAGGTCAATGTTTTGTCCCGCTATGGGATCAAAAACTATGGCGTGCCGGGAAAAGATTTCGAATTCATGAATGGAAATGAACGTGATTTCCGTTATGCAAATATCAAGATCATCAATCGGTTTCAGGGCGTCTGTCAAAAAGAAAAAGGCAATGCAACGTATTATGAAGCCAAAATACACTGGAACGGAAATTTTCTGATCGGCCGTTACCAGACAGAAATTGAGGCAGCCATTGCCTATAACAAAGCTGCCTCAATTCTGATAAAAAAAGGATATATCAAAAACTATCCGGTCAATTATATTGAAAGTCTTTCTTCGGAAGAATATCGTAGGATTTTCAAACAGATCACGATATCCGACACGATCCGTAATCTCACAGTGCGCCAAGAACATAGATGATCACACATGCCAGAATGATCAACACATTCAGCAACGTTCCCAACGTCGGAGTTACCATATATATGTCTTCTTTTCGATAGCATTTCGCTGCCAACACAAATCCGATCACACCAAGGATCAAAGCAAGAATACCAAGGACCCCGGCAAAGATTCCGGCATGTCCCTTGCTGGAGCCTGACATCAGACACAGGGTGATCATGTCTGCCCACGCCAATACTCCAAACAGAACCGAAAGGATTCCCTGTAACGGGTGAGATTTATCCGTAAACCGAATCTGTCTTCTCTTTCCATATCGTACATTCATGGATTCTTTCTCCTTTTCTTTTTTAATGACAGGACACCAATGATCTTCTTCGAGATAAAGTAGACAATGAATCCGATCATTACTCCTGTCGTATTCAAAAACAGGTCATCCACATCAAAGCAGCCAACCTTTGTGATCAGCTGCGTCACTTCCACACACAAACTGAACAAAAAACCCATAAGAGACACAAACCAAAAACTTCGGAAATAGTGTCCATTATGAGTCAGTTCGTTTCTTTGTTCCCGGTACAGTACCGGAACCAGAAAACCGAACGGAGCGAATGCCAATACATTGCCAACAACATTCACTAAAAACAACCCGTTGCCAATCTTGTGCCGGTACGCAAGATACCTTTTTAATTCACGGAACAATACCAGATTATACTGATAGGAAGAGTAGGATTCATTTCTGCCATATTCTTCACTGAAAAACAAAAAATACACAAGCAATATCATATAACATATAAAACATACAGTCAAAACATTGCGGATCAGTTTTTTCATCCCTGTCACTCTCTCCTATCATGGATAATCTATTGACGCAATGTCACTCCCAGAGTCTCCAGTTTCTTGAGGATCTTCTCCATGGCTTTTGTGACATCTTTATCTTCCAAGGTTCGGTCCGAAGCGCGGAAACGAATGGAGTAAGCCAATGATTTTTCATCTGCTCCTACATTCTCGCCTTCGTACACATCAAATAAATGATAATCTTCCAGATGTTTGCCGGCGCTCTTGCGGATCACATCTTCCACCTGGCCTGCCAGAACATCTTTCTTCATAACAAGCGAAATATCTCTTGTTACAGCAGGGAATTTTACCACTCCTTTATATTTTACATCAAAGTTTGCCTTTTTAGCAAGAATTTCTACATCTAATACTGCTACATATGCTTTCGTACCGATGCTATAGTTATCTGCAACTTCCGGATGCACCTCTCCTAAAAATCCAACACAGTCTTCACCGATCAGAATGTCAGCACGTCTTCCCGGATGCAGGAATGGACGGTCATCGTTTGGCTCATAACTAACGTATTCTTTTACACCGATCTTTTTAAAGATACTCTCTACGCAGCCCTTCATATCAAAGAAGTCTCCCTTGCCATACATACCAAGGGTAAGCATCATTCTCTCATCCGGCAGTTCAGTCAGTGGCAATGCCTTTGGCAGATATACATTCGCCAGTTCATACAAACGCACATTTTTGTTGCGGTGATTGTAGTTGGTAGCAAGAGACGATAACATTCCGTTCAAAGAGGACGTTCTCATGATACTGTAGTCAACTCCCAGTGGATTGGAAATCTCAATCGCATTTCGAAGTTCACTTCCTTCTGGTACAAGCAGTTTGTCAAATACTTTCGGGCTCTCAAAAGAGTAAGTCATACCTTCCGAGAATCCGTATTGCTCTACTACGTTTCGAGCCATGTTCTGTATTGATTTCTGGAAAGAAATGCCACCTTGTGTAGCCTCGCCACTTGGCAGAGTAGTCGGGATCTTGTCATAACCATAAAATCTTGCAACTTCTTCCGCCAGATCTGCTAAACGCAGAATATCCTGACGCCATGTTGGGACATGAACCAGTTTTTTCTCTTTATCCGGTGTAAGATCTACCATGTTCCAATATTCGCACATCTGATCTTCCGATACGTCAATTCCCAGCAAACGGTTGATCTTATCCACATCATAAGCTACGGTAGTTTCCTCTTTTGGTTCCGGATACACATCCACACATCCACCGACAACTTCTCCGGCACCCAGCTCTTCGATCAACTGGCAGGCACGGTTCATCGCTTCCATTGTGTTGTTTGGATCCAGTCCCTTTTCAAATTTGGCCTGAGCATCCGTACGCATGCCAAGTTTTTTACCGGACAGGCGGATATTGGTGCCATCAAAGCAGGCAGCCTCCAGCAGCATCGTCTGTACATCATCGGTGATCTTGGAGTTTTCGCCACCCATGATACCAGCAAGACCAACGGATTTTTCGCCGTCGCAGATCATAAGGATGGAGGAATCCAATGTGCGTTCCTGACCATCTAAAGTCTGGAATACCTCGCCTTCTTCTGCACGTTTTACCACAATCTTTTTGCCGGCGATCTGGTCAAGATCATATGCGTGCATTGGCTGAGCATATTCTTCCATAACATAATTCGTAATATCGACAAGGTTATTGATCGGACGGATTCCACTTGCTGCCAGTCTTCTCTGCATCCATTCCGGTGATGGTGCCAGTTTAATATTTTTTACGACTCTTGCAACATAACGGGAGCAAAGATCTTTTGCCTGCACATCCACCGAGATATAATCTTCTGCTTTTTCGTCATTTCCTGATTCGGTAACAACCGGCGGAACGAAAGGTTTGCGGAACGTAGCTGCTGCCTCTCTGGCAATTCCGATCACTCCAAAACAGTCTACACGGTTTGATGTCACTTCATATTCGAAGTTGGCATCTCTAAGTCCTAAAAGTGCAATCGCGTCGCTTCCAACAGGAGCATCGGCATATTCCTTGTTATCACTTAAAATGTAGATTCCATCGGCAGCCGCATCCGGGTAAAAATCGGTTGAAGAACCAAGCTCTTCGATCGAACACATCATACCGTTACTCTCTACACCACGAAGTTTTCCTTTTTTGATCTTTACGCCGCCTTCTACTTTCTTGCCATCATGACCACCGGCCACGCGTCCACCGTCCAGAACGACAGGAACCTTCTGCCCCTCTCTGACATTCGACGCACCGGTAACGATCTGTGTTGTAG
>CAKREC010000084.1 GCA_934316925.1 uncultured Eubacterium sp.
ATAAATTTCTTCTTCCGGCTCTTCTTCATATGAAATCTGATAAATACGCAAAATGCTCGCCAATTCATACTCTCTTTTTCCAGCACCCATGCCAATCTTTTCAATCCGGTAGGTGCCAGGCATCTTCTTCTCTGTACGGACTGCTGCCACGATCGCAGCTCCGGTCGGTGTCACAAATTCTCCCTGGATTCCCAACTGGTTGACCACGATCGCGTGTTTTGCCACAATATTGGCAACCGCAGGAACCGGAATCGGCAAAATACCATGCTGGCATCGCACTGTTCCCTTTCCCTCACTAACCGATGGCACAAACACTTCATCGAATCCAAGATCACACAGGCAGACAGCAACCGCAATAATATCTACGATTGAATCCACAGCACCCACTTCATGAAAATGAACTTGTTCCGCCTTTACTCCATGAGCACCGGCTTCTGCTTCTGCCAGCACGCCAAAAATATGTTTTGCCAGATCTTTTGCATCCGGTAACATCTCTGTTTTTTCGATTATATCATAAATTTCAGCCAGTCCACGATGTTCATGATGATGGTGGTGCTCATGGTGATGATGCTCTTCCGACAAGTTGCCATGAAGATAATTCATGTCATGATCATGATTTTCATGCTCCTCATCCAGGATCACATGGAAATCTTCGCATAAAACTCCTGCCTTTTTCACATGAGAAATTTCAATCTGAAATCCTCCCACCGGGACACTGGACAAAACACGTCGCAGCATTTCTTCATCTGCTCCCAGATCCAATAGTGCCGCCACCGTCATGTCACCACTGATGCCTGCCGCACATTCGAAGTACAAAGCTTTCTTCATGATACAATTCCTCATCTTTCTATTCATTCTCTGATCTTGTTTCTACTGCCAGTCGATTGATCTGTGTTGCCATATAACCGGCGCCAAACCCATTATCGATATTGACAACGGCGATTCCATTGGCACACGAATTGATCATCGTCAGTAAAGCAGACAGCCCTCCCATACTTGCGCCATATCCTACAGAAGTCGGAACGGCGATCACCGGATTCTGAACCAGTCCTCCGATCACGCTCGCAAGAGCGCCTTCCATCCCTGCCACAGCGACAATGCAGTTTGCTTTTTGCAATTTTGATGTCTGGGAAAGCAACCGGTGAATACCACTCACACCTACATCATAAATCCGCTCTACCACACAGCCAAAATACTCTGCTGTCTGCGCTGCCTCTTCAGCAACCGGAATATCAGCTGTCCCTGCTGTACAGACTGCGATCGATCCCTGTTTTTTCTTACTCTCTTTTTCCACTTTCAATATATGAGAGATTGGATCATACTGTATCTCGGGGATCTTCTCCTTTACCAGCCGGTATTGATGTTCATCGGCTCTTGTCCCCAATACTTCACCATAAGTCTCATACAACCGTACATAAATAGAAACCAGATAATCATCCGGCTTTCCATGGCAATAAACCACCTCTGGAAACCTGGAGCGAATCTCCCGGTGAGTATCCAGCTTTGCATATCCAAGATCTTCATAAGGTTGTCTGCAAAAAAAGGCTTCTGCTTCATCCAGGGAAATTGCTCCGTTCTGCAGTTTTTTTAAAACTTCTCTTGTTTCCAAAGTCATA
Source organism: uncultured Eubacterium sp. (assembly GCA_934316925.1). Lineage (GTDB taxonomy): Bacteria > Bacillota > Clostridia > Lachnospirales > Lachnospiraceae > Eubacterium_F. The sequence continues at coordinate 1,617 of CAKREC010000084.1, forward strand.
CTCCTTCAATCTGTTTACAGTTCATCAACCATAGGAAGGATCTGTCCAAGCATGTTATTAAATGACTCAAACAACACTCCCTTTTTCGTGTCAGCAATATCCATATCTACGATATGATTGTGAATATCCTGATAAGAATCATTGGAATCTGCTATGTAGCGTTCCATCTGTTTTACCGATACTTCACTTTCTGCCACGGCATCATTGATGTCTTTTTTCACAAGTTTGCTTTCCGAAGCGCTGTCTTTGATCTTATCGAAAATATCATTCGTCTGTTCCACATTTTTCACGGTCGACTCCAATGCCTGTTTGGAGTCTTCAAGAGATTCGTTCAGTTCTGCGGTACTGCTCTCAACCTGCGCCACACTGCCATTCACATTTTCCACCAATTTTTTAATATCTTCCGCCAGCACTTTGACCTGTTCGGCAACAACTGAAAATCCGCGTCCCTGCTCACCGGCACGCGCTGCTTCTATGCTGGCATTCAGTGCAAGCAGATTGGTCTGATCTGCGACTGCCACGATCTCGGTCGTGCATTCCTTGATCTGCTCCAGTGACGAAAGAAGGACCTGAAATGTCTCATCCATCTTCGCATAACTTTCACTTACTTTTTGGGAATCGTCCATCAACGTGTTGACCTGTTCGTGCGCTTCGTCCACACGGTTACCAATATTCTCTTCTACCTGACTGAATTGTTCTGTAACATTTTTTATATTCTGAAAGGAATCCTGCAAAACCCGAATGCCATCGGTCATCGTACCAATGCCCATCTGCAGTTCATTGAACATCTCACTGGTCTCATGAAGTGCTCTGGCTGAATTGATCGTCTCGGTCTCCAACTCATGATTGGTCTCTTTCAAATAATCGACCACATAGTGGATCGGATATTTGTCCGCTGTCTTTTTTTCCTCTGCTGTCACATTGACCTCTGTATTTTTGTTTTTCTTTTTATTTTTAAACATAATCCATTCCCCCATTTATTCAAATACCACACAACACATGGTCTGATTTACATGCTGATTGTCAAAATGCTCGCCAACTCCTACCATGCCCGCGTGAGTTGTATAAGCACACATCTCTTTTAAATATTCCTGCCAGTAATGTTCCTGCTGGAAGAATAAATAGCGGAACAGACAATTGACGGATAAGATCGCCGATGCCTTTGGAAAATCTTCATGAATCTGATCCACTGTATTTTTAACAATCTGCTTATAATCATCTAACTCCAACATCGTGAGAATGTCCATATTATTTACCTGACGGTAACACTCCAGCGACTGTCCCTTAATATCCTTTACGGAGATCAAAAAGACTTCCGTTCCGTAACAGCGTCCCAGTGGATTCGTGAATGTCTGGGTTTTGGCTGCCTCCTTGCTGATGTGCAAAGTATCCCGATATAACTGTTCTGCCGGTTTGCCATCGATCGTATTGATCAGATACTGCTCCGGTGTCGTGTTCGTCGCAGTAAGACGAATCCCCTCCATCGGTTTATAAATATTTTCCTTGTAAATCTTGACTCTTCCTTTGAGATTTTTTATCAAGAGATATACACAGGCATCTTCATACACTTTGCCATTGACCGCCACTGCCGTGCTGTTGCTCGTTCCACCAACAAGTGAAATCTTTTTCTTCTGCAAAAGAGAGGAAAATGTAGTAACAATCTTACTGTCATGTCCAGTGCAAAGATCAAAGCAAACGGTGTTATCCGAGGTTGCTCCAACTATTTTCAGATCATCCTCCAGACGCTTTATGTAGCGTTCCGGCATCGTAGACAGATTTTCTAACACATTTGCCTGTACCGCAATGCCATCACTAAACGCAATGACTGTAACTC
>CAKREC010000085.1 GCA_934316925.1 uncultured Eubacterium sp.
CAGCAACACCGTTTGCCAATATTTTTATTGATCCGGATACGGATGATGCTACAAGAGACCTTTTTCCAAAGGACTTTCTAACGGTTCTTCCTACACCAGAATTGTATATTGGTGCAGATAAAATTTTTGGCAACGGTGATGCTGACGAATGGGACGATATAGTGCCACGCACAAGAACTGGCGGAATATATGGCGATGCAATTATTCCAATTGAAAATGAAGAGCAAGAATCCTTTTTTGTGTTTAAGCATAAAAAAGAACTTGCTGATGAATTGTACGATTTACCCGAAAGCTTAAAAAAAGCTATTCGTTATTTTATACTTGCCTGCACAACATCTGATGTCCGCCAGGATAACACCGAGCATCGATCTATGCTGGTGAACGTTAGCAGATTTACAAAAGTTCAAAATGTTACCGCTGATCTTATTGAGGCCTATGTTTCAAGCATAAAGGCGGATCTTGAAAATTATTCTGCTCTTCCGATCGAAAAAGCAATGCAAATCAAAAATATTGGTTCACTTTTTGCCGAGTGGGAAGAATTCCAAATGGAATCCGTTGCAAAAGTAAAATGGGATACATTTCTTCATGACCACATACTCAAGTCAGCGAAGCGAATTGAGGTTCGATCAGTAAACCAGCAACATGGCGCATCTTCTCTAAATTATTATGAGTATAAAGGCGTCGGGATGCGAGTGATTGCCGTTGGCGGAAACAGTCTTTCCAGAGGATTGACGTTGGAAGGCCTGTGCGTCAGCTATTTCTACAGAAATACCATGATGTATGATACACTTCTCCAGATGGGGCGGTGGTTTGGATATCGTCCTAACTATGATGATTTGTTTAAGGTTTGGATAGCTGAGGATGCAATTGATTGGTATGGTTACATTACTGACGCAGTCAATGAATTGAAAGATGAACTTCGCAAAATGAAGCGTCAAAATCAAACTCCTGAAGAATTTGGTTTGAAAGTTAGGCAGGCCCCGGGCTCGCTCCTCATTACAGCGCGAAATAAGATGCGTACAGCAACATCTGTAAAACGCCCTATTACCGTTTCTGGTCGAATGATCGAGACTCCAAGACTAAAAGGCGATCCTGCATCTATTGAAGAAAATGAGGCCTTATGTCGTTCGTTTATAGAGTCAATTTCCGCTGACGTTCAGTATGAATATGATGCTTATACAAAGGCGTATATTTGGAGAAATGTAACCAAAAAAGCGGTGACCGAGATAGTACGAAACTATATTACACATCCGTGGAACCTCAATTTCCAGCCGGCAGCACTCGCAGAGTATATTGCTTCCGACGATGGCCCGTTAGACTTGTGGGATGTTGCTATTCCTCAAGATCCCGATGAAAGTCATGTCGTAAAGATCGGCCTCATTGATGAAACCTCTATTGATGTTCATCCCAAGGGCAGACCACTTGAATGGGATTTAACGAGTAAAAGCATGCTCAAGGTGTATGGTAGGCATGTGCGAATCGGGGCCGGCGGATGTACAAAGATAGGGCTAACAGAAAAACAAATACAGGCTCTTCGTGCAGAATACGGAAGCAGTAAAGACAGCACATATCTGCACACGGATCGTAATCCGTTGCTTTTAATTCATGTTTTAACTAATACAAACCCAGAAAGAAAGCCCAGTGATCCAAAATGCGTCTTTGCTCTTGGGCTTGGATTTCCATATGACGGAAACGAACGCACTGCGAACTATATGGTAAACGTCAAAGAATTGAAGAATTGGGTTGATATCGAAGACGAGGATGATGACGATGATAACGATTGATGATTTATACGAGAAGTGGAATAATATTTCTCCATATACTGGGGGGTTTCTTCTGGTTTCAGGTGAACATCCGTTAGCTTTTCATATAGGATATCTAAATGATTCTCAGAAATGCTTTATTGTTCTCAATACAGGAAAACTTGAAAAAGTGTCATCTTCAAAGGCGATAAGTGTCGAAAATATTCTATTGAACGACAATTCATATGCTCTGCGTTTTTCTTTAAACTATCCTTCGCTGGATGAAATATTTGTGAAGCTTTGCTGGGACCTCCTGTGTTCATCAAAAGATGGGCCACATCCTATTGAAAAGATTGTTGCCCAGTATAAAAGGTGGCTTAGACTTTTACAACAAATTGGCGATGGATTGTTGCCGTCACATAGTCAAAAGGGCTTGATTGGTGAGTTGTTATTTTTGGCCGACCTTGTCGAAAAGCACGGAGATAATATGGCAATCACTGAATGGGTTGGACCTGAAGGGGCGGATCAGGATTTCAATTTTTCAAATGGCTGGGCAGAAGTAAAAACAACAATTATTGCGGGGACTTCCATTCAGGTGTCTTCGCTTCAACAATTTAATCGTTCGGATGAAGGATTTCTCATCGTTTATTTTCTTGACAAAACATCTTCGACGGGGAGAAATACCATTTCGCTAAATGAAGCAGTCAAAAATGTTTTTTCAAAAATATCATCGCGGTCCAGCGCGGATTTATTGAAATTAAAATTAGCAAAAAGCGGATATCAAGAAAAAAACGCTGATGAGTATTCATCATGTCGTTTTAAGCTTGCTGAAAAGCGAACGTACCGTGTTTCAAAGGAGTTTCCTTGTTTGGCAAAAGACAATGTGCCTTCAGCGATAGTCGAAGCTCAGTACAAAATTGATTTGCCGTCAATCGAAATATTTAGACTGAAGGAGGCTTAAAAAATGAACGTACAAGAGTTCCATAAGGATTTTTTGGAAGAAGTGAAGGCGACTGCCGCAACAGAAGGAGCTGGCTCGAATGCCGCCTTTGTTAGTGTTGCGAGCAGTTATCTGGTTAACGCAGAAGCTCTTTCAGACTTTACGACGGCATTTTATATTGGCAAGAGTGGATCGAAAAAGTTGCGTGTCGATGGGTACGTCTTAGACGAATTTGATTACACGTTTAATCTTGTAATTGCAGATTATACAGGTGACGAGCAACGGGAAACGGTAACAAGAACATATGCGACGCAACAGTTTGATTTCCTGCTTCATTTTGTAGAAGAGGCCCTTGGGAATAAGCTTTATAGGGAAATTGAACCAAGCACTCCTGTAGCTGATTTGGTTGAACAACTTCGATTTCATAGAGATCACATAAGGAAGTTTCGTTTGATTCTTTTATCTGATGGGTTTATGAGTAATCGTATTAGTGAAATCGAAGGGCGTATGATAAATGATATCTCGGTTGAGTGTCAGATTTGGGATATTGATAGAATATATAGAGTTTGTTTCTCAGATCTTGGCCGCCAGGACATTGAAATTGATTTCAAAGCATACACAAACGGAAAAGGCATTCCGTGCTTAGAGGCAAGCAACGCCAACAGCGATGATTACCGG
>CAKREC010000086.1 GCA_934316925.1 uncultured Eubacterium sp.
CCGCTAATCCAAACGCTTATGTCCATGGTTCGTTGAAAGCCGGAGAAGGACAGTTCAAAGCGGATAATGCTAATTTGCAATTCGGCGGCACCGAGGGCGCTTGGAATTTTGTGGTGGATACTGCCGGAAAGGTTATGAATAGAGGAGATTTGGAACTAGCCTCTGACAATGGGGTTTGGAATGACATCAAAATCGGTGCATTGCGAAATAATGGTGCGGATAAATATCTTATTCAAGGTTCAAAATCGGCGGAAACACTACCCGAAGGGAGCGGTGGTGGAATACTTCCTCCTTATGATTATGGCTCGCTTACTTTTGTGGGTGATCTGATGAAGTTAACCGATGCAAAAGATGTTAAAGATAAAAAAGTCAAAATTATGGAAAATGGTTGGGCGAAAGATGAAAATGGAAATGCTTACGAAGATATAAAGTATGTCACAAGTATTGCGTCCACGGATCCGTCTCATCCTATTGATGTGCCTGTGCCGGAATTTCCTGTGAAAATAGATGCTAACACCAAAGTAAGAGGTTTGTTGGCCGCAGGGCAAATTGACACTAATAAAATTCGCACGGCGAGTTTATCTGTTGGTTCTGAACATATAAATGATAAATATCAATGGATGACTGTTGATGAAAAAGGGGTTTTGATTGCCGATCCGGATCGGACAAGCGACACAGCAACCAAGAATCGGATTAATGTTAATAAAGATCAAATTGTGTTGAGCGTGGATAAAGATGCTAAGGAAGTGACGCATCCCCGTGGTGACGGAGATTCCGACGGACATGAAACTTCCGCTCATGACGCGCAAATCATCATGAATGCAAAAAACACTGTGAGTGCAAAAAATCCTGATGGTACAGATGGTGTAGCTACAAAAAATGCTTCCATTGAAATTAAAGCGCCGAACACTTCGATTCATGGCAATTCGACGACGGTCAGCGGTAAAGGAACGTTGGTTCAGGCCGGCAGCTCAACGGATTATGGCGTTATGGGGAATAATTTGAACGATAACAGCTTGCTTATGCGTAATGACAATATGCAGATTCGCATGACTGATAAAGAAACGGTTATCGGCCCACGTGCGCAAACGGTGACAGGGGATGATTATGCAGCGGATGATAAATACAAAGTTCGTACAACGTTTCATAAAGGCAATCTTGATTTACTCGATTCGAATCTAAATATTTTGAATACAGACAAAAATCCAGTGTTTAGTGTGGGAACAAATGGTAAACTAGATGGTTTTACAACACCATATGCGGATATATATACTGTGGCAGAAGGACAAAAATTTGGAGAAACTGAAATTGCCTCAGATAAGAGAAAAACCAATCTAGGGCGTGCGGAAAAATATGATGTAGCCGCACATGGAAATATTATTTTTACAAGTAACTTAGTACCTGAAGTAACGAAAGATGGTATAAGCAGAAATAGTTTGCATCGTACTTATTTATCCATGGGTGATGCAATTAATTCGTTTGCCGCGGTAAATATTGTTGGGTTATCTGTTAATAGCGATGATGGTGTGAATGAATTTGCCAAAGTGCCATCAAGCAATAAATCAAATATTGTTCTTGTAGATCAAGTGGCTTCATCTACATATAATAATAGAGATGATTTGGTAGAGCCTGGAACAATTTATATCCGTAAGGGGTATTTGGAAGCCGTAGGAGCCTCTGATGCTGTCTCTAAGAATGAGAAAGGCGTTGTTGTGTCTTCTACAGCAGGTGCCAAGGATGCGACAGGCGTTGTTGTAGCTTCTCGATTTGTTGCTAATAACCCAACAAGTACTACTAATAAAAATTATGGAGCTAATGTTCCAAATTTGTTTACAGATAAGGAAAGTAGCAACTATGGAGAAAGCGGTGTTGTTCGCTATGATACATATATGGTTAATCCGGCTTATACGTCTGTGATGCATGATATCAAACTAACGACTCGCGGCGGAGCACGATTGAGCGATGTTTTGCCGGACTTTATCAATAAGGGTATTTATGTTGTAACAAATTCTTATCAAGAACAAGCGGGAAATGAGTTGAAATTTTTAGGAGCCGTAGATTATTCAACGTCTGCATATGATATAACAATGGGTAGTGTTGGTGAATGGAGCTATAAGGCAGTAGGAAATGATAGTCATGTTTTAGGTAAAGATGCCGAGGTTTGGGGCTCGCCTTTTTTAGGAACTGTCCCTGCTCCTCAATGTCCTCCGGGGTATGGTCGTGTGATTACTCTTGCGCCAAGTACTTTTAATATGGGAACAGCTGGTTATCTTCGTGAAAGCAAAAGCAAAAATGGTGGGTATTTTGTATATCCAGATATAGCCTCATCAGTTGATATAAAAGCTTCAAAAAGTACTTATGAAAAAGCGGAGATTGTTGCTGGAACATCATCTTCAAGCGGTTCTGTTGAAAAAGCCAGTATATCATTGGAAAATTCTTCGGAGTTGGGTATTGCTTCAGATAGTTTAAAAGTAAAAGATGCTAAAAACTTTGCAACGGCTAAGTATGTTTTAACTGGAGATGAACATTCTGCTAAACCTCTAACTTTTCAACAAAGCACATGGTTGAAAACGCTCACAGTTCCTCTTTATAGTTCTAAAGATGAACCTCATTATGTTCAAGCTTGGGCGGCAATTATGGGGTTCATCTATCCAGAGTCACTGTATAAAAGTTTTGTAACAGAGAGTGATGGAGTCAATAAAAGAGATGCCACTAAATTAAGACTGCATGATGGTATAGCCAGCTATGTTTCAACATCTTATTATTGGAATATTTTTCCGGTTATTGCAAAGTCATTAGAAGGGTATGCAACTGTTTATTGCTACTTTGACAGATCAAATTTATTTAAAGGATATGAGACTGATGGTAAGAAAGTGGATTATACGAATTATATTGATAAACTAGATTACATGAAAGGCGGAAAGTATGCTATATATCCTGAAAACTTTAAAAAAGGTTCGTTTTCGGGAACGGGTTCACGTCCTGTTCTACAGAATTATAACAAATATAAAGAACGTCTCAACGATCCGGAGTTAAAATATAATGAAGTTTGGTAATCTGTTGATATCTTTTCGATTAAACTTGAAATTATAGGAGATATTATTGAATATGTTATTGCGCAGTT
>CAKREC010000087.1 GCA_934316925.1 uncultured Eubacterium sp.
ACATAGTTGAGTGTGGCAATCTCACCCGATGTAGAATATGCTTCCACCTGCATAATGTAAATATTTACATTGGATCCACTTCCCAAAGTATCTAACTTGTCATAGATGTCATTTTCATCCTCATCCGACAGATTTGTCCAGTCCACATCACCACATATGCTCGCCGTCTGCGTATAAAGCCGTTTCATCTGTCCCACTTTTGTTGACTGATAAAAATTGGGCAGCATAAATGCATTGGACAAGCAAAAGAATATAATAACAAACATTACCATACTGGCCGATATCATGATCAGCCTTGTGCGCATTGATTTAATCATACAGTGCCTCCACTATACCTCAAATTTATAACCCATTCCTCGGATCGTCTTAATATAATTTCCATACTCGCCCATCTTACTGCGCAGTTTTTTTACATGTGTGTCGATGGTTCTGGCATCACCAAAATAATCATAGTCCCAAACATGATTCAATATTTTTTCACGTGATAAGGCTATGTCTTTATTTTCCATAAAGTAACTAAGAAGTTCAAATTCTTTAAAACTTAAATCAATTTTTTTACCGTCAATCTTAACTTCATGTGCGGTACGATCCAGTACAATGGCACCATACTCAAGATTGTCCGTACTCGCCTCTGAAAAACGACGTAACAGCGCCTGTACCCTGGCTACCAGAATCTTCGGACTGAACGGTTTCGCGATATACTCATCCACTCCCAATTCAAATCCCTTCAATTCGTCTCGTTCTTCACCTCTTGCTGTAAGCATGATGATCGGCACTTTTGAATACTGCCGGATCTCCCTGCAAGTCTCCCAGCCATCCATCTTTGGCATCATAACATCCAAAATTACTAAAACAATATCTTTGTTCTCCAAAAAAATGTCAACTGCTTCCTCACCATCTCCGGCTTCCAGTATTTCATAGCCCTGCTTAACAAGGAAGTCCCGTACCAGCTTTCTCATACGTTGTTCATCATCCACTACCAGTATCTTATTGTTGGCCATTTTGTTGTCCTCCTTCTTTTTGTTCTAACTGCTGCTCTCTTTCTTCGAGTTCGCTCTCCCAGTTTTCATATTTATCAATCAATTCTTCTTCCATTTTAGCTTTGTAATTTGTAAAATATGTGAAAATCGAATATTCAAATTTTAAATTTATAAAGGTGAATCCTGCTAAGATAATGATCATAGCTGCTAATGCAATTTTAAGTTTTTTATTTAATAAAACCTGCCCTTCATACAGTCGTTTATAATATCCCGCCCGTCCAGTTGAAATCTGACTGGTTTTGTTTTTCTTTTCTGTCCCCGGTTTCGTCTCCTTATCATCCTCTGCTTCCCCAGAGGCACCATTCGGTTGTTTGTCTGCCACCGGTAAAGCGGGCAGCATGTCCTCAGAAATCAGGCCACTATCTACAATAGTCTTTTTTAATTCTGTTAAAAACTCGAATCCTTTTTCTGTTATCAAAAGATTTTCCGTTACAATTTTGTTATATATTTTCAGCGCCACCTTCGGATCCGACAATTCCATATTGGTGCGTATCTGCTGAATAAATTCTTCTTCTTTCTGTATGCGTTCCATACTCTTTTCCATCGTAAATCCCCCTCATGCGCCTTTCCTTCTCGTCTGGCAATTATAAAACGGCAGCCCCTTCCAAAGAAGAGGCTGCAAATAATTATTCTGATTTTGAATTAATATAGTTCATAAGACCTTCTGCCTTAATAATACGTTGCATAAATTCCGGAAATGCCTGCCCCTGATAGCTTTCATTTTTTGTCTTATTTGTTATGATTCCACTATCAAAGTCAATCTCAACCTCATCTCCCGCCTGAATGCGCTCAGATGCCTCTTTACACTCAATGATCGGAAGTCCGATGTTGATCGCATTTCGATAGAAAATGCGGGCAAATGTCTCAGCAATCACACAGCTGACTCCTGCCGCCTTAATAGAGATTGGCGCATGCTCACGGGAAGATCCACATCCAAAGTTTTTCTCCGCAACGATAATATCGCCCTTATTTACATTTTTCACAAAGTCTTTATCAATGTCTTCCATGCAATGTGTTGCTAATTCCGCAGGATCAGAAGAATTCAGATAACGAGCAGGAATAATAACATCAGTGTCTACATTGTCACCATACTTAAATACTTTTCCTAATGCTTTCATCTCTATTTCCTCCTATAATCCTAATTCTGATGGTTCTGAAATCTTACCGGTAACAGCACTTGCTGCCGCAACAGCAGGACTTGCCAGGTATACCTCGGACTCCACATGTCCCATACGTCCAACAAAGTTTCTGTTTGTTGTCGATACTGCTCTCTCTCCAGCAGCCAAAATACCCATATGTCCTCCCAGACAAGGACCACAGGTTGGTGTGCTGACAATTGCTCCTGCCTTGATAAATGTCTGAGTCAGTCCCTCTTCAATCGACTGAAGGTAGATTGCCTGTGTAGCCGGAATCACGATACAGCGGATTCCGTCTTTGACTTTTCTTCCCTCAAGGACCTTAGCCGCAACTCTCATATCCTCAATACGTCCATTTGTACAAGAACCAATAACAACCTGATCGATCGTAACCTCTCCAGCCTCTTTTACTGTCTTTGTATTTTCCGGCAAATGTGGAAATGCCACTGTCGGTTCTAATGTACTAAGATCAATCGTGATCGTCTCATCATATTCGGCATCTTCATCTGCTTCATATATTGTGTAAGGTTTCTTGGAATGTTCCTCCATATAGGCAATGGTTTTGTCATCAACAGGGAAAATACCATTTTTAGCACCTGCTTCAATTGCCATGTTAGCAATTGCAAAACGATCATCCATAGAAAGGCTTGCAACACCATCCCCCGTAAACTCTAACGAACGGTATAAGGCACCATCTACACCAATTGTACCGATCAAATGCAAAATAACATCTTTTCCACTTACCCACTTGTTAAGGGATCCCGTCAGAACTACTTTAATCGCACTTGGCACTGTGAACCATGCTTGTCCCGGAATCAGTC
>CAKREC010000088.1 GCA_934316925.1 uncultured Eubacterium sp.
ACTCGGCTGAGCGTCTGGATGCTTGCTTTCAGTCCCAGCTTCGTGCGCAGTTCTGCCAGGGTGATGTCCGGCGTCTCGTCAATGCATTGACGTATGTGCTGTTTGTCTTCGTCGTTCAGCAGCTGCTTTCTGCCCTTGATTGTGCAGCTTTTTGTCCATTTTGCTCATATCCTTGTGACATATTGTACCACTTTTTGCCGTGGTTGTCAAGGGTGACTGCTATTTTGGAAGTTGCTATAAAATATCGTATGAAGCACCGCATGTATAATAATCCTTGATGCTATAATACGCCTGCCTAAGGTCACCCATCGGCACTTCTATCAGAATCATACCACGGGTCAAAGAGAAGAACTCACAATATGCCTGACCGTTTTTAACGCCGTACACCGTTAACGGATGAACAAAATGCCCCTGATTGTATCGGATTGATTCCCTGATGTAGTATTCATCACACCAAAGATTCACAAATTGATCGTCAGAAATGGATTTGCGAATATAAGTATCAAATTCTGCCGGCGGCAATTCATCCACTCCATAAGTATGGACAATCTGCGTGCAGCTTTCATATACACTGCTATTGTTATCCACAAAATCAATGATATGCTGTCCCTGCTTCTCATAAGAAACAAGATTGATAAAACGCTCATAGAACCACGCCTGATAGGACTCGTTCGGTAATTGATAAAAGACAGGGTTCAGTCTGACTGCAAGGTTTGTGTGAACATTCAATATCTTGTCGCCGTTATTTGATGCCATGTATATCGTCTCTTTGTATCTTGAACAAATACATATAAAATTCCCTTACACATGATCATATGGAGTTTTCAGAGACGGTTTGCTATGATGGCTTATCTCGGTAAAACTTCGCTTGCTTGTCAAACATTTCAGTGTAGATGCCGCCATTAGCGTAAAGCTCTGCGTGAGTTCCGTACTCAACCACACTTCCTTGATCGAAAACAGCCACTTTGTCTGCCAGTTGTACTGCAGAAAGCCTATGCGTAATCAAAACGGCACACTTGTCACCAATCATTTCATTGAATTGTTCGTAAACTTCATACTCGGAAATAGGGTCTAATGCAGCCGTTGGTTCATCCAGTAAAAATATTTCTCCCCCATGATAAATGGCTCGGGCAATTGTCATTTTCTGTGTCTCACCACCCGAGGGCGTTACACCGTCTTCATCTACCCATTTATCGATTGTGGTATTTACTCCCCTTGGCATTTTCTGAATCAAATCATGCAAAGCATGGTCGCTGCATACTCTCTCGAATTTTTCAGAATCATACTCATCCGCCAATATGATATTATCCCTAAAGCTGATGCCCCCAAATAATTCATTTTCCTGAAACACCGGAGAAAAGAGCCTCCAATACTCATGGTAATCATATTCATAAATATCAACACCGTTCAGGAGAATGCTTCCCTCTGTTGGTCTGTACATCCGGATCAGCAACTTGATAAATGTAGATTTTCCGGCGCCATTCGCACCAACAATACAAAGATGCTCATTTGCCCGAATTTTGATATTCACATTTTTCAAAACAAGAAAATCCGTACCGGGATATGAAAAAGATACATTTTTGAATTCAATGACAGAATTGCCGTCAAATATGGGTTTCATCGTGCCGCTTTTCATTTTAATCAACGGCATATTCATATATTCAATCGTATCATTGATTTCCTGATTTTTTCTCTGCATCTCAATGTACTGGTTAAAAATCGTACCTATAGAGTTGGAAAATTGGTGCGCCGCACTTAAAAAGATGGACATGCTTCCCACCAGCATATTTCCCGAAAACACATTGATGATCATATATACGTAGAAGACAATTTCCTGAACCATATTAAAGATACTGACAAGCAGATTCGCTCTGTGAATATACCCCTCCCGCTTTAAAGATAAACGATCCGAATCTCTTTGCGCGCCCCGGTATTTTTCTATAAAGTATTTTGTCAATCCGAAAAGCGATACTTCTTTTGCATAATGGACTTCGACAGCAGGTATCTCAAATATATTGATATATCGCATCAACTTATAGTATTCGTGCGTGGTTTCATTCTGTTTGTCATTCGCTTTTTTCGTAATGATTGAGCACAAAACGACATTAGCAATCACCAAAGCCATAATGAACGGGTTCAGAATACTCACAATAGCAATCAATGCAAGTAACCCGATCATGCTTGAAATCAGCCCAAAAACCGAATTGATCGATGCGGCGGCATTTTCCAACGTGTTGCGTGCAATGTCTTCTTTTGTCTTTACATCCGGATTTTCCCGATACTCTATATCCAACTGAGACAAATGAAAATAAAAATCGGTGGTTGTTTGAAGATGCAGCTCCTTCTCAATTTTTGACATAAGTCTTCCAATAGATATGTTGAATATTTGATTCAGTGCCGGACAAAGAACCAGAATGGATGTAAAAAGAATAATTTTTGATATATTTCTATCGTAAATAAGCTCATTGATGATCAAGCCCGGAAATACCGTCAAAACGATCGGAAACAGTGCGGCAATGAGAGAAGAAACAGCTTTTAGAAAAACATAGGTTTTGCCGCACTTTTTCGATATGACAAATTTGATGAGATATATATTGGTCTTTACTGTATTGGAAAATTGAGACTTGAAGTTCTTAAGAAAAGTTCGCATCTTTCTCGATCCTTTCAGAAAAGTAAATCACTCTATAAATAGGCAAAGGATAAATATGGTCAATTATACGATCATTATAGCAATTCCTAAAATTACAGGCAATATCCATCGGCCTTAAACCAGCCGACGCAATCCCGTTGACTGACGCACAAAAGCGCGCAGGAGACTGTTTTAGGCAATGGTAGACAGTATACTTGTTCACGCCGAATATT
>CAKREC010000089.1 GCA_934316925.1 uncultured Eubacterium sp.
GCACAAAGGAGCAATGCCTCTCCGCCGTCTTTGTCAAAATGTTGCAAATCAAAAATACTCATATTGGGCTTTTGCTTTTCATCCTGACCACACAGTAAAGAAATATCCTGTAACAATTCTATTTCTCTGCTAGTCAGAAAAATCCAATTGTTGCAATTTGAAATAATAGTCTGTGCATCATCGCCATAGTGTTGAATCAGCTGATGCTTAGATTGAGTTATCAACACAAACCTGATATCTCTACTCCTTGCCGCCGCAATCATACTATTCATATCCGTTATGGCAGGAAGCGTCCCAAATTCGTCAAGTACATAATTTAAACGAATACTTACCTTACCGTTCGGGTTTTTCATGGCTTTATATATCGTATATTCATATGATTGCTTGACAAACAAAGACACCAATTTGTGAAATGCACTTTTTTCATCCGGAGTGATAATAAACAATGCCGTCTTTTTTTCAGTTATACTTCCGATATCAAAATCCAACGCAGACAACATTTCCATAAGGGTCGGTTGAATAATAAAAGTCCTCATTCGCTGATCAAATGTTGACAGTATACCGGCTTTTGTGCCTTTTGCGCCTATGGATGCAATAACACCGCTTAAGCTGGACGCAATAAGTTCGTCTTCCTGTGCAAACTTCCACAAATCAAAATCAGAATCAAAATCATTTTCATCAAACAGTTTTCTTCTTAAAATCAACAGATTTGTAATATTGGCAGCTTGTTGCGGAATGTTGTGTTCTTTACAATATTTAAATAACAACAGAGTCAATCCAAAAAACATATCAGCCGCAGATTGAGACCAAAAAGGGTCACCATTACCAATGTTTTCACTGGTTAATAGATTGATTGCCATATCATTTACTAACTCTGCGGCTTTGTCAATGTCGTTTTCCAAATACCATTGATATGGAATAGCCAATGGATTCCATGCATTACTTCTTGCCGGATCTCGGAAATTCAATGTCAAAATATTATAGCCTTGTTGCCGCAGTTCTCCGCTCAAACGATAAAAAAGTTCACCCTTGGGATCGTTGATAATCATCGATTCTCCGGCCGCCCCCATTATCTTAACCGTTGGCATAACAACCGTACGCGTTTTCTTAGAGCCTGTGCTTCCGAAGACCATACTGTGGCTGTCTGTCTGATCCACGTAGACAGTACGATTTTCCCCCTTGGACAAAGGTACACCACCGCAAAATCTATCGTATGGCGAATTATTATTAACAACAATAGTTTTATCTTTGATAGAGTACGTATTGTATGTTTTTTTTAGATTCTTTGGATTTTCAAAATTTAGATTAACACTCATACAATATCCTTTCCTTAACGGGTAACCTCTTGTTCATCGTTTTGAATATGATTTGCTTCGCGTTCAGCTTCATTGTACCACTCATTATACAATTTATTTGCTTCTTTATTTGCTTCTTCTGAAATACTTGAACATTTTAGAACAGCAGCACATTTTGCAAGCATCGCTATTATTGGAGCATATCTCGTGTTAACGCCAATGTGTAAATCGTCACACATACATTTTATGTCACCATCTTTTAATAACTTTCTCAGTGATAACGCATCGACGTATTCCTCTACTTTCCGTTTTATGAGATTCTTCAGGGCTTCTGTGTTATCAATACACGGCATTTTAGCAATCATCTCGTCCCAATACTTGCTCGCAATAAAGCCATTACGTATTCTTGAAGCTGATTTGCCTGAGGGATGAGGCTTTGGTTTTCCTGCATTAGACGTTGATTCCGCGGTTTTCGTATGCTCCTGCATCGAAAAGTTTTTTCTTTCCGATTGCTCTGGTTGCTCTGGAAATAAAAAAGTTTTCACCGCTTCCAATAAAGATATTAGCCCATTTTGAATTGTTTGGAACGGCACAGAATAATTCTCTTTGCAATGTTGGTATGCTCTTTCGGTAAATGTTAAAAAGCAAATTGAAAAAAAGCCAAGAGCCACAATTCCCTTTGAAAAGCAATATGACGTCATTTTCTCTTGGAACATATCGTCAACTGCGTCTAATATTTCTATAGCAGAATCACATATTTCCGAAGAAACAGACGATCTATACAGGCCTCTCTTTTCACTTTCATCAATAAAAAGCGATTTCCACGATTCAGCTAATTCTTTAACATTTCGTATGATTTTATCGGTAATTTTGATATTGGTAATTTTGATATCGGTAGTTTTGGTAATTGTTGGATCATATATTCTTTTTGAAAAATTATTAGTCACGCCGTCAATTATTGTGCCGTACTTATCTTTTTGCTTAGCAAAATCGTGCAGAAACGCTTTGCAATCGCGATATATACACATATGACCAGCATATGCATCTCTAACAAACGATTCGGCGCATCCGTCCACTCTCCCAAACACAGACGCCTTATTACTATATTTCCATGCGTTGTCACCGAATACCGCCTTAAACATATTCAAAGGTTCATTATGCGGATCAAAGCGGTCAGTTAATTGTTTCAAAGAGATAATTGAATGAACCGCTATAGAAGCCTCCGGATTGCAGGCAATAAGTAATTTATAATATGTTTGTTCTGCTGTTCTCATCTTATTGCCTCCTCTCGAAATTTCATCAAATAAAAAATCAAACAGTTCTTACAAAAAATCAAACAAATACAAAAAGTCTAATAAATCATCCTATTTTATCAAACAAACATCAAGTTTATACTGAAAGTACCAAAACAAACGGAGGTACTTTCAAATGAAAAAATCTGATTTTATTGCTATCGTAGAACACGCA
>CAKREC010000090.1 GCA_934316925.1 uncultured Eubacterium sp.
TTGGTGCGCTTCGGATAGAATCCATCCGACTGACCGACGAACAGGAACAGTGGCTTGCGAAAGTGACACCGCAGAAGGTGCCGCTCCATGTGACAAGAACCATTTTTGAATATTACCTTGCAAACAAGCCCTCCGACAGCAATTGGTGCGTTCTGCCGATTACGAACATGGAAGCCTATCTCGGTAGTTCCGCGCTGAGCAGAATGTATCTGAAGAAACTAAACGACATAATAAGAAAGAAAAATATCAGCAGTGTGAATGCCGTTACGATAAACCACCCTACTTTTATTATTTCATCGCACACAGGAGACTTAACATGAAACTTAATATTGCAATTATTGATGACGAAGCACCATTCAGAAAAAGTATTACTGCAGCTATCGACGAATGGGTTAAAAAATCAAAAATCAGTGCCGCTGTAAATGAATACTCCTCAGCAGAATCCTTTCTGTTTGCATACGAAGAAAAAAAGGACTATGATCTGCTTTTGCTGGACATCGAAATGGACGGCATTAACGGTGTTGAAATGGCTAAACGGATACGGTACGAGGACGAAACGGTTCAAATCATTTTTATTACAGGATATCCCGATTATATGTGTCAGGGGTATGATCTTTCCGCGCTTCATTATCTAATCAAGCCGGTGTCAAATGAGAAGCTGTTTGAAGTGCTCGACCGTGCACTGAAAAACATAAAAAAGGGCGGTAATCGAGTCATTTTCACAACAGACGGAGGCGAAAAGGTGGTTACGCTTGATGCCATTCTTTATGCCGAATCATATTCGCATAATATGCACATTGTTACAACAGACGGCGCATTTGATGTCAGAATGACTATCTCGTCGTTAGCGGAAGTCCTTGGCAGTGAATTTATCATCACGCACAGATCATATATTGTGAATCTGTCTCACATTGTTTTTCTGTCAAAAAGCGATATAACTTTGGATTCCGGCGAAAAAATACCGATTTCCCGTAACGAGTTCAAAAAGGTACATTCCTGTTTTGTTAAATATAACAAGGGGGAGCTTGTATGAAAGTATTTGATATAATTTTCGGAAAAATGATTGATCGTCGCATTGCAAACTATCAGAACGATTTGATTCAGAAGCAATGCGAACAGATAGAAAACATATATCGTACTATGCGCGGATGGCGTCATGATTATCACAACCATGTACAAGCCATGCTTATTCTTTGCGAGCAGAATAATCTGCCGGAATTGAAAAATTATCTAATCAGTTTGAACGACGACCTGACCACGGTGGATACATCAATAAAAACCGGAAATGTAATGATTGATGCCATTCTGAACAGCAAAATGTCGTTGATTAAGGCGCACTCAATTCCTGTCTTCGCAAAAGCAGCAGCTCCGCACGAAACCGATTTGTCCGACATTGACCTTTGCGTTATTCTCGGAAATATGCTGGATAATGCAATGGAAGCATGTGTGGAACAAGGTGCGGACGAAGAGCGTTTTATCCGCCTTTACATGGGTGTCATGAAAAGGCAACTATATATATCTGTGCAAAATACATTCAGTGGGGGAAAGAAAAGACCCGAGCGGCTGGTTTCTACAAAGGCAGAACCCGGACACGGCTACGGACTTGCGCGCATTGATGCAATTGTTAAAAGAAACGGCGGATACATAAATCGCCAAAATGAAGACGGCATATTTGCAACAGAAGTAATGCTGCCGCTTTTTCGCGTTTCGTGACAAAAATCATACATTTCAAGCCGAAATTCGCTTAGGGTGTCAAAAATATGTTACTATTCTATCGCAAACGACAATATCGAAGCAGAGGTTGAATCATGAAAAAAGAAAAGTCAACATATAATATTTTTTCAAATATCGCATACGCCCTGCGCAATATTTGGAAATGGGATAAAGCATTTTATCTGTTCTTTATCCCAAGCATTCCGCTTGCGGTATTTTTACCGTTGGCAGCAACCTATTTTCCTAAAATACTGATTGACTCGGTAGAATCGCAGCAAAGTATTCAAAAAGTTATTTCCATTATCAGTATCTATTTTGGCGGGCTTTTGATTGTCAATTTATTCAACAGCTTATGTGGAAGCAGATTGCAAATGAGGCAGTACAATATTTCATTGCTTTATCAGCATAAAATTACAGAAAAGCATATGCGTACCGATTATGCAAACGTTGACAATCCGGAGGCAATCATGAAATATCAGCACGCAATGAATGATGCCTGTTCGGGCAGCTGTGCGCCCGAGTTCATCTGGCAGTCATTGCTGAGCCTTCTTATCAGTTTGCTGGGCATATTTACATATGGTTTCATTATTGCCATTGTATCCCCTTGGATATTGGCGCTCTTGTTTTTATCGGCATTGATTGCCTATTGGATTGGTCGTTGGCAGACAAATTATATCGAGAAAAATAAGGATAGTTGGGGGAATGTTGACCGCAAAATCAACTATTTGCAGAGCTTTTCGCAAAAATTCGATTATGCCAAAGATATCCGTATTTACGGTATGTTCGGTTGGCTTTCCGATATGCTGACTGGCTTTCAGAAAGAGCGTTTCAGGTGGACAAAAAAAGTCAGTGCCCGCAGTCTTGCGGGAGTTTGTATCAATGCGTTACTGACCCTGGTACGCAATGGCGCAGCTTATGCCGTACTTATTGTTATGGTTTTCAACAATAAAATCGGTGCGGGTGACTTCGTGTTTTACTTCGGCGCAATTACCGGATTTTCGGCATGGCTGAACGGCATTGGAAA
>CAKREC010000091.1 GCA_934316925.1 uncultured Eubacterium sp.
ATGAGGATATCCTTGGACTCTGCAAGATTGCCGATATCGAAACAATTGAGAATAAAGGCTGGTCATTAACACCGGGAGCCTATGTAGGTGTAGCACCGTTGGAAGATGACGGAGTTGATTTTGAGGAAAGAATGACAGAGATTCATCAGGAACTGCTGGCTCTTCAGGCTGAAAGCAATGATCTGATGGATATCATCTCACAGAATATGAAGGAGATGGAATTATGAGTGAGTTGAAGTTAAAGGTTCCATTTAAAGCACCGTTAAATAAAGTAGATACAGAAAATCAGACATGGGGATGCAGAGCGAATAATCCAGATATCTGCAGAAACAACGGATTAGAAGATATTTGCGCTTTTGCAAGTTCAGATTGCATTTGTAAACAACCATCTAAGGCATGGGGAAAACAATACGGGAAGTTAAAGAGAGGAGAATGAAGCTATGGTATTAGAAGATGTTTGTGAACTTATAGCCGATTGTCCTCATACTACAGCGCCTGATGAAGGAAAAGGATATCCACTTATTCGAACACCGAATGTTGGCAAAGGTAGACTTTTGCTTGAAGGTGTACATCGGGTTTCGAAGGATATATATGATAAAAGAAATATGAGGGCTATCCCCCAAAAGGATGACATAATTTTTGCGAGAGAGGCTCCAGCTGGTAATGCTGCACTTATTCGTGAGGGGCAAGAAGTATGTCTTGGACAAAGAACTGTTTTGATAAGACCTGATTGTGAAAAGGTTTTTCCTGAGTATCTGGTCTATTATCTATTGGCACCGGAACAGCAGTATAAGTTGTTGGGGACTGCAAATGGAGCAACAGTCGCTCATGTCAATCTTCCGGTTATTAGAAAGATGCCAATAGAATTGCCAGATATAGATGTTCAACAGAAGATAGCAGGATATATTTCAATTTATGACGACTTAATTGAAAATAATCAGAGGCAGATCAAACTTCTGGAAGAAGCAGCACAGCGCCTATACAAGGAATGGTTTGTTGATTTGAGATTCCCTGGTTATGAGGATTGTAAAATTGTTGATGGAGTGCCTGTAGAGTGGAAAAAAAAGAAGCTTGACGAAATTGCTGATGTTATTATGGGACAGAGTCCGAAATCGGAATTTTATAATAAAGAGCATAAAGGCTTACCGTTTCATCAAGGAGTAGGATCATATGGAGCAAGATTTGTGCAAGATGATACTTACTCGACATCTTTTACAAAAGTTGCGGAGGCAAACAGTATTCTGTTCAGTGTTAGAGCTCCTGTTGGGCGACTTAACATTACTAAGAATAAGATTGTGATTGGGAGAGGTATTGCAGCTATCAATAGTAAATCAGGATTTCAGAGCTATCTCTTTTATGCGCTGAAAGAAAGATTTTTTAAGGATGATATTTTAGGAAATGGAGCGATATTTGCATCAATTTCTAAAAATGAATTATTAAATCAAGTGTTTGTGATACCAGATGAGAAAATAATGTCAGCATATGAAAAAATAGCTGCAGCATTAGATAAGAAAATCGAAGTGGTTGATATGCAACTTCAGCAATTAGTTGAGGCTAGAGATAGACTACTACCAAAACTAATGAATGGAGAAATAGAGGTGTAAATTGTTGAAAAAACCAAGAGCGAGAGAATACTTTTCAATAAAATACTGTTTTGCAGGTGAAGAAGAAAAAATCCCACATGTCTTGGATTCTTATGTAAAAAATCAACTGGATTTATCCGATGTAAATAGAGTTTTGGAATTAAGCAGCATTAAACAATTTTTTGATAAATACGATCATGTAAATGGTTGGAGTGATGATTGCTATCTGAAAAATAAAGAACTTTCCCGAAATGTTGAAAAAGAAGTGAAATCATTTTTTTTAAGTATTTCGGAAAACAAGATTGTTTCTATATATGATGCATGCGAAGTTATGTTTCGGGATGAATTCTGGAAATATTTTTACATATACAAAGTGTATGAGAAAATCTCTATGGAGCATTTTAAAGAAATTGCAGAAGGGCTTCATATGTCACCGAACAAGCTCTTGGAAAATAAAAATCTAGTTGAGAAGTTTGATGTCCAGATTACAGAAATGCTCAAAACCCCAGAGTTCGGAGCTGGATTTATTGTTGATTTCTATTTGAGGAAAGATAATGGAAAGACTAAGTATTATTTGCCTAAAGGCTTAACACGTGAGGATAAGTATAATACTGTAAAGGCTTATATTAATGGGGATATAGTAAATGCAAATATTTTGGACTTAATCATGAATGGTAAGTCAAAAAATCCGAAAGAATTTGAAGTTGACGTAAAACTTAAGCATCTTGCTAAGAAGAGGTATGAGCGTTATTGGGATGAAAATACAATGCCGGTGATTAAACATGAAACAGGCATAAATGTATCGTTTTCTCCTGAAAACCCAGATTGTGAAGTGGTTTTTTCGGCTGGTGTCATTACAGCAAAATACAATTCTAATTGGATAAAAGATAATCTGGACTATCCTACTCTATTAAATAATTTTATTTATCTATTTGCGTATACAGATGGTTATATGAGATGTTCACTTACTGCAGGAAGTTTGAAACAAGGGATTATTGAGAATCTGTTTTCTACTCAAGGAAATGGAATGTATCAAAAAGGGCAGTCTTTTGAACTGTTAAATGCACTTTCCA
>CAKREC010000092.1 GCA_934316925.1 uncultured Eubacterium sp.
ACTCTGGGTAAGAGGGTATCCCGGGATAAGCTGAATATTGTTCTGATTCATAATGCGGAATATTACAATGGAGTTAATGACCCGCATGATAAAAATTATGAGGGAGTAGCAGTTCAACATATTACATTTGAAAACTTTTCAGATAGCAGCGAGTTTGCAATTGCGACGGTGATGCATGAAGTTATTATCAAAAAAGACCTTGAAGAAAAGAAGATATCCCTATTTGATTGGGAAAAACTGGGATTCACAGAGCCTATTTCTTTTGGCATGGAGACAGAGGGGGATGACATAAAGCACTATTTTATTATGACAGTAAGTCCGGACGGCACCTTTGAAATGAGAGAACAGGAAATGACACTTTTTGAAATGAATGAATACACAGAAATGATAGAAATCTTTGAACAGGCACGAACAGATTCGGAAATGGTGAAAGGAGTTATCCGATTCTCAGATGGAAGTATGAATGTTATCAAGGATACGGGATTGTTCACTATTCCGGAAATAGATACTATCGGAAGCTTGCTGGCAGAAGGAGATAATAAACTCCGTGGAAAGGTGAGAAGGGAAGAATTATTGGCATCTTGTCTTGACATTAAGATGTTCGAGAAAGATGAGAAAAAGTATTACTGCGTGGGAGCCATTGGAGAAGGAATGCATCCCAAAATTCAAAGAGGATGTGTTATCCGAAAACTGGAAGGATTTCATGGATCATCGGTGAGGTTCGAAAAAATGCTGCCAATGATGAACGTATCTTTTGTACATAATGGGCAGCTGACAGTAATACCGTTTCCGTTCAAATATTTGCGGGAGTATATAAATGGAGTAAAAATGTAATGTCATTTGCGATTTCGTTGCAAAGTGATGCCGCTAGCTGTCCCGAACCCGAAAAAAATTTGTAAGATTCTGTCGAAATCTGTCATGTATATAATAGAGGGCGCAATTTCGACGAGATTGCAGCATTCCTAAAAATATGCTATGATACTTTTAAATGAGCGAAAAAAGTAAAAAGAATCAGACAATTCAATATTACGATCAAAATGCCGCCTACTTTGTGGAGAATACGCGAGATGTAGACTTCCATGTGATACAGGATGAATTTCTGGAAAAACTTCCTGCGGGAGCACAGATACTGGATTTGGGCTGCGGTTCCGGACGGGATACCAAATATTTTCTGGAACATGGATATCAGGTCGATGCCATCGACGGCTCCGCAGAGTTATGCGCACTGGCAACAGAATACACAGGTATTCCGGTAAAGTGCCGGATGTTTCAGGAGTTGGACGAGCAGGAAGCGTATGACGGTATCTGGGCGTGTTCATCGCTGTTGCACTTATCTTATGGGGAACTGGATGAAGTGTTGTATAGGATCGAGAATGCATTGAAACCACAGGGCATTTTGTATATGTCATTTAAGTATGGTGTATTTGAAGGGGAAAGGAACGGCAGATATTTTCTGGATTTCACAGAAGAAAAACTGGAGCAGCTGCTGAAAAAACATACCGGTTTGCAACAACTGAGGAGCTTCCATACAGAAGATGTCCGTCCTGACAGGAAAGAAGAATGGCTGAATTTGTTCCTGCAAAAGATCAATTCTTAACTGCATATCCGAACTATGTCCTCCGAGAGACAGTGACTTACCCGAATGGTGGTGTAAGCCGCTTTTATGACGATGGAGTGGACATGGTCATTATTGATGATGAAATCTGCTCCTGCCGGGAAGGCGAGCAGATTTTTCCGTATACACTGATCACAGATAAACAAAACCATTATATGAAAACATACCGAAGATTGTTTCGATTCCTGGGATATGATCCGGAAAATATAGAGAAATGCCTGCGACAAAACAGACAAGAAGCTCTTCGTTATACGAAGAATACGGCGGAACGAGGGGAACATGCGGATTCATCACCGCTGGAGTTATTGTTTGAACAGAACTTCACGGATGTCTATGGTATGCGCGCACTGAAGTATCTGCAAAAGGAGTTCCGGATAACGGATGAGGATGGAAATAATTATTTTTTGGACTATCTGGTAGATACCGCCGACGGCAGAGTAGCAATCGAAGAAAACGGAATTCATTACCATCATCCACAGCTAATCGGAGCGGAGGGGTATCGGAAACAATTGCGGAAGCAAAATACCTGTGCATTGTGGGGATTAAAGCTATACCGTTTTTCCACGGAAGATTGCCGATTCAAGGATCGTATCGAGGATGATATCCGGTCTTATCTGGGAAAAGATACCAGCGGATTTCGGGAAGCGGGATTGCTGCTGGAACGTAAGACGGAACTGTATGAGCACCAGGAGATCAGCCTTGCACAGATAGAGGAACGGCGGGAAAAAGGGATTCGTGCATTCCTCATTGTATTACCTACCGCAGCGGGCAAGTCCCGGATCGTAGAAGAAGATATTCTGAAATTTGCAGCCGGAAGAGAGCAGTTCCGGGCTTTGATCCTGGCACCGAATACGAATATCATTGCGGATTGGAAAGAGAGAATCGACAAAGACCTGCAGCCGTTGCAGGACCGGATCGATATTAAGACTTACAGCTATG
Source organism: uncultured Eubacterium sp. (assembly GCA_934316925.1). GTDB lineage: Bacteria > Bacillota > Clostridia > Lachnospirales > Lachnospiraceae > Eubacterium_F. The sequence goes on from CAKREC010000092.1 coordinate 2,555, forward strand.
CGGTAAGACATTACCATGAAAAAACAAGGGATTATTATTCCTATATTGTAGTGGATGAGGCGCACCACGCGGTGGCTCCGATGTTAAAG
>CAKREC010000093.1 GCA_934316925.1 uncultured Eubacterium sp.
GCCAAAAGGATCGGAGAATTTCTTCTCGATCGTTCACCCATAGCTTCGATCTCTGACAATTTCAAACCAGTCTCTGGGTTTATCTCTGTAACAATTTTTTCAAAATCCAATACAATGATAATTCGGCCATCAATCTTGGTGATACCTGTTGCCACACCTTTACCATTACCGGTGATCGTAGAATCCGGCTTTGCAATGTCTTCCCATGAAACCCTGTGAATTCCCAGCACTTTGCTTACATGAAATGCAGTATGTAAGCGGTTGAAATTCGTAATAATAAACATATCATTTGAAGGATCTGTCACTGTCTGGACCCCTAGCGCTCTGGAAAGATTGATCACCGTAATGATCCGCTCTCTCGGCATAAAAATACCTTCAATATATTCATGTGCATTTGGCACCGGTGTAGGAGCCTGATACGGACATAACTCGTTAATCTTTGCCACGTTGATTCCATAATGTTGAGTTCCAACTTCAAACTCCAAAAGTTCTAATTCATTGGTTCCGCTTTCCAATAAAATTCCTGTATTCTCTGCCATATTCATCCTCCTCTATATACCACAAAACTACTGTATGGTAACTTCTGTTGTTTTGTTGTTTTTTTCGTCTGTTATGACCAGTGTAATTGTGGCTGCATTTTTACGTTCATCTGACATTGAGAACACTAATGCCGCCTCCTCTGATCTTCCTGATGCCAATGTCGTATTCAAATAGTTGAGTCCCATGTTTTCTAAAATTGTAACGCCGGGCTTGAACTCATTGCCATCCACCTTTAGCGTATAATCCAAATTGCGTTCTGCTAAAGAAATCTTCTTCTTTTTACCGGAATTGTTTTTCACAGAAAATGTCACTACATACAAAGTCTCTCCCTTTGCTGCTTTCGTAGCCGACAAACCTGCACTTGGCTTTTTGGGATAACTTTTGCAAAATTCACTCTTTTTATATGAAAATGTGACGCCGGAAATATTGTACAACTCTTTTAGGGATACGGATTCGTTTCCTCCAGTTGTACCGTCACTTACCGCCGCCTGTGTGGCTGCCTGCACCGGTGAAGTTCCCTGATCCTTGTCCGTAGGGGCCGGTGAAGGACTGGCAGACGGTGTCACTGTCGCTTCTGCCGTCGGCTGTGCCTCCTCGCCATCAGCCGATACTTCTGTAACTAATCGACGGTCATATTTTTCTGAATGCTGTAATAAAGTCCCTGCTGCATACTCAGCAATAAGTCCCTGCTCTTGTTCTGTCAGATCAGGCACTGTACTACATCCCATCAGACTCACACTGGAGAAGGCTAAAATCAAGGTTACTGCCCATGAATATTTTCTCATCCTTGCTCCTCCTTGCTGGTAAAATTCTTCTGATAATTATAACATATTTTTCAAGTTACATCAATCTACACTTTTCTTATCCACTGTATTTTTTTGATCCACTTCAAACCAGAATTCCACACCATTATCGTAATTCTTCACACCATAATTCTGATTGTGTGCACCCATGATCGCTTTTACGATCGACAGACCAATACCATTGCCGCCGTACGCTCTGGTATGTGCTTTATCTACTTTGTAAAACTTGTCCCAGATCTTATCAATATCTTCATCCGGAATCGGATCTCCTGTGTTAAAAACACTGACTCTGACAACATCTCCATCCGCAATCGTTTTGATCTCAATGATATTGTCATATTTTACATGATTTAAAGCGTTGCTCACATAATTGGTAACAACCTCTTCCATCATATACTCGTCCGCCCACACCATAAGGGGTTCATCCGACTCCTGATAAGAAAATGTAACTTCTTTTTGGCGAAATAATATCTCGGTTGAATTTGTAACTTGCCGTATTACATCCCGCAGATCAAAATGTTCAAAATGCACGGATCCATTTCCAAACTCCAGCTGATTCAGTGATAACAGCTTTTTTACCATCTTATTCATTTTATTTGCTTCATCTACAATCACTTCACAATAAAACTCACGGCTCTCCGGGTCGTCATTGATGTTATCCTGAAGTCCTTCCGCATACCCCTGGATCAGTGCGATCGGCGTCTTCAGCTCATGTGATACATTCGCAAGGAACTCCTGACGCATTTCTTCCTGTTCTGTCCGTCGCTGCAGATCCAGCTGTAATTCATTGTTGGCTGTTTTGAGCTCGGATATCGTCTCTTCCAGCTTATCCGACAATGCATTCATGCTATTTCCTAAAATTCCGATTTCATCTGTTCGATTGCCCGTATATCGATTCGAAAAATTCAGTTTTTTCATGTTTTCCGCATGTCTTGCAAGCTGCAATATCGGTTTTGTATATTGGTTACTTACGAACAGCATAATAAACATTCCAAGAAACGTTACGATCATTCCGACATAAAGCATAAAACGGTTCGATACCGCTGTACTTTCTGCTATACTCTGATAATTGCTTCGCACATATACCCAATAATCATTTGGAAGTCTGCCTGTCAGTTCAATATAATTTGACTCCACGCGTTCATCATAGACTTTATATACGGCGCAATTTTCTGTTTTGGATAATATCTGACAATTGTCATCCAGCTTTTGTCCAAAATACATCTCTTTCACATACTTGCCGAGCTGTTCTCTGGTAACTTCCTGTAGTCTCTCAGAAGATGCGGGATATACATAGT
>CAKREC010000094.1 GCA_934316925.1 uncultured Eubacterium sp.
AACACAGCGATATGGCCAATGGCAATACCACCAAATACACTCTTACCATCAATAACAACCATAACGTCCCCCTCCAGTTTGTCTGTATTTCAACGTGCTTACAGATTGTTCTTTAAAAATTCTTCCAGTTTGCCGATCGCTTCTTCTTCGTCTTCTCCTTCTGTCCGGAGTGTGATCTCCTCACCCTTCTTAACGCCAAGGCTCATCACTGCCAAAATCCGTTTGGCATCTGCTTCTTTTCCATCTTTTATAATCGTCACTTTACTTGTGCATGCTGCTGCTTCTTTCACAAACATACCCGCTGGTCTTGCATGAATTCCCTGTTCATCTGTAATTACATATTTTATTTCCTTCATAATGATTACCTCTTTTCTTTTATATTTTTATTTATTCAGCATCTCTTTTTATAACACCAAGCAAAAGCATCGTCACCGCAGATCCGATCAGCCATGCCAGAATATACTGCAATGGGTGTCCGACGGTAGCAAATACAAAGATTCCACCATGTGGTGCCATCAAAGTACATCCAAACAATGCCGATAAGAATCCTGCCACACCGGCTCCGATCATCGTACACGGAATCACATGCAACGGATCAGCTGCTGCAAATGGGATCGCACCTTCTGTAATGAACGAGCAGCCCATTACGATGTTGGAAACGGCAGAACCCCTCTCTGCTTTTGTAAATTTCTTAGGAAACAACCAGCACGCCAATGCAATTCCGACCGGTGGAACCATACCACCTACCATGATTGCTGCCATTGCGATATAACAAGCCTGAACCGCCGGATCCGTGCTCTGTGCGCCCTGGCTCATCAGCTGCGTCGCCGTAGACAACATACCTGTTCCAAATACATACGCTGCTTTATTGATCGGGCCACCCATGTCGATCGCCATCATGGCTCCAACGATCAATCCCAGGATTGTGATCATGCCGGCATTGGCAATTCCGGTCAGCATATTGCTAAGTCCGGTGTTGATCAGTCCAATGATCGGATTAAATATCATGCACATCAAAATACTGACAACAAATATACCAACTAACGGATAGATCAGTGTCGGTTTCAAACCATCCAGTGCATCCGGCAGACGGTCACAGAGTTTTTTCAAACCAAGTACAACATAGCCTGCGAGAAATCCTGCTGCAATACCACCAAGGAATCCGGATACGGTGTTTCCACCGTTTTCACCAACAAAAGCGAAATTGCTGATAAATTTTGAAAACCCTCCTAACGACGCCTGACCCGCAAACACATAGGATGCCAGCAGTGCATTTCCTTTCGAGGCAAGCAATCCGCCGGTAAATCCAACCGCTAGTCCCGGTCTGTCGGCGATCGAATACGCAATGTATCCTGCCAGAACCGGAACCATCATATCCATTGCCAGACCGCCAATATATTTTAGCAGTGCTGACATCGGCGTACAAGAACCAAAGTTTCCACCACCGGTTGCTCCATAGCCTGCCAGTGTATCGATCAGGAACGCAAGTGCTACCAGAATACCGCCGCCAATTACAAATGGGAGCATATGTGATACGCCGCTCATCAAATGCGTATAGATCGTGTGGCCTGCTGATTTCTTTTCTCCGGAACCCGTTCCTTTTTCTTCAGCTTCATGACCACCTTCATAAACCGGTGCGTCCGGGCTGAGTGCCTTCTCGATCAACTGCTCTGGTTTATTGATGCCATCTGCCACCTTGGTAATGATGACTCTCTTTCCGTGAAAACGCTCCATTGGAACTTTCGTATCCGCCGCAACAATAATACCATCTGCATTTGCAATCTCTTCGTCGGTCAGAACATTTTTCGCACCACCGGATCCTCTTGTCTCTACCTTGATCCCATAGCCAAGCTCTTTTGCTTTTTTCTCAATCGCCTCTGCCGCCATATAAGTATGTGCAATTCCTGTCGGGCAACCGGTAACAGCAAGAATATGGATCTGGTCTTTCCCTGCATCCGGTTCTTCTCCCTGTTTTTCTTCATCTTTATCCGATTCAGCCTCATCCACAACACTTAGAAATTCATCCACGGTCTTTGCCTGCAAAAGCTGTTTAGTAAAGTTTTCATCCATCAACAATACGGAAAGTTTACTGAGCACATCCAGATGAACGTTGTCCTCCGTGTCCGGTGCTGCGATCAAAAAGATCAAATGTACCGGCTCGCCATCCAGAGAATCGAATGCAACACCATCCGGTAAAACCATCGCTGCCAGTCCCGGCTTTTCAACCGCAGCCGACTTGCAGTGTGGAATGGCAATGCCATCTCCGATTCCTGTTGTGCTTTCCTCTTCTCGTTTGTAAACGCCCTCACGATATACCTTTGCATCCCGGATCTTTCCGCTCTTTGTCATCAGATCAACCATCTGATTCAACGCATCCCGTTTGCCGGATGCCTGTCCTCCCAGCTCAATGCTTTCCGGGGATAACAGATCAATAATCCTCATAACATCAACCTCCTGTCCTTAAAAATGAAATGTGTGTGTCCTCATAATTTCTTCTACTTCACGTTTCGTCGCAAGTTTCTCTGAAAAAGCACTGGCACTTCCTGTGCAGATCCCCATCTTAAATGCCTCTTCATATCGTCCGGTTTGTAAATATCCGGCAAGAAATCCTGCCACCATGGAGTCTCCCGCACCCACGGAA
>CAKREC010000095.1 GCA_934316925.1 uncultured Eubacterium sp.
AGCTTCTAATTGAGCTTTTAATTCTTCGTTACCTGGTTTTCCAAGTAATGCGAACATGTTTTTCTTGTAAGCTTCTGTGACATCAGACCACTAATCCTTAAATTCTTCAAGCTTTTCGATCTCCTTATCCAATGCTTTCTGCTCTTTTTCAAGGTTATCAATAAGCTCCTCAGTCTCGATATCTTGAAGAGTTTTTTGTGCGTCTCGAATAGCATCTTTGTCTGTCGTGTATACGAACTCTTTGCCGTTATAAACTTTTCTATTTCTTTGCTCTTGTGCTTTCTGAAGCGCATAGATAGCTTCTGACTTACGATATTGTAAATCAAGAGCGTCATTAGCATCATTGATTGCATCAATTTTGTCTTGAAGGATTTCCTTCTGCTCGTTGAGTTTGTCTATCTCTTTCTGGTACACTTCATCTACAACAGATAATATGCTGTCATAGTTATCTTTCTCTTTATTGAGAGCGTCATTTTTCTCTTCAAGAGCGTCAATCTCATCATTGAGTTTGTCAATTTCGTCCTCAAGAAGTTGTGTAGCTGCGGAGATTACACTATCATATATACCAATCTGTTTAGTAAGCATATCATGAACATAATTCCAGTAATCCTCGGCTGAGATTTTACCAGTGTCCCACATTGACTTAACTAAAGCTGTAACATCTGTCACATACTTGCCAAACGAGATTTTATTTGCATCCAAGGCTTTCTCATAATAGTCAACCATACTATCACAGTATGATTTATAGTATGATTTCAGCCCCTTATAGACTTCCTCTTCATACTTGCGATATTCGTCTAAATACTCGGATTTACCTGCATAATACTTCTCATTTAATGCTTGGACACCATTGTAATACTGTTCCTCTGTGATATAGTTCATATCAAGATTGTGTTTGAGAAGGTCATATTCAGCTTGGAACTGTTCTTTGAGTTCGTCTTTGGTTGATTTGGATGATGAACCTGAAGAGGACTTCTTTTTGGAAGAATTTGTTTTGCCAACAGAGATACTATTAATCTGTTTTGCAATATTCTTATAAGAGTTAACAATAGCTTCTGCCTGTTTCTTCTTATCCCCCACTAAATCAGATACACCAGGAATGCTTTCGATTGAAGCACCATAATCATACCAACCTTGAGCTGCGATAGAAGCATTTTTACCTGCTGTAGTAGCGGTTTCATCCAAGGTAGCAATAGCTGACTGAGCAATACTAGAAAGCTGACTTGTATCATCAATTGACAGATTCTGAATATCATTACACATAGCAGTGTATAATTCAGCAGTGGCTGCGTCCTTTAGTGCTTGCTCATTTGCTTCCAAAGCCTCAGTATTAATAGATATACCATCTGCTGTTGTAGTCATATATTGTAACAGGTTATTATCCATTAAATCTTTAAGGGTAGAAGAAGTGATAGCACCATAAGTAGAAAATTCTTCCTGAGCAGAGAGGAGCTTGTCGTATCCTGATTGAATTGCATTAACTTGCTCAAAGAAAGAATCTGTATCAAAAGCAGAAGAAGTATCCATAGAATCAGTTGCTTCTTCAGCGGCAGTAGCCACATTGTTGAATGCAAGTGCAATATCATCGAGATCATCGGCACTGTCAACAACACCTATTTCAACAAGCTTATTGATAAAGTCGTCATACTTAGGATCGTCTAACATATCGGCGGTTACTTTACCCTGTTGTCCTAAATCCTGTAAATCTTGAACGGTATTATCAAATTGCCAATTATCTACAATACGATTAAACGCATTTGTCTTGGCTTCATTGTCATCAGCGGAAGCAATAGCCATTTTATCTCTAAAGTCCTCAATAAAATCAAGCCATTCATTTACAGCCTGTTCATCATCATTAGAAGGGTTTGGTATATAATCTATTCCATCTGCATCAGACTGCCATTGTTGACTCTTTTCTACAAAATAAGAATCAATCTCATCAATTTCACCTTGAATTCTATCTTTTTCTTCAATTGTTTCCGCTGCCGTTTTTTCATCAAGTAGTTGTTTCCTTTTTTCAAACTGTTGCTCAATATAAGCTTGTTCTGTTTGTGGGTCGTAAACATAACCACTAAAGCTATAAACAACACTATTACCCTTAAATATATCTCCATCATCATACGAAGTATATTCAGTATTGTCTTTGACATCACTGTTCATTGTGTCAACAAAAGCTTTATTCTTTTCTTGGTTTTTTGTTTTTTGTTCGAGTTCGAGAAGGGCAATAGAACGCTCTAACTCAGCATTTTGCTTTTGAAGATTTTCATATTCGTTTTGTTCTGTAAAAGTGAGTTTACCTTTACCTTCAAGTTCTTCTAGTCTATCTTTAGTTGTATCCAATTCATCATTCATAGAAGATAAATCAGATTCAATTTCAGATGCTTCAGATTTTAAATCTGAAAGCTTTTCACGATATTCCTCTGTGGTTATAATTACTTTGTCTAGTACATATTGAACAATTTTAACTGCGGCAGTAAATGCAACCATAATTC
>CAKREC010000096.1 GCA_934316925.1 uncultured Eubacterium sp.
CCACCATCCGGACCGCCATTTGCAACATATTTTTCACGCCGGAAACTTACATGTCCATCTCCACCATTTCCGGAACGAATTACAAACTTGGCTCTATCTGCAAACATATTATATCCTTTCTTTTATAAAAGATAAGGGCTGCTTGACACAAGCAGCCCTGACAAAACATTCTGATACAATATCAAAAATTATTTGTTTTCTACTGGATATACGGAAGCCTGTTTTTTATCTCTTCCTTTTCTTTCGAAACGAAGAACACCGTCTACCAAAGCATACAATGTATCGTCTCCACCTTTACCTACATTAACACCTGGGTGGATCTTAGTTCCACGCTGTCTGTAAAGGATATTTCCAGCCAAAACAAACTGTCCATCAGCTCTCTTTGCGCCTAATCTCTTAGACTCGGAATCTCTTCCGTTCTTGGTAGAACCCATTCCTTTTTTATGAGCGAATAACTGAAGGTTCATATTCATCATGGTCTTTTCCTCCTAACGATTGATTAGTTTAACATACTTATCTCCATACGAATCCTGTATCTTTTGAAAGCCAAACAACGCGGATCGAACCAGCAGCTCTGCCTCTTTGGACTTTGTACCGGTCAGTTCAAAATCGATCATCCCACGTCCTTCGTCACTGCCTACCGAGAAATCGCAATCTGTAAATTCTTCAATCGAATTTACACAATTGATCGCAAGTGCTGAAACTGCCGCACATACAATATCACTGCCACTCTCTGCAAAAAATGCATGACCTTCAATATGGAAACCAACTATGTTATCTTTCTGCTTTTTTACTTCGATCTGGATCATAGAATCGCATCCACGGACTAAGCGTTGATCTTTTCAATCTTAACCTGTGTAAATGGCTGTCTATGACCATTCTTTTTGTGGTATCCGGTTTTTCTCTTGTATCTGTAAACAATAACTTTCTTAGCCTTACCTTCTGATACAACGGATGCTTTTACAGAAGCACCAGCTACGGTTGGAGTACCAACTTTGACGTCTTTGTCGCCAACCAAAAGTACCTGATCAAAAGTTACTTCGGCACCAGCTTCTAAACCAAGTTTTTCAACTTTGATTACGTCGCCTTCTTCTACCTTATACTGTTTACCACCGGTTGCTATAATTGCGTACATATAGCACCTCCTATAATTTTACTCGCCAACTACGGTGCCTGCCTGTAAATAGGCAGAATCTTAACCTCGTTGTGCGGCACACCTTGACAGTATAGCATCACTAACGCTGTTTTGTCAATACTCTTTCTTCATATTTTATTCCAGCATTTCCCATAGCGGCGGATTTTTTTTCATACGGGTCAGTTCGAGTAATCCCAGTTTGGTAATATCGATAACCGTCGTTTTGATCTTGTCCTTTTTTAGTTCCTCTCGAAATAGTGCCATAAGTTTTTCTTCATTTTCTTTATCCTGCATATCAATAAAGTCGATCAGAATAATTCCACTGATATTTCTGGCGCGGATCTGCCGGGCGGCTTCTATCGCAGCTTCCACGTTGATCTTATAAAATGTCGTTTCCCGCTGCCGTTTTCCCTGGATTGCTTTGCCGGTATTAACATCGATCACGGTAAGCGCTTCGGTTGGCTCGATGATGATATTTCCCCCACTTTTAAGCCAGACTCTTTTGTCCATCATTTTTTTTATTTTATTGGATAGGCCCAATAGTGAATCAAGTGGATATTGCACATCGGAATAAAATTCTGCTCCCGGGATATCTGCTTTTTTCAGTGAATCATAAATCGATGCGTCATCTGTAATAATACGATCATAATGATCGGTCTGACACCCATTGATATATTCCATGTAAAAAGGGTCGCTCTGGTGTAAGACACTGTATGCTTTTCTTGTGGCTCCTTTTTTTTGTATCTCGGACAGCTCTTTGCAAAGGCGTTGGATCTCATCCAGGATCACTTCATCGTCTGCATCCATGGCGTTGGTACGAAAAATAACGGCATAAGGGCAAAAATCAATTTGATCTGCTAAATGCTGCAACCGATCCAGGCTGGATTCATCTGTTATTTTTTTTGAAATATGTGTCCCTGTTCCGGAGGCATCGATCACAACATATCTGCCAGCCAGTTCCAGCGTGTCAGAGACAACCGCCTGCTTTGTTTTTACGGCTGTTTTTTTTACCTGAACGATAATCTCCTGTCCACAATGAAGTTTTTTGGATGGACACTTCGCGATATTCATATAGCATACCGTATTTTTTGATATTTCGACAAATGCAGCATCAATGTTATCTACGATATTCTGAATCTTGCCAACATAAATATCTCCAACATGAAAATCCTGCTCCCTGGTGTCTTCAACTAAAATATCATAAATC
>CAKREC010000097.1 GCA_934316925.1 uncultured Eubacterium sp.
GTCCTTGTCTGAAAGAAATTCAAGGGAACGATACATGAGTGCCGTAGAGAAGAAGGAACTCATTCCAGTATTAAAATCCTTGCAAATTGCTTTTACGACATTGGCTCTGGATTCTTTTGCTCTTGCAATCTTTTGTAAGAGTTTTTCCTTCTGCTGTTGTAATTCTTCGCCTTCTGCATACTGCTTAATTTCTTCGGTTTTTTCCGTTTTACGTTCTCTGGCTTGCTCGATTTGCGTTTCAAGCTCTTCAAGTCGTGATTCTATCTTTGCGATCTCCTCCTTGCAGCGCTCGATTGTTTTTGTATAATCTTGAATTTTTGAGTTGCTATGAGAGTCATAACTACTTTCATAGCTACCAATAACACTCAATTTGGATTTTGGGTTAAAATGTTGAATTGCACTGTACATGGCGTTCAAGCCGAGTAAGCCCTTAACAGCATCAGCAAAGTCAGTCGCTTTTTTGCCGGTGGAAATGTCCTTGCTCATCTTCTCAATTCTTTCACCGTCGAAGAAAAAATATCTGGACAGTTCTTTGGGGAGAATACCCTTGACTTCACTTTCGCACTGCGCTTTCTTAACATAGGAGGTATTGCCAGTTGCATCCTTGATAGCAATATCAAACACAGTGTTATCACCTTTAACGCGATTGGAGTAATCTTTGCGATAAGTCTGTTCGCGCATAAGAGTGTAGCTCACATTACCGTGACGCAGCTTCAATGTAACCTGAACTTTACTTTCTTGGCTGGGTTTCATTTCATTTGCGACAAGTTTGTTGAGCATATTCTTGTCGGAAAACTCAGTTTCACCATACATACACCAGAAGAAAGCTTGTGCGAAAGTAGTCTTGCCCGTACCATTTTCGCCAATGATAATGGTTACATTCTTCCCATTTTCACCCTGAGCAAAGTCTATAGATTCATGACGAAATTGCCTGAAATTTTCCAGCGTTATTGATTCGAGTAACATTGCGCTTCCTCCTCAATCTGCTTTTTTATCCATGTAACCATTTGTTGATCGGTCATAGTCCTTTGCTTTAAGTTCTGATTTTCTTGAAGGATAATTTTGCGTTTCAGACGCTCAACAGCCTTCTCGTTAACTGTAATCTGCTCCATAATCGAATCCGCCTTCCTCCGATTCTTCATCGGTGATATGATATGCGTCCTGAATATCCCTGATCAAGTTGTTCGCTTCCATTGAGTTGTGGGATAAGCGTCCAAATTCTTTGATGCTAATCAGCTCGTTTTCTAAGGACACGACCGCGACGCTGAATATACTCTTTTGGATTTGTTGTACTCGCCAGTATGAAGGCTGTCCTGATACCTGGAATATTTACGCCTTCATCCAAACATTTAATTGCAACTATCGCTTGCAGTCTGTCCCCACGCTGAAATTGCTCTTTTATGGATGCCCGAGTCTCCATATTTTCTTTCGAGGTAAACTGCGCAACTGCCATTCCAAACTCATTTCCTAAAATCCGAGTTACCGCCTCAATTTGCCGAATATCGCCAGCATCCGATGATGAAAAATCAGCGTTTTCATCTAATACATTGGTCGCACCACAGTACACGAGAATATTGTTGTCATGAATATACGGCTTAATTTCTTCTCTCAATGCATCTAATTTTTCAGATGCGCCAGCAACAATCCTTGCACGACGAAGAGCCAAGATTTCTCCGTGTTTGTTTAGTTTGAATTTACCATTCTTCCCCTTGATGACACATTTCGACATTTCATACGATAACTGTTCATATGCAGCCAGCTCATCATCGTTTAAGTGAACAACAACAGGATAATACTTGTAGGGTGTCAGCTTATCTTCTGCAATGGCGCGTTCCCAAGAATATTCAATGCATTTTTTCCCAAAGAAGGAATATAGGAGCGCCGTACCCTCTTCATCACGATGCCGTTCCAATGTAGCCGAAAGAGCGAGTCTATATGTAAAGCGCTCATCCAGTAGCCTCGCATATGAAGCAGCTCCAAAGTTGTGCGCCTCATCTACGACTAACAATACTGGCATATGTATTTTGCTTATCTGCTCCTGCACATAATCATTTGTAAATGTAGCATTGGTACACACAAAGCAGAAGAAACTCTTATCAGCACGGAGTTTTTGGTCACGGACAGCCTTCGATAATCTTTGCTTCCAATCTTTTTGCGGTGAGCTGCTATAACCGATAATTGGTTTCATATTGAATCGAACTATGTCTTCTACCCACTGTTCGACGAGGTGTTGATA
>CAKREC010000098.1 GCA_934316925.1 uncultured Eubacterium sp.
GCATTAGTTATCCTGCGAAGAAATAAATATTATATGGTCAAAAATTTGATTTTTATATGTTCTTCATGTATAATAAAAGAGAATGTGAAATAACGAGATCGAACCGAGACTTCTGAAAAGGACATAGAAGGCTGTGGCTTTTTCAGATGTTTCGGTGTCTCGAAAGAATAAGGAGAAAGATTATGTACAAAACATTTAGTATGGAGCTGGCTGGCAGAACATTATCTGTTGATATCGGCCGAGTTGCAGCACAGGCAAATGGAGCTGCATTCATGCGATATGGCGATACCGTTGTTTTATCTACCGCTACCGCTTCGGAAAAACCAAGAGAAGGAATTGATTTCTTCCCACTTAGCGTTGAATATCATGAAAAGATGTATTCCGTTGGACGTATTCCTGGAGGCTTTACCAGAAGAGAAGGGAAACCATCGGACAATTCTATTTTGACTTGTCGTGTGATCGACCGTCCAATGCGTCCATTGTTCCCAAAAGATTATCGAAACGATGTTACACTTGAAAATGTTGTTATGGATGTAGATCAGGATTGTGCACCTGAGTTAGTAGCCATGCTTGGTTCTGCTCTGGCAACATGTATTTCTGACATTCCATTCGATGGACCAACAGCAGCTACACAGGTAGGTCTTGTAGATGGCAAACTCGTATATAACCCAACAAGTGCAGAACGTGAAGTTTCCGATCTGTCACTGACCGTAGCATCAACAAGAGATAAAGTTATCATGATCGAAGCAGGCGCCAATGAAGTGTCAGAAGAAGTTATGATCGAAGCGATTTACGGCGCACACAAGATCAATGGCGAGATCATTGAATTTTTCGATAAGATCGTAGCTGAATGTGGAAAAGCAAAACATGAATATGAGCATTTTGAGATTCCATCGGATATGTATCAGGATATGGTAGATTTTATCACTCCGGAAGCGATGGAAGAGGCTGTATTTACTGATGTAAAACAGGTCCGTGAAGAAAATATCCGCAAGATCAAAGATTCTTTGGAAGAGCGTTATGCCGAAGACCACGAAGACTGGTTAGGTTATATTGACGATGCGGTATACAAATTCCAGAAGATGACAGTACGTAAGATGATCCTGAAAGATCAGAAACGTCCGGATGGCCGTGAGATTAAACAGATCCGTCCATTACACGCTGAAGTAGATGTACTTCCTACGGTACATGGTTCCGGTTTGTTCTCTCGTGGACAGACACAGGTATTGAACATTACAACACTGGCTCCACTGTCTGAAAAACAGAAATTAGACGGATTGGATGAGAATAAGACCAGCAAGCGTTACATTCACCATTACAACTTCCCATCATGGTCAGTTGGTGAGACAAGACCATCCCGTGGACCGGGACGTCGTGAGATTGGTCATGGAGCCCTTGCAGAGCGCGCCCTTCTTCCTGTTATTCCAAGCGAGGAAGAGTTCCCATATACGATCCGCACGGTTTCTGAGATCTTAGAGTCCAATGGTTCTACTTCACAGGGAAGTATTTGTGCATCAACCTTATCATTGATGGCAGCCGGTGTACCGATCAAAGCACCAGTTGCCGGTATTTCGGTAGGACTTGTTACCGGTGAAACGGATGATGATTATCTGATCCTTACCGACATTCAGGGCTTGGAAGATTTCTTTGGAGATATGGACTTTAAAGTAGCTGGTACTCATAAAGGTATCACAGCGATCCAGATGGATATCAAGATCCATGGTTTGACAAGAGAGATTGTTGAGCAGGCTATTTATCGTACAAAAGAAGCAAGAGAATATATCCTTGACGAAGTTATGCTCAAAGCAATTGATAAACCAAGAGCAGAAGTTAGTGCGTATGCACCAAAGATCAAACAGATCATGATCGATCCGGCTAAGATTGGTGAAGTAGTAGGACAGCGCGGCAAGACGATCAATGCACTGATCGAGCGTACCGGTGTTAAGATTGACATTACTGATGATGGTGCGGTTTCTGTATGTGGCACCGACAAAGATGCTATGGATGAAGCACTTCGTTTGATCCAGATCATTGTTACTGACTTCGAAAAAGGTCAGATCTTAGAAGGTACTGTTGTAAGCATCAAAGACTTTGGTGCATTCATCGAGTTTGCTCCTGGAAAAGAAGGCATGGTTCATATTTCTAATATTGCAAAACGCCGCATTAATCATGTAGAAGATGAACTTACCCTTGGAGACAAAGTTAAG
>CAKREC010000099.1 GCA_934316925.1 uncultured Eubacterium sp.
TTTACGGAGATGTTTTATGAGAGCAGTTGAATTACCGCCATATGCACCAACACTTATGGAATCAACAAGAGCCATTGGATATTCAATAGAAGCGGCCATTGCTGACATAATTGATAATAGTGTTGCAGCCTCTGCAGGACGTGTCGACATTGATTTTTTCCCTATCGGAGAATCATATATATCCATTCTTGATGACGGTAGGGGAATGACTGCAGATGAACTTATTGTTGCCATGCAGTACGGTAGCCGTAACCCACTTGAAACCCGCGATGAGCATGATTTGGGCCGATATGGTCTTGGAATGAAAACTGCATCTTTATCGCAGTGTAGAATTCTCACTGTTTTAACTAAAAAATCAGGCAGTCTGTCCGGTGCACAGTGGAATTTAAACTATATCCAGCAAGTTGAATCGTGGTCGCTAGTTTTGCTGAATGATGAAGAAGCGGAAAAATATCCAGGATTTAAAAAGCTTAACGAAAGTGAAAGTGGAACCCTTGTCATTTGGCAAGATCTCGACAAGTTTGCTGTTGGCGAAAATGATATTGCAGAAGCGTTTGCCCGAAAAATGACGCTTATTCGTGAGCATCTTTCGCTTGTTTTTCACAGGTATTTAAGTGGCGAATCCGGGATAAAAAAATTAGATATACGCATGAATGAACAAAGCATCCAGCCGCAGGACCCATTCCTCTCTAAGAAGAGTATTCAACTTATGGACGACGAAACTATAATCGTTCGCGGCCAAAAGGTTATTGTAAGGCCCTATATTCTTCCTCACACATCTAAGCTAACTCAAAAGGAACTTAAGGCACTGGGCGGAAAGGATGGGTTGCGCAAAAACCAAGGGTTTTATGTGTATAGAAATAAACGACTTTTGGTCTGGGGCAACTGGTTTAGACTTATGAGGCAAGGAGATTTGTCTAAACTCGCTCGAGTACAGGTTGACATACCTAATTCTCTTGATGACCTTTGGTCTCTTGATATCAAGAAATCAACCGCGATGCCCCCAGAAGAAGTAAAAAGAAATCTTTCTGTTTTAATTCAAAGAATTTCGGAAGGCAGTAAACGCACTTGGACATATCGGGGCAAAAAGGAGACAAGTGACGACATTGTTCATGTTTGGAACCGCCTAACTACAAGGGACGGAAGTGTGCTATATGAGGTTAATCCTGATCATCCGTTGGTGAAGAGTATCGTATCTATATGCCCAGAAATAAAGGCTAGAATTGAAATTTTACTAAAGCAAATTGGGATGTCCCTTCCAATCAATTCACTGTACATTGACTTGACAAGCGATGAAAAAATGAATAATGAAAGTGAGAACAACAGTGCCGAGGTTATCAATCTTTTTAAGGAAGTTGTATCTACATATTCTGGTGACGATAAGTTTGGCTTTATTAGAGAACTTTTGATAACAGAACCATTCTGCAATTACATAGATGAAATTGATAACGTCATGAAAAGAGGCGAAATAATATGACCAATAATATGAAGATTTTAATTGATCAAGTTACCACAGCTATCAATAGTGAATTTGGAGATGATTTACCCACGCTTGAACAAATCAATGAGAAAGCGGACACCTTTCGCGTTTTGTTTGCTCAGCTATATCCTATTTCCGATGAAGAGTATATTCGTGTAAAGAGAGAACTGGCAACAAATATTCTCCACAGAATTGGTGTGGCTACAACATTGCGAGGACACGACGCAGAGCATCATTCTTGGTATTATATACAAGAAAACGACGGATATTACTGGAACCGTTATAAAACTTATTTAAAGAATGTAAAGCATTGGGGCATTGAGGTTGTTAACAGGCTTAATCAAACGACTGACGAAATCATGGACGACCTGGGTAACCCCAAGGATCCAGCGCGCCCCTTTCAGCGACGCGGATTGTTGTTGGGAGATGTCCAGTCTGGAAAAACGGCTACATATACTGCCATTTGCAATAAGGCTTCAGATGCAGGCTATAGAGTTATTATCGTGCTGGCTGGCATGATGGAGAATCTTCGTGTTCAAACGCAGGAAAGACTTGACGCAGAGTTTGTTGGTAAAGAAAGTAAGTATACTCTCGATAAAAAAGCCGAGCAGGAAATTCGCAACAAACCGGTAGGTGTTGGTAAGAGCTCATCGTGCATTCCAGAGAAAAGCATCGCATGCTTTACTTC
>CAKREC010000100.1 GCA_934316925.1 uncultured Eubacterium sp.
ACGACATTATGGACTATACCGGGCTGCAGGAGCATGTGGAGAACGGCATACTGTGCGTGGATGTGGAGCTGAAGGTAAGACTGGTGTATCTGCGAGGTGACCGGATCACATCCGCATATCAGAAGGATACCTTCTCCCTCAGCCACAACGACAGAGTCATGACCCTGGACAGCGGGATCCAAGTGATCAAATGCCCCAAATGCGACGCCAATATAGATGTGACCAAAGGCGTGTGTGAGTATTGCGGGACCGAGATCGACAGCTTGCAGGAATGGAAGCGGATAAAAAAATAAGATTTGGAAAAAATGTTGATGAAGAGTACATTTTTGCATTACAAAATGTTGATTGAAAACACTAAACGTAATAGAATATGTTGATTTGAGGTGCTTTATGCTGAAAAGAAAAGCGACAGTGATATTCTTAGAAAAATAATTCTCATAAAATGTGATAAAACACAAAAAGATGGCTCATGAAATGTGAAATACGGCATTGAATGGGCTATTTTTTTGTGATAAACTGAAACGAGGAGGTGTGTTATGTATTTTAAAAGAAAAATAGATGATTTTCTCATTCAATGGAAAAATGATACAGCGCATAAACCTTTGATCGTAAAAGGTGCGAGACAGATTGGAAAGACAGAATCGATTTTACATTTTGCGAAAGAGCAGTATAACAATGTTGTATATATAAATTTTGTACTTGATAGAAAATATCGAACCATAGCAAGTGATGGCTATGATGTAGATACCGTGACAAAAAATATATCACTGGCAAACCCTGCTCTCCGTTTTACTCCGGGGGAAACAATTATAGTATTTGATGAGATTCAGGAATATCCGGACATTGCAACGACTTTGAAAGCATTTCGCCAGGATGGAAGATTTGATGTTATCTGCAGCGGTTCCATGCTTGGAATCAATTATAAAAAGATTCATAGCAACAGTGTGGGAAATAAGACAGATTACGAAATGTTTTCTATGGACTTCGAAGAATTCCTATTAGCAAAGGGATACCGGGGAGAACAGATAGACAATATTTTAAAGCATATGATTAAACTGGAACCGTTTAGTGAAACGGAACTGAATGTATATAAGACTTTGTTTTTGGATTATTGTGTGCTGGGAGGAATGCCAGAGGTAGTAAGAGGTTATATCGAGACCGGTACATTTTCAGGTTCATTGGAAATACAGAGGCAGATTCGAATGGACTATGAGGAAGATGTCAGAAAGTATGCGGAAGGGCTGGATCAGGCGAAAATAATGAGTGTGTATAGAAGCGTTCCTGCACAACTGGCAAAAGAAAATAAGAAGTTTCAATTTAGTAAAATCGAGAAAAACGCCAGATCCAGAGAGTATACCGGCTGTATTGAATGGCTGATAGATGCCGGAGTTATTACGGAATGCAATTGCCTGATTTTCCCGGAATTACCGTTGAAGGGAAACATTGATGAGAGCAAATATAAATTATATTATCCGGATACCGGACTGTTGATATCTGCACTGGATGAGGAAGCACAGGAAGATTTGAGAGTAAATAAGAACCTAGGTGTATATAAGGGGGCTCTTTACGAGAATTTTGTAGCAGAAGCATTTGTGAAACAGGGCTTGGGATTATTTTATTATAAAAAAGATAATTCTACACTGGAAGAGGATTTTTTTGTAAGAACCCGAGATGAGTTGATTCCGGTCGAGGTAAAATCCAACAATGACAGATCAAAGTCTCTGGCAGCACTGATAAAAAATGAGAATTACAGCGATATCAAACATGGAATAAAACTTGGAGATTTTAATATTGGATATGCAAATAATATTTATACATTTCCTTATTTTTGTGCATTTATGATCAAAGCATATCTGAAAAGCCTGGATTAATGAAAAGGAGCGTGAAACAATGAAAATCTGGTTAGATGATCTCCGCCCGGCACCGTGGGGATATGAGAGCGCCAGATCCGTGAATGAAGCCAAGACACTGATCCGGGAGGCGGAGCGAAACGGCATCGAGATCGAGGTGCTGGATCTCGACCATGACCTGGGAGATTTTGCAAATCAGGGTGGCGATGCCATCAAACTGCTGGACTGGCTGGTGGAGCGGGAGACCTTTTACCCCGTGGAG
>CAKREC010000101.1 GCA_934316925.1 uncultured Eubacterium sp.
TATTTTCCTTTTCCATGCCCGGATACCGGTTCGATTATATCAGCCTGTACCATATTGGATATTATTTTAGAAGCGCCTGAACTTTTCAGCCCAAGCAATTCCATAACCTCTCCTCTGCCAAAAAACTGACAATCTCCGAATTTTTCATATAATACACGGATATGCATAATTGTTTTTGTTGAAAAATTCAGCGTTTTTTCAGCCAATCTTGTTTCAATGTCCACTTTTGATGTTTCAATGTCCATTTTTTGAGTTCCAATGTCCACTTTTGAAGTTCCAATGTCCACTTTTGTATCCTTTAAAAGTCCACTGATATGCATATTTCGATTGTGCAGCTCGTTGTGTTCATTTAAAAGCATATTTCTGAGGAAGAGTTCCAAATATTCCGTTGTCTCATGAATTCCTTTTTGTAAATTCGTATAATTGGCTCTGACAAGTGCATTTCTGAAATACCATGCATTTTCCGCAAAAATATCATTTGTTGCAAAAAAACCAAGTGTTCTCAAATATTTTATGAAAAAAACCGCTGTGGTTCTTGTGTTTCCCTCACCAAAAATGTGAATTTGCCAAAGCCTTGATACAAACAAAGCCAGATGATGAATGCTCTCTTCTATCGAAAGTCCTTTATAACTAAAAGCTTTTTCCTGCGAAAAATCATATTCCAACGTAGCACGCAGTTCTGAAGCACTCCCATATATGACCGTTGCGCCATCAAGCACCCATTCTTTCTTCGTAATATTATAATCTCTTATTTTTCCGGCATGCTTATATATTCCACGAAAAAGCTTACGATGAATAGCTATATACTCATTCGGTGAAAAGGAAAACGCCGTTTCGGAAAGGAGCTCCGCAATACGGCTGGAAACTTTATCTGCTTCTTCCGTGCGTTCATTATCTGATACACGGACAGGTCTCTCATTGTAATAGCTTTCTATAAGACTCTGTGCCTCTTTTAGCGTGATCTTACCTTCAATATTTTGAATTGCAGTGTCAATCAGATATTGCGAGGGTTTCAGACCATCTACTGCCTGAAGTCCAACCGCCGTGCTCCACACATACCCTTTTGTTGCTTTATTCGGTTCGGATTCTCTCAGATATTCTTTAAATGGGTCTTTGTCCATATTCATTTCCCCGCTATATATCACTATCTTAGTTTTCCTGCTACTATTTTTATTATATCTTATAATCACAATAAACCAAAATGTTTTTGCAGAGATTTTTGCGAAAATCAAAAATATTTTACCTGAAGTTTCCTTCTTGACCCACGAGTTAGTCTATGCTAATATAACAATTGTTATGGAGACAGATCGTAAGAAAATCACGGAAGAAAACTTAATCCGCTGCGGCAGGGAAGAATTTCTGGAAAAAGGCTACGCTGGGGCAAACCTCCGGGATATCTGCAAACGGGCCGGAGTTACTACCGGGGCTTTTTATTTCTCTTTTGAAAATAAAGAGGCTCTGTTGGGGGCAATCCTGGATCCCCTGATTGCCGAGTATCAGAAAATGATGCAGCAAATAGCCAAAAGAGAGCAGGAACATCCTGAAACCGCAGAGCAGAATGAACGCGAGATCATGGAATATATCTGTGCGCACAGGCAGGAATGTGAGCTGGTGCTGGAGAAATGCTCCGGCAGCAAATACGAATCCTTCCGGGATGTAGTCTTTCATAATATGTTCACCGCCTTTCAGAGCTATTACGAAAAACAACTAGGCTATGTGCCCGATAAGGAATTACTACGGATTCTGACATCCATGAGGTTACACGGATTTCTGGAATTGATCAAAGGAGATTATGATATGGAACACCGCCTGTTCCTGACGAAAGCCATCGGTATTCACGCCGATGCCGGAACGCAGGGTTTAATTGCATATTTTAAGAGCGAGAAGGATGCTCACCGTTAATGCGGTGGGCATTTTCTTTTATAAAAAATAACAAATATAACTTTTGTTATATTCAGAAAACAAGTAGGAGGATTAGTTATGAACAAAAACGTGAACTACGGAAACTGGGTACCTGA
>CAKREC010000102.1 GCA_934316925.1 uncultured Eubacterium sp.
AACCTGTCCATACATCACTTACAACTCTTCCGCCCTTTCTGAATAAGAGCAGTACTTTATCATCCTTTAATAAGTAAATTGACGTCATATTTCTTAACTTTCCTGTCATAACTCAAACACTCACTTTCTGCCCCAATGATTTAGGTGTATACATATTTCATATATCAATCCACTATATAAATGCAGTCTTGTCAGAACTGTTATAACCGGCATTTCGATAGAAATTCAATGTACTTTCTTCCTTTGAACCTGTAAGTAGCATCATCTTGTAGCAATGATTCTCTTCTGCAATTTTCTTAGCAAAATTTAGGCAATCTGTAGCATAACCTTTGGCGTAACTATTCAGCTTTGTCTTTGACCTTTTTCATTTCCAGTAAAAGGTCTATAAATGCAGATGCCCACTTCTGCTCAGGATGATTTTCATCAATCCCCGTTAATTCACGGAGTAGATGGGCACAGCAGACAGCATGCTGGATATCCGGATAATTCCAGTAGGAAGCCCGGCAGTCATGCATGGCAATTCCCTTGAATTCCGAAAGAACGCCGCATTGCTCCATACCTGCCGTTCCACGCTTGGGACTGATATCAAGATAGGTGTATTCACCGTTTGAGGCATCATGAACCCACCAGAGTTTTTTATCCACTCTGGTTCCGGTTTCATCGAAGTGTCCAAGCGCAGAACCGATCATTTTATCCTTGATCTTACTTACTGTATCTCCCAGACTGTCTGCGCATCTTTTTACCATGCTGCTGATCGTGCCTGTTGCAATCGGAATGTTAAATACTCCGGAAAGAATCTCATGGGTGCGTTTAATGCTGACTGCATCCACGGTATTTAATGCCACAGATAATGCCTGTAGGTTTTCGCCATACTGTACGGCTGCTTTTACGTCAGAAGGAAAAGCACCTCTGCGGGTATCCCCGTGCAGCATACAGATTGGGATTTCCAATGACTGATGCTCCGTAACATTGACTGTAACGACAGCATCAATGACATGTCGTTTTCAGCAATACAGGTAGTACCTTTGCACATCCGATAATGCAGGCAGCCTTCACATGCGGATGGCATATGTTTGACGATTTCATTCGGAGCTGTTATTACCACCAGATGTGTCCCCGGATGTCCGTTCTGTCCACCGACCTTTTTGCCGGATAGTTTGCGCAGGCTCTTAGGCGCAGGTTTTTTATAGCCATCACTTGAAGGTGGTTTGGAACTGTTTTGGGAGTTCTTATTAAGCTGTTCCTTCAGTTCCTGTATTGTCTGATTGAGCTGAGCGATTAACTGTGTTTGCGCATTGATTGTAGCATTCAGGGAATCTACAGTTGCTGTTAAGGAATGAACCTGCTGTAATAACTGCTTATTCATTTCATCTTTTGTCAATCAGATCACCTTCTTCCGTTAAAATTTGATACTTCTATTTTAACAGAAAATGGGATAAAAAGCGAATCGTAAGATTTTGGCATATTGTCAAAATGACGGTGGATAACCCTAAAAAGTCAGAGATTAAATGCTGATAACACCCGGATAAAATTCACAAAAATGCTGTTATCTTGATAAAACTAAGGAGTTATGTTTCAGTAATCCACAACCCCAAAGTACCTGGCAGCCAAACTGAAAAATTATCCGCATTTTACACTAAAACGATGACGAAACAGAAATTTTATTTTCTCTGTTTTGCCGAAAAATCAAGATGTACTTAATAGGGTACTGAATAGTTACCCTTACACCTGTTTCCTTTATGCCTCGTACAATCTCATGCTCCATATAAGATTTTGTAAACCGGAACATTCTTTCATTTGGCAT
>CAKREC010000103.1 GCA_934316925.1 uncultured Eubacterium sp.
TACATATTCCGCAGCAATAGTTCCTTCGGCGGTTTTGAGTTCTTCGAGGAGAATGATATCATTAATCGTGAAATCAATGATTCTTTTGTTCATGGTGGTGCTGACATCCTTTTCACCGATATCAAAGCCACCCTCTTCAAGGCTTATCGCATCGGTATTGCCTTTTTCGGGATCAGTCCGGGAAACAGCGTTGCATGAAGCTAAAAACATTAATAAAATCAATAGTGCTGAAAATAATGATATGCGTTTCATGGTTTTGTTCCTTTCCTGTCGTTAATATTTTTTCAAACCGTTGTCAGGCTTCGGCTTTTTCTTCAAGCAGATATTTGTCTCCGTAAACCTCCGCCCAATCTATCGGGATTATCACATCTATGGCGTTTGCGCCCTGCTTTTCACTGCCGTCCTTCATCACGGCGGTGTAGGAGTAATAAAGCGCGACCGCAAGTCTGTCGATTTCTTTAATATAAGTGATGCGACCATATGTCGGATGATGGTAGGATTGATTGCCTTTTTCATCAATGTATTCCGCAAAGCCGCTGTCAAAAGGCTGCACATTTTTTATTTCGGCGATCTGATCGTCTTTTTTTGCGTCGGCAATAAGCGTTTGGATCGCCTGTTCACGCGCCTTTTCGGTTGTAGCGTAGTCAACGCATGATTTATACAGCTCGATGGCGTCCGCTTTGTATGATTTAGCTTGTAACCATGTTATTCCATAGTACATATTTACATCGACGGCTATTATGGATATGAAAATCCCATTATAGATTTGATCATATTTAATCGAGTATGTATCCGGGCTTACAAGATATGCACCTATCATTATGTACCCATCAAGGTCGATTCCGTAAGTTTCGGTTAGCTGGGCTTTGGCGTATTCAATCGCCTCGTCGTGAGTCGAAACGATTTTGAAATTGTTTTCTTTGTTTCGGCGAATCACTTCATCAACGGGACCTCCATTGCCTGTATAAAGTATAAAAGACAACATATTCATTGTTTCCGGCTCATAAGAGACACGGACATGTTTGTTTTTGAAACAGTATGCTTTGAGTGCAGGCTCGTTGCATCTTACTTTCTCAAATTCAAGTGTCTGCGTTTGCCCTTCGAGCTGATACTCTATCGAGGAAGAAACGGGATGCTTTTCGGCATATGCAGCCGCACGTTTTTCCAGAAAGTCCTCAGGTACTTTTTTGAAAGCGGCAATCGCATTTTCCCTGCTTGACACTGTAACAGAACCGTCGTTGAATCCACCGCCGTTAATTACGGTATATGAATCGTCTTTCGCATTCATGAGCTGCTCATACGCCTTGTCGTAAAATGACTTTTCGTTGTGGCAAGAAAAGAGTGATAAGGTTGTGAGCGCAACAACAATAATGATTACTACGAATTTTATTGTGGAGTTTTTTTGAATCAATTTCATGTCTCGTTTTCCTTTCCATACGTTAATCTGATATCGGGATAATTTAATGCACTTATGGAATAATCTCTTACATCATCTGCTGAATCATCAACTGCGTCTTTAATAAGATTATATATGCTTGTCTGCGAACTGCTGGTATCTGTATATATTCTATTATATAATACTTCTTCAAAATTCTTTGCGACATCGCTTGGGACAGAGCCTTGGAAGGCGAAAACGTTTCGCACTCCCTTGCTCAAAAAGCAACTTGATATAGAAGTTTCAGAAGCGAATGGTGAGTAGCGGTCGCCTCCATGACATGTTAAAAGAATCAACAGATTTGTTGATCCGAAATAGCCGTCGTGCAGAGATTCAAGCATATTGCGATACACCGTTCCGGCTCCGCTC
>CAKREC010000104.1 GCA_934316925.1 uncultured Eubacterium sp.
ATCCCATCTATTACATCTGGTCACACTTATGAAATAATTTTCACATATGTTGTTGATGAGTGGTTAGCTGGTGTTATTTGCTACGAATAAGAGGTGAAATTTGAATGAGCAGAAAATTATTATTCAATAAAAATAACGCAAATTCATACGGTTATGTAAGATACGTTGGAGCTATTATTAGTGCAAAAAATACAGTGAAAGCTACTATGAAAAATGCAATTTTAAAAGGAAAAACAACAACAAATCCATCAACAACCAACCTTTTTAACATAAACGGAAGTGTAACAAATTTTGACAACACAACGCACGAAATAAGTGGAAACACTGTTACTGTAACTGGGGAATGGTTTGTCGCATTCAAGATTTCGTTGGAAGCAAACAAAACATATACAATCAGTTGCAAAACCAATAATGATTCGGGTGGTGTTGCTATACTTGCTGATTATACGTGGTCAGGCTCGGAACTTTTACAAAGTAAAGTAAGTGGTTCAACGATAAATTTTTCATATAAACCAACATCTAATTATCCGAATGCTGGATTGTTGTTATATACAGGTCGTTATAATGCCAGTGTTAAATATAGTGATATTTTTATCACGGACGGAACTTCGTCAGCTCAAGAATCAACAAGTGTTGTTAATCCAATGTTAAAAATTTCGAATACAACAGAAATAACAATAACCGAATCAAATATAGTAAAAAACAAATATGTAAACGGCTACACAGGAGCGATAGCAGATACTTCACAAAATATAGGGATATTCACAAGAGAAGTAGAACCGTTATGCACCTATATTTACAGCGGTATCAACAAGATGAACAATTTTGTCACATCGGGCAATGGTGGCAGAATGACTTATAATATTGTTGATAAGAGTAACAGTATTGTATCTTACGGGTTTACAGCTAACAATAAGTCTGATACAGCAATAACTATTCCTAGCAATGGATATAAAATAACAATATCTGTTGATTCAACAAGACTCAATGTTGTTAGATTGAAAAAAGATAATGAACCAAATAATATTGAAAAGATTGTTTTATCGTGCAATGAAGAAGTTATACTTCGTTCCAATGAAGATGTGTATGATGAATTAAGTCTATTAAATAGTCAAGTAATTCAACGCATTGGAAACGATGGGTCGGTTTTAACTTCTGAAATATTTAAAAATGTTAATTTTTTAATAGTGGACGAGAATGGGAAGAATCTTGACAACATTACATCTTTTGATGGAACAACTTATATCACAACGTCAAGTGACACTATTGCACCATACTTCGATGGTGAAATAGCTACTGATAATTAATATTAGAAAGGAGAAATAAAATGAAGTACGCTATATTAGTTGGTGAAAAACTGATTTATGCAAAAGATTATTACTTTTGCAATAATGGAGAACTGATTACCAACTTTAATAAAGATATTGAAGCTATGACTCAACAAGGATTTAAGGTTGTTGTAGACGAAAAACCAAAATATGACAAAGATTTACAAAGTTTATCTATTGTTGGTTATGAAGAAACAGACGATAGTATCACAATCATTTATGATGTTTTAAATATGCCTGAGCCGAAGCCAAACCAAACCTTAGAGGATAGGGTTGCTAGTTTGGAAGTAAATTCGATTGATATTGTAGCAACCACATGGGATATGGACTATCGAGTATGTGAAATCGAGTGGATTCTCGAAGATTCGGGTGTTTTAATTACATCACAAACATTTAATCTTAAAAGTAAAGGAGCTGTTGGTACAATGGCATTATCACGTTATTAACAAGCAAAAATTAT
>CAKREC010000105.1 GCA_934316925.1 uncultured Eubacterium sp.
AACCGCAGGATCTCCAGATTGCCACCGCCAAGGCAAAAGCTGGTACCAAATGTGTGCCGGAGCAGATAGGGAAACAACCTGATAATTCCGGATGATATTTTCAAGCGATCAATCACACACTTCAAAGCATTACCGGTAAGAGGATCACCATTCTCAACACAGAATACATATTCATGACTACAATCAGGACGCTTTTCTAACCAATACTGCAGATACTTCTTTGCAGTCCGACCCATAGGAACAATTCTGCTTTTTCCACCTTTTGAAAAATGGATCACAAAATAACCTTCAGAGAAATGTAAGTCCTGGATCTTCAGACGGACAACTTCTCCGGGACGCATACCGGCATCCAGTAAGCAATGGATCATGGCAAGGTTCCGGCATCCATACGTACTGTTAATGCTATAACAGGAATCAATAATATTCACTTCGTCAACGGTAAGTGGTTCTACTATCCGGCCGTAAGCTTTGGGAAGCTTTAAATGCTCCGAAGGATTCAATTGACAATATCCATTCTCAATACAAAACATCCAGAAGCACTTCATATCTTTCAGATAATCTTTCCGGGTTCTGGCAGAGATCTTTCTGGGTTCCTTTGCCTTGAAATTCGGATTGTTATCATTCCGGATCTTATTTTTAAGGTAGATAGAATACTGGTTTATATCCAACTTTTCGATTTCCTCCAGAGAGATCTGTGAGGGATCCTTTTGGAGCCGATCAGAAACAAAATCAAAAAAGTATCTGAGATTGTTCCTATAGTTCTTAACAGTTTTATCAGAGCAGTAGGTTTCGCGATCATTCAGAAATAAGTCGCGGGCTTCAGTAAGTACCATGTTTGCCTCCTCCGGTTATGGTAATGTGACCATTAGTCTTATCCTGTTGGATCTGTAGACCGTCAGAGTCGGCCTGAGCAAGTAGTTCCCCCAGTCTCCAACGGGAATACATATTTTCTTTAGCTGACAACCGAAGCCGATTCACTTCCTGATTTAGATAATAAAGATTCAATCTCCACACCTCTCTTTCAGATCCTTTAATTGTTGCTCCAGATCATTACATTTACTGCGAAGTTCCCGGAGCTGTGTCCACAAGTCCATAGTAGCTTCCTGATCTTGCATGGAACGATTCTCCAAATAATAACAGCCAGCACCTATCAAGGTTATGATAATAGCTGTAATACATATACAGATACAGATTCCCATACGCCATGATCCTCCAAAACAAAATAAATTAAAACGAACACATCGACAGAAAACAAAAACAACAAATCGCCTTCAACTTTTCCAAAAAGTTTCATGCCATAAAGAGTATCAAGCGAAGATATAATACAAACTACAAAATAAAAAACAATCAAACATATCTTCATAAATGCCTCCTATTATGTATCCCAAATCCGCTGCAGTTTTCCCAGCGCCGGAAGATCTTCTGAGATACATTTCTTACATAAGCAACTTTATTATTGGGTCAGAAAATGTAAATATAATTTGTTCCAGACATACAGAAATGAAATCCCATACACCAAAATCCTCAAAGCAGATAGCAAGTAACGCCAAAAAGAATAGAAACGAATAAATAAAAAATATGCCATTGTCAGATGCGAAACCGGCAAACAATGAAAATAAAATTAGAAAAATAAAGCCAATGTAAAAATCAAACATATAATTTTTTTCCTCTCTCTATACATTGAACTCAAACACAGACACCCGGTTCGAGTAGTTGGGAACATCCACCTTGTAGGTTTTTATGCAATCTAT
>CAKREC010000106.1 GCA_934316925.1 uncultured Eubacterium sp.
GGAAAAGATAAGATGGGACGCATCAGCTTCAGTATCAAAGATGTTCCAGAAGAATAAATTTCGAATATAATTCATATTTTTAGGAAAAACTACTTTCTATCACAGATAGGAGGTAGTTTTTTTATGGAACAACAAATTGAAGATTATGGTATGGTGAATTGGAATGGTATTCAGATCTTTACGATCATTGGTGAAATTGAAGGACATGATTGCCTGTCTTCCGGTTCAAAAACAACCAAATATGAACATATTCTGCCGCTACTAGCAAAAGCAGAAACCGATACCAGTGTAAAAGGAATGCTGTTTTTAATGAATACGATTGGAGGAGATGTTTCCTGTGGGCTTGCCTTGGCAGAAATGATTGCTTCGTTATCCAAACCTACTGTTTCTTTGGTCCTTGGAGACAGTCATTCGATCGGTGTGCCGCTGGCGGTTGCAACGGATTATTCCTTTATAACGCCAACAGCAACGATGATCATTCATCCGGTCCGCATGAACGGTCTGGTTCTGGGAACGCCACAGACATTTTTTCAGTTTCAGCAGATTCAAAACCGCATTCTTCAATTTATTTCAAGACATACCGGCATCCGCGAAGAAAAATTGGATGAAATGATGATGAATACCTCCATGCTTCCGAAAGATCTTGGAACCGTACTGGTTGGTGAAGAGGCCGTTCGTCAGGGATTGGTAAACGAAGTGGGTGGAATCCGGCAATCGTTCCAAAAGCTGCAGAAACTGTGTCAGAAATAAACATTTGTTCGCTATGAATCCTTGCACTTTTAAATATTAACGTGTATAATAAACAGGATATATTGAGGTGAAAGAGGTCATATATGGCAACAAAAAATTCTAAAAATCATAAAAAAACAACGACAAAGAGAAAGCCGGCAAATTCTGCCCGGAAAATACAAAATAAAAAAACTCCCGCAAATCCATTGACACGGGAGATTACTTTTCTGATCATTATTGTGTTCAGCATATTAGCGTTGCTCAGCGTATTTCATGTCTGCGGACCATTTGGAGAAGTGTTATCTCATTTATTATTTGGTCTGTTTGGGATCATGGCATATATTTTCCCATTTTATATTTTTGTGTGTTCCGGACTTTTACTGGCAAACAAAAGTCCCAAAACACATGCAAAAGTCTATTACAGTATGGGACTTTATCTTGGGTTGTGCGGCTTGATCCAGTGGATGGTGAACGATCCGGTGGCGAATGTATGGGAAGTATACAACGTCTGTGCAGCCGGTCAGAGAGGAGGAGGCTTCCTTGGCGGACTTCTCGCTGTAGAGCTGGCACGCGTTTTAGGACGAGCCGGCTCGTGCATTGTGATCCTTGCTGTCGTTGTTTTGTTCTTTATGCTGATCAGCCAGAAACTTTTGTTTTCTGCATTGCGTCAGCTTTATGCCGACAGTGCAACAAGACGGGATTACGTTGACTATGAGGAATATTCCTATGAACCGAAACTATCGGAAAAGAGAAAGCCGGTCATCCCTTATTCATTTAAAGACAACGAAAATGTGAAAGAAGAAAAGCAAAAGAATAATAGTAAAAAAGCGAAAAAAGAGGAGTCTACTAAAAAAAGAAAAAAGGTATTAAAACCAGAGGAAGTACTTCCGGAAAATGTTGTCCCTGAGGAGGAACCAATTCCGGAAGAAATACATATCCATCGGGG
>CAKREC010000107.1 GCA_934316925.1 uncultured Eubacterium sp.
TCTTAATGCTTTCTACCGCATCGGTAGCATTGGTGTTATTGCTTATGATATTCTGCAAAGAGTTCTTGATCTCAGCAACCTTCTCATCGGATACGGTAGTGGACGGAGTGATTACAGGATCATTGGAAGAATTATTTTCTGAACCATCTACCGGTGACATGTCCAGCGGCAGAGAGCTGATTACAGTAGCTTCTGACATTCCGGACATCACACTGTTGGCCACATTGTCAATATCCGTGCTGATAGATCTTACTGTAATCTTATACTGTCCAAGACCTCTATATTCGCTGCCTTCTGTGATAGTTCTCCGAAAATCATAATATTGTGTGTCGATGTTTGGATTATACCATGCTGTCAAGCTGGCATCTGAAACCTTGTCCCAGTTTGCCCCATTGGTTCCCTTATCATAGTACAAATCCACTACGAATCCACATGCACCCTTCAGATTGGAAATTTCAAATACTCCGGGCAAAGTAGCATGAGGTTTTACTGTGGGGGCCGGCAGAGACTTTTCGGGTCTTACATAATTCTTAACTGCACTCAGGTCTGAGTCAGCACTGATAGTATATCCTTCCGCCACATCCAAAGGATACGTTCTGAATTTAAACTGATAAGCACCACTCTCATTAATGCGGCTCAGTATTTTGACACGGTTAAAATCGGAATGATCCCAGTTTTCCTTTGCATTCCGGACTCCCAGATAAATTACGTCCCCCGTCGGCTGATCGTCTTTATAAAGGTCTGTATTATAATAACCGACATGTCCTTCATCCAAACTTTCATCAAGTGCAATCTGCCAGCCCTCACCCCATGCTGCTGTAGGTGTTGTCAGTTTTTGCAGCGTAAGCGGTTCGCTGACCGAGTAATCACTTGCATAGGCTGCATCGGGATATGTGGTATTGTCTTGATACTTTGCCCGCACTTTGAATGTATAAGTACCGCTTTTCCTAAATTCTGCTGTCGAAAAATAGAACTGTGTGTTAGTTGTTGATTCAAAAGTCATGTACGATTCACCGTCACAGAATATTTCCATATCATAGTATACTCCGGAATCTTTCTTGCTCTCTACGGCATTCCATGTAGGATAAATATTGAATCCGTTCGGCAAATCCCAGGTCACCCCCGTCGGTGCATCCAGTTTGCCCTCTACTGCATCTGCAGCATCGGAACCTCTATCAGTCCCTTGCGTCACTGCCATTACCGCATTTCCATCGCTGGTAGTTCTGACTTCTTCTGTTGATGCCGTTACTTCGTTTTTTGTTACTGCCTCCGCTGCCGTTACGCCCTGCACCGGGGTCACGATCAATGCCAAAGCCAGAACAGAAGCAATCCACTTGCTCTTTAACATTGTATTTCCTCCTCATATTTTATGCATTTTTACATATTAATTTCAGTGTACGCTTTTATCTGACAAAAATCAACAATTCAACAATAATTTTTTAATTTTTCATAAACATCTTTTTGCTGAAACTGGCATGGTAAAAAAAACATATTCTGGCTCTTTTAAGCAAGCCACTTTTTCTATACACTGAATCCTAACATATCCCACCGAACAAATGGGAATTATGAAAAAGAAACCAAAAGAGGAGATCATCATTATGGAAAAGAAA
>CAKREC010000108.1 GCA_934316925.1 uncultured Eubacterium sp.
GAGTCTGTCACTGCATTTACAAGTGCCTTAGAGAAAATCACGCATTTGCAGGATGTCGATGAAATGTGGGAGTCTCTTGCTGCTGCACATAGCAATTTGAAAAATATTAGCAGTACTATCGAAGTGATACAGAAAGGTGCAGCAAAAAATCAGGAAGAAATAAATAAAATTATTGCTTTTGTAGAAAAGGTATCTTCTGTTGAACACTTGATGGACGTGGACAAGCTGTGGTCTTTGGTGGAAGAACAGGAACTCCACCTAAAAGACATTGACCGTATCAATGACGAACAGACAAGTCAGTTGGAATCGTTATCAAGAGAAAATAACAAAATCACAGACCGCGTTTCAGCCAATGAAGATAGTATAAAAAATCTGAATGAAAGTATCAGAAAAATCAACGGTATGACTCATTTGAAAGATGTAGATAGTACATGGGATACCGTTAAGGAACATTCGGGGCAGCTAACCGAAATAGAAAAGCATAATGAAGCTATTGTTGCTTCTGTTCAGAAAAACAAGGAAGATGTAGAGGCTAAAATCGTAGAGGCTAATAATGCAATAGCTTCATTAACCCAAAAAATCAAATATGCATATTTGATTGCCGGAGGAGCCGCTGGCTTGGCAATAATTGAGTTGATTTTGCTTCTGGTATGAAGGTGATATGATGGATAAGTATGGTCAAGCATTAATCAATAACGCTTCTAAATTGGATGCTGTTACAGATGCTTGTGGCGAAATTACAAAATTGGCAACAGCAATCGTGGAGGAACACAGCAAATCGGCCACCATTGCTTTGCTCAAAAGAATATCTGAATCTGTCGATAATCCAAAATACAAAATTGAGGTTAAACGAGCAGCACAGCTTGTTAACTCCAGTTTGATTGAATTTTACGGTTATTCCACTATTCAGGGAATATGCAAACCAACCACGGATGTGGATGACGATACGAGAACGCTCCAAGAGTTGTTAGATGAATTGGATGCACTTATCGGCTTGGAAAAGGTAAAGAGTAAAGTTCAAGATTTGATTGTATATCAAAAGGTTCAGAAGTTGCGCAGGGAGAAAAATCTCCACTCAGCAAAAAACACGTTACACCTTGCATTCACGGGTAATCCCGGAACTGGAAAAACAACAGTTGCAAGAATTGTAGGTAGAATTTACAAAAGAATTGGCTTACTTTCAAAGGGGCATTTTGTTGAAGTGTCGAGGACAGACCTTATTGCGGGTTACCAAGGTCAAACAGCACTCAAGGTTAAGAAGGTAATTGAACAAGCTAAAGGTGGTGTTCTATTTATTGATGAGGCTTACAGTATTACGGAAAATGACCATTCTGATTCTTATGGAAGAGAGTGCTTAACGGAATTAACAAAGGCTTTAGAAGATTATAGGGATGATCTGGTTGTGATTGTTGCCGGATACACCGAACCTATGAATAGATTTTTCGAGTCCAATCCTGGACTAAAATCTCGTTTTAACACATTCATAGAATTCGATGACTATAG